>NZ_CAIPNF010000001.1 GCF_903866365.1 uncultured Thiocystis sp.
AGACCTGTAGCGGCGGCATCCTCGGCATGGGCGAATCGCGCCGCGACCGCGCCTCCATGCTCCGCCAGCTCACCAACCTACCCGCCCACCCGGAGTCGGTACCGATCAACCTGCTGGTCCAGGTCGAAGGCACCCCGCTCTTCGGTCAGGCCGCGCTCGATCCCTTCGAGTTCGTGCGCGTGGTCGCCGCCACTCGCCTCCTGATGCCGGCCTCCCATGTGCGTCTCTCCGCCGGTCGCAACGAGATGAGCGACGAGTTACAGGCGCTGTGTTTTCTCGCGGGCGCCAACTCCATCTTTTATGGCGAGCGCCTGCTCACCGCATCCAATGCCGAAGCCGACCGCGATCGCGCGCTCTTCGCGCGCCTGGGGCTCAACTTTGAGGAGATCGAGGCGGAACGCACCGAACCGGGCGGCTGTCACAAAACGACTGGACACACCCACGAAATTTTTATCGGGAACTCAAGCGTTGAATGATGGACCAGTCAACACTCATGCAGCCGGCCTCCGCGCCCAACTCGATGACCTGAAGGCCGCGCACCTCTACCGCCGCCGGCGCGTCCAGGATGCCCCGCAGCAGCCGCGCGCCATCGTCGATGGCCGGCCCCTGCTGAGCTTCTGCAGCAACGACTATCTGGGGCTCGCCAATCACCCCGAGGTCATCGCCGCTCTGCAACGGGGCGCCGAACGCTGGGGCGTGGGCAGCGGCGCGGCCCATCTGGTGAATGGTCACAGTGCCGCCCATCACGCACTGGAAGAGGCGTTGGCCGAGTTCGCCGGCTACCCGCGCGCGCTCCTCTTCTCGACCGGCTACATGGCCAATCTCGGGGTCATCGCGGCGCTGGCCGGACGCGGCGACCGGGTCTTCGAGGACCGGCTCAACCACGCCTCGCTGCTCGACGGCGCGCAACTCTCGCGCGCCACCCTGCGCCGCTATCCGCATGCGGACAGCGCCGAACTCGACCGTCTGCTCAAGGGCGGCCCGACGCGGATGATCGCCACCGACGGCGTGTTCAGCATGGATGGCGATCTGGCCCCGCTGCCCGCGCTCGCGCGGATCGCCCATCAAGCCGGCGCCTGGCTGCTGGTCGACGATGCCCATGGACTCGGCGTGCTCGGACACGGCGGTCGCGGCTCGCTGGATCACTGCGGTCTGGTCCCGAGCGAGACGATCATTCTGATGGGCACCCTGGGCAAAGCCTTCGGCACCTTCGGCGCCTTCGTCGCCGGGTCGGAGGATTTGATCGAGACGCTGATCCAGCGCGCGCGCAGCTACATCTACACCACCGCCACCCCGCCGGCGCTCGCCGAAGCCACCCGCGCGAGCCTGCGGCTGGCCGAACGCGAGGACTGGCGCCGCGCGCGGCTCCGGCTGCTGATCGCCAGATTCAGACAGGGAGCCGGCCAGCTCGGTCTGCCACTCACCGATTCGTTCACGCCGATTCAGCCTCTGCTCGCCGGCAGTGCCGAGCGCGCCATCGGCTGGAGCCAGGCGCTGGAAGCGGCCGGAATCCTGGTCGGCGCCATCCGCCCGCCGACGGTCCCCGAGGGCGCCGCCCGACTGCGCATCACCTTCTCCACCGCCCATGCCGACACCGATGTCGACCGGCTTCTGGATGCCTTGGCCGAACTGCCAACTGACCACTGAAAACACCCCATGCCAATCCATCTCCCCAACGCTCACCAAGACCTCGTCATGCTGCATGGCTGGGGCATGAACGCCGCCGTCTGGGATGCCTGCCCGGCGGACACCTGGAACGGACTGAACCAGCACCGGATCGATCTCCCCGGACACGGTCACAGCCCCTTCCCGCCCGCGCTCGACAGCCTCTGGACCTGGGCCGACGCCTGCCTGGACGTGGCACCGGAACAGGCGGTCTGGCTCGGCTGGTCGCTCGGTGGATTGGTCGCGCTCGCCGCCGCGCTACGCGCGCCCAAGCGGGTCACGGGGCTCGTCCTGCTGACCGCCACGCCCCGTTTCGTGCGCGCGGCGGACTGGACGCCGGCGATGCCGGAGACGACGCTCGATCAGTTCCATCAGGAACTGGCCGCCGATCCCGCCGCCACGCTCGCGCGTTTCCTCGCGCTCCAGGTGCGCGGCAGCGACTCCGCCCGCGAAGTTCTGCGTACCCTGCGCGAGATACTCGCCGGCCAACCGGCCCCCAACCCCGCCGCCCTGTCGCTGGGCCTGGACCTGCTGCGCGACGAAGACCTGCGCGGACGGCTCCCGGACCTTCGCTGTCCCGCGCTCTGGCTGTTCGGCGATCATGACGCACTGGTCCCGGCCAAGGTCGCCGAACGCATCGAGATCCTGATGCCAGACGCGCGGACTCAGGTCATCGCCGGCGCCGCCCACGCGCCGCATCTGTCGCACCCGGTCGAGACCGCGCGGGCCATCCGGTCCTTTCTCGCCGAGCCGGTAACATGATCGACAAAGGACGCGCGCGCCGCAGCTTCGAGCGCGCGGCGACGCACTACGACAGGGTCGCCGTGCTTCAGCGCGAGCTCGCCGATCGCCTGGTGGAACGGCTCGACTATGTCCGGCTCGAACCCCAGCGCATTCTGGATCTAGGCGCGGGCACCGGCCATGCGATTGACGCGCTCCACCGTCGTTACCGCCGGGCGCGGGTGATCGCGCTGGATTTCGCGCACGGGATGCTGCTCCAGGCACGCAAACGTGGCGGCTGGCTGCGCCGCCCGTGGTGCGTCTGCGCCGATGCCGAGTCGCTGCCGCTGGCCGATGGCGCGGTGGATCTGATCGTCTCGAACGCCACGCTGCAGTGGTGCGACCTGGAGCGGGCCTTTGGCGAATGTCTGCGGGTGCTGCGTCCGGGCGGGCTCTTCCTGTTCACCACCTTCGGTCCGGACACGCTCAAGGAACTGCGCCAGGCGTGGAGCGAGGTGGACGGCGACACTCATGTCAGCCCCTTTCTGGACATGCACGACATCGGCGATGCGCTGGTCCGGGCACGCTTCGCCGATCCGGTCATGGATGTCGAGCGCCTGACCCTGACCTACGCGCACACGCGCGACCTGATGCGCGATCTCAAGCTCCTCGGCGCCCACAACGCCACCCATGAACGCCCACGCGCGCTCACCGGACGCGCGCGACTCGCGGCGGTCGAACGGGCCTACGAGCGTCACCGTGACGCCGGACGCCTGCCCGCCAGTTATGAAGCGGTCTATGGTCACGCCTGGGCGCCGGAGCAGAAACCCTGTGCCGGCGGCATCGCCATCCCGCTCAGCGCCATCGGCGGACGGGGACGCTCGGGCGGGCGGACATGAGCGGCGTCTTCGTCACCGGCACCGATACCGGCTGCGGCAAGACCGCGATCAGCGTCGGGCTGATGGCGGCTCTCCAGTCGCGCGGATTGCGTGTTTTGGGCATGAAACCCGTGGCGTCTGGCTGTGCACTGACGCCTAGCGGCCTGCGCAACGAGGACGCACTGACCTTGCAGGAACAAGGCAGCAGCCGGGAACCCTATGAACGGATCAACCCCTACGCCTTCGCCCCGCCGATCGCGCCGCATCTGGCGGCCACCGCGGCCGGCGTCGCGATCGATCTGGCGGCGATTGTCCGCGCCTACGGCGCGCTGGACGCCAAAGCGAATCTGGTGGTGGTGGAAGGGGTCGGCGGCTGGCGGGTTCCCCTGGGGCCAGACTTCTCGCTCAGCGATCTCCCGGCCGCGCTCGAACTCCCCGTCATCCTGGTGGTTGGGCTCAAACTCGGCTGCCTCAATCACGCCTTACTGACCGCCGAAAGCATCCAGTCCAGCGACACCCGCCTGATCGGCTGGATCGGCAATCAGATCGATCCCGAGATGCTGGTTCTTGATGCCAATCTCGCCACCCTCGCCAACCTGATCGAGGCGCCCTGTTTGGGCGTTGTACCCTGGCTCGATCACCCGGAGCCAGCACAGGTCGCCGGCTATCTGCGGGAAGCGGCGCGGGCGGGCTCTTTAAGTTGGGTCGGGTGAGACGGAGGTCATACACCGGACACAATTCGAAGACAAAAAAAAGGGCCTACGTTTTCACGTAAGCCCTTGTTCCGATTGGAGTCCCCACGGGGGTTCGAACCCATAAGCGCCAACATAGCCGACAAGCCCTTGAAAATCAGTGGAGAGGTGCGATGTGTTAGCTTTTTGCTGCCATGCTCCACGCCCCTCAGCCCGTCGATCTTGCGTTTGAAGCGTTTCTGAAGGAATTGCCACCCGA
>NZ_CAIPNF010000002.1 GCF_903866365.1 uncultured Thiocystis sp.
ACGAGATCTGGCGCGAGATTCCGGGCGAACGCGACGAAACCATCTTCACCGCGACCTGGTATGAAGGACTGTTCGCACTGGAAGACGGCGACCCCATGGATCGCGGATTCTGGGACCGGATCATCGCCACCCGCATGGCGACCGGACCTGCGCTGGAGACCGCCCGCAAGGCCGGCCAGATCGGCTCCTCGCTCGACGCCGAGCTGGATCTCTATTGTTCGGACGCACTGCGCGAGGCGCTCGAACGGCTCGGAGACGAATTGCGTTTCGCCCTGATCGTCTCCGAGGTTCGGCTGCATGCAGTCGCCGAACGCCCCGAGGATGCCAGCGCAACCGACCTGGACGGACTTGCCGTGCGGGTCAGCGCGTCCGGTCATCCCAAGTGCGTGCGCTGCTGGCATCATCGCGCGGATGTCGGCAGCCATGCCGAGCATCCGGAACTGTGCGGGCGCTGTGTCGAGAATGTTGCCGGGGCGGGCGAGACACGGCACTTCGCGTAGATGGGTAGAGCGGCCATGGCACGACGTTGACGATTGGCACGGACACCGATTGGCAGTGAAACCCATCGAACCCCGCTGGACCGTGAGACGCATGACCGATAAAACCACCCTTCGTTGACGATGACACGGCGAATGGGTGGCAACCGTCAGGTCAATCCTAACGTGCGCGCGGCCGCGTTTAACGCTTCGTCGTTCGTGATCAGACGCGCGCCCTGTCGTTCGGCCAAGGCCAGATACAGCGCATCGTAGGCTGTCAAGCCATGCGCCTCCGCCAAGGCGCAGGTCGATAAAATCAAGTTTTCATGCTCGCAATAACGGATCGGTAGCGACATCATCGCTTGCAGAAGCTCGACCAATTCCAGTGCCGACAGTTCGCCCCGTTGCCGCTTGCGCAACATGACGTTCGCCGCCTCCGCCAATAACAACTGGGGTGCCAACACCAGATCCCCGCCGCTGGCCGCGCGATTGAATGCAGTCTCGACCTCGGGATGCAGCGGACCATCGGGCACAAACAAACGGATCAGGGCCGAGGTATCGACCACCCAGATCATCTTGCACGATCCTGTCGCACGTCTTCTACCGTGTCGCCCAGAGTGCGTCCCTCCAGGCGCGCCCGCCAATCACGGGCTGTCGCCAAGCCGGAGCCGCCGATCAGTCGGATTTCCCGTTCGATCAAGCAGCGCACCTGTTCCTGCATGCTGCGGTGGTTCGCCGCGGCCATTGCCTTCAGGGATTCATAGACATCATCCGGGAGATGACGAATACTCAATGCTTTCATTAATTTTCCTGCTATCAAATTGCATTCATCATGATACCAGCATATCGCTGCGCCGGGCGAGACTGAGCATGATGCGTTTCGCGGCCAGCCACGATCAAGACATGTTGCTGCCCTTCGGCCCGAGAAGGGCGGGATCAAGGATTTAGTTGGGGTTCGATCCTCATTTAATTTCATTTTGGATTGAGCAAGGGAATCAGGATATATTGAAAATAAAGACTTAAACCGCGTCAGCGCCGGCGTTTGCTGGTCGAGGTGCAAACAACGCCTGCCATGCCGGACGCGGCTTCACAACTCAATGGTGCCAATTTGAAACGCTGGCTCTTACTCTCCCTGCTCGTCCTGCTCCTGGATCAGGCGACCAAATGGTTGATCCTCTCCACCCTGCAACCCTTCGAGCCGGTCATCCTGTCGCCGAACCTCAACCTGACTCTGATGTTCAACGAGGGCGCGGCCTTCAGCTTTCTCTCGAACGCCGGCGGCTGGCAGCGCTGGCTGTTCACCGGGCTCGCGCTGGTCGTCAGCGTTGTGCTCACGGTCTGGCTACTGCGGCTTAAGCGCGGCGAGGGCTGGCTGGCGGCCGGTCTGGCGCTGCTGATCGGCGGCGCCCTCGGCAATCTGATCGACCGGATCCTGCTTGGTCATGTGGTGGACTTCATCCAGGTCTCTCTGCCTTTCGTTCCACTGGATCTGTTCAATCCCTGGCCCGCCTTCAACATCGCCGACAGCGCTATCACCCTGGGTGTCATCATCCTGCTGATCGCGACTCTGATCGCGGACGGAACACCCAGCCGTTCACCGTCTAAAGACGGCATCTGAAACCAGAACCAACCGGAAGCGCGCGAGCGATTCCGGTATCATGCGCTCCGATCACAGGCCATTGAGGTTCACGGCGCGACTGTCGCCGACCCTGCATGAGAATCGCCATCCTCTCGCGCAATCCATCGCTTTACTCGACCCGCCGGCTGGTGGAGGTCGCGCGCGCGCGCGGTCATGAGACCAAGGTCATCGATGTCCTGCGCTGTTACATGAACATCACCTCGCTTGCCCCCTCGATGCACTACAAAGGCGAGGAACTCAATGACTTCGATGCCGTGATCCCGCGTATCGGCGCCTCGGTGACCTTTTATGGCACGGCGGTACTGCGCCAGTTCGAGATGCTGGGGGTTTATCCGCTGAACGAATCGGTTGCCATCACCCGCGCCCGCGATAAGCTGCGTTCGCTGCAACTGCTGTCGCGCAAGGGGATCGGGCTGCCGATCACCGGCTTTGCCCACGCCCCGGACGACGTGGAAGACCTGATCAAGATGGTCGGCGGCGCCCCGCTGGTCATCAAGCTGCTGGAAGGCACCCAGGGCATTGGCGTCGTCCTGGCCGAGACTCAGAAGGCCGCCGAGAGCGTCATCGAGGCGTTCATGGGACTCAAGGTCAACATCCTGGTGCAGGAATACATCAAGGAGGCCAATGGCTCGGACATCCGCTGTTTCGTCATCGGCGACAAGGTGGTCGCGACCATGAAGCGTCAGGCCAAGGAGGGCGAGTTCCGGTCCAATCTGCACCGCGGCGGCAGCGCCTCGCTGATCCGCATCACCCCGGAGGAACGCTCGACCGCGACCCGCGCGGCGCGGATCATGGGGCTCAACGTGGCTGGCGTGGACATCTTGCGCTCCAATCATGGCCCAGTGGTGATGGAGGTCAATTCGTCGCCGGGGCTCGAAGGGATCGAGGGCGCGACCGGCAAGGATGTCGCGGGCATGATCGTCGGTTTCATCGAAAAGAATGCCGCGATCGGCAAGACCCGCACGCGCGGTCAGGGCTAGCGCCCCTGGGATGAGGTTGACGCGCTGGCACTCCGCGACGGTTTCATGACAAGATCGGGACGATGTCTTTCCGGTCGCTTCATGTTCTGGACATCTCACGATGACCCCTGCCCCGCTTGTCATCGCCGGACGCCGCGTGCAACCCGGCGAGCGCGCCCGCGTCGATATCCCGCTACCCAGCCTTTACACCCAGACGCCGGTCCTGATGCCGGTGCATGTCCTGCAGGGGCGACGCCCTGGAGCGCGGCTGTTCGTCACCGCCTCGATCCATGGCGACGAAATCAACGGGGTCGAAATCATCCGGCGTCTGCTGCTGCAAAAGTCCTTGCAGCGACTGTCCGGCACCCTGCTGGCGGTGCCTGTGGTCAACGTCTATGGCTATGTGCGCCAATCCCGCTACCTGCCGGATCGGCGCGATCTGAACCGAAGCTTCCCCGGTTCCGACAAGGGATCCCTGGCCGCGCGTCTGGCGGCGACCCTGATCGGCGAGGTCGTGGCAGGCTCGACCCATGGGATCGATCTGCACACCGGCGCGCTGCATCGCGAGAACCTGCCGCAGATCCGGGTGACGCTCGACGCCGACGAGCGCATGCCGGCGCTCGCCAACGCCTTCGGTACGCCGGTGATCCTGGACGCCGAGGCGCGTCCCGGCTCGCTGCGCGCGGCGGCGATCGAGCGCGCCATCCCGCTGCTGTTGTACGAGGGCGGCGAGGCGCTGCGTTTCGACGAGTTCGCGGTCCGCGCCGGGTTGCGCGGCATTCTGGGGGTGATGCGCCATCTGGGGATGATTCGCGGCCATGCGGGCCGCAAAACGCTCGAACAAAAATCGGTGGTGGCCCGTTCCAGTCTCTGGGTTCGCGCCGATCGCAGCGGCGTGCTGCTCTCACTGACACCGCTCGGCGCCTGCGTCAAAAAAGGCGAGACGCTGGGGATCGTCACGGATCCCTTCCGCCACGCGGACGAGCCTGTGCTCGCGCCCGCCAGCGGCATCGTCATCGGACGCACCAATCTGCCCCTGGTCACCGAGGGCGAGGGCATCTACCACATCGCCCGTTACGGCGAGCTGGAGGCGACGGTCGAACGGCTGGAACAATATCGCGACTCGCTGGATCCGGATGACGAAGAGAACGAAGAGATTCTCTGAATCTGGCGTTCCGAACAACGTATTATAGCGGTCTTCGCACTGAAGCTGCCCTCACTTCCGCCGTCGCCCCTGGAGCGCACCATGTCCACCGGCTTTGTTCTTATCTTGCTGAGGGAAATTCGCGAGAGCATTCTGAAACTGCGCGAGGAATTCAACGCGCGCCTGGACCAGACCAACGAGCGACTAGACCAGACCGCGGCCAGCCTGGGTCGCGTCGAGAGCGATCTCCATGAACTGCGGAAATACATGCGCCAGATGGCGCTCAACCAAGCCAAGCATGAACAGACGCATGCGCAAGGGATCGGGCGTCTCGATCACGATGTCAATGCGCTTCAGGAACATCTGAAGCGGCTTAAACAAGGCTCGTAGCTAGCGTCGCCCCATCCCGACGGCCAAGGACTGGCCGAACAGGAGCCGACGCTCATTTCGACGCCAGGGTCACCTGGTTCTTGACATCGTCGATCGTGATTCGGAAACGCCCCAGCACATTCATTCCAAGCAATGCGTGACCGCCGAGCCGCTGATCATCGATGAACGCGGCCGACACATCCGGAACGCGCGTGTCGCCGAGCCAGATCGCGGGCAGTGTCCCAACGCGCGCATCGACCGAACCATTCGCCGTTTGCACCTGCTGATCGCGCAGAGTGCTTACATCCAGTCCCAGGGACGCAACCAGCGACGCCGGCAGCACCACCTGATCGGCACCGGTATCGATCAGCAGAATCTGCTTGACTTGCTGCTCGTTCGGTCCTTCAAGGGTCAGGGTCAACAAATGCGACGGGCCCTTGCGCTGTGTCGGCAGGACGATTTCTTCATCATCGCTTGACTCGGCCGAGTCGGGATCCGGCGCATCGCTTTCGACCACGAGAGGCGGTGGTACATAGGCGACCTTTTCGCCCAGGATGAGTACCCGTTCGATCCCGCCATCCGGCGTCTGAACAAGCACATAATCGAAGTTTTCCAAGAGCATGTGCAGACGCGCGAGCAATCCATCGCCCTCGGCACGCGCCATTGCGTCGACGGTCTGCTCGATGCCGCGCACCTCGAACCCATGCTCGGACATCAGCTTCTCCAGTTCGGTCGCGACCGGGACCGATGACACCGTCGCGGGCTCTTCCGCGGCAAAGGCGATACTCCAGACGATCAGTGAAGACGCGATCAGGATCCGGCGGAGATCAGACGGCATGGGTTCAAGCTCCAAGCGGGTGAACGGAAGCGAGCAACACCGGAGAGACTAACAGCGAGCTGGATCGCCCGCCACCGCCAGGCAGGCCCGGCCGCGAACTGACGCCTCATCCTGACGGAAAAAGACAGGAATCCGGGAAACCCTTTACGTATCATGTGCGATAGACGCACGGTCATCAACCAGCTCGCAAGAGGGAAACCAGTATGCCCAACATCATCCGCGCCTTGTCCAGACAAGACCTCGCGGCCGCCTTTTTCGCCATCGTCGGCATCTATCTTGCCAGCGTGGTTCCCTCCACCGAGATCGCCTGGGTCAGCGCCTTCCTGCTGCTCACGATCTTTCTGTTCGCCTTCGAGGTCGTCAGCGTCGACGTGGCGGCGATCACAGTGATGGTGTTGCTCGGACTGACGAGCTTCCTGGCGCCCTGGATGGGGCTGGAACAGGGGCTGGTTCCGGTCGAGCGACTGTTCGACGGCTTCTCCAGTAATGCCGTCATCTCCATCATCGCGGTCATGATCGTCGGCGCCGGATTGGACAAGACCGGTATCATGTCGCAGGTCGCGGGGTTCATCATGCGTATCGGCGGCTCCACCGAGACGCGCATCATCCCGCTGATCTCGGGCACGGTCGGCGCCATTTCCAGCTTCATGCAGAATGTCGGCGCCGCCGCGCTCTTTCTGCCGGTCGTCAGCCGCATCTCGGCGCGCACCGGACTGCCGCTCTCGCGTCTGCTGATGCCCATGGGTTTCTGCGCCATCCTCGGCGGCACCATCACCATGGTCGGCTCCAGTCCGCTGATTCTGCTCAACGATCTGATTCTGACCTCGAATCAGGCGCTGCCGGATGGCGTGGCGTCGATGAAGACCTTTGAACTGTTCGATGTCACCCCGATCGGCCTTGCGCTGCTCGCCACCGGCATTGTCTATTTCGTGCTGGCCGGACGCTTCGTGCTTCCCGCGATTCGCAGCGACAAGCTCGAAGGCAGCGACACCAGCCAGTATTTCGCCGAAACCTATGGACTCAGCGATTTCGAGCTTGGGGAGTTCCGCGTCCCTGGAAAAAGTCATCTGATCGGGATGAGCGTCGACGAGCTGGAGCGCACCTGGAAGGTGCGGATTGTCGGGGTCGAAAAGGGCGACGGCCTGCGCTTCGGGGCCGACGGGATCGACCGTACCCTGGGCATTACGGCAGGCACCACGCTCGGCATGCTGGGCAACGCCGACTCGCTGCTGGATTTCAGCAACGCCAATCAGCTCATCCGCAAACGCGAACTGGAGCTGTTCGCCGAGGCCATGGCCCATACCAAGGCCGGTATCGCCGAGATCGTCATTCCGCCTGGCTCCAGTCTGATCGGCAAGACCGCGCGCGATGTCTGGCTGCGCAAGACCTATGGACTCTCGCTGCTCGCCATCAACCGCGGCGGCAACCAGATCACCTACAAGACCGGCGGCGTGCGCAACCTGCCTTTCGCCGCCGGCGACGCACTGGTCGTCCACACCACCTGGGCCGATCTCGCCCGGCTGGAGCAGGATCGCAACTTCGTGATCGTCACCACCGAGTATCCGCACGAGGAACTGCGTCCGCATAAGGTTCCGGCCGCACTCTTCCTGTTCGTGCTGACGCTCGGGCTGATCCTCTTGACCGATCTCCGGCTCTCGATCGCGCTGCTCACCGGTGCCGTGGGCATGGTGCTGACCAGAGTGTTGTCGATCGAGGAAGCCTATAACGCCGTGAGCTGGAAAACCGTCTTCCTGCTGGCATCGCTCATCCCGCTCGGGCTCGCGGTCGAGTCTAGCGGAACCGCCGCCTGGATCGCCCAAGAGACGCTGACGGCCCTGGGCGACGTGCCCATCTGGGTAGTCCAGGCTGCATTGGCCGTGCTTGCCACCGCGTTCACGCTGGTGATGTCGAACGTGGGCGCCACCGTGCTGCTGGTGCCACTGGCCGTCAACATGGCCCTGGGGGTCGGCGCCAACCCGGCGGTCTTCGCGCTGACCGTCGCGATCGCCACGTCCAACTCGTTTTTCATCCCCACGCATCAGGTGAATGCGCTGATCATGGGGCCGGGCGGTTACCGCGTGACGGATTTCATGCGCGCCGGTGGCATCATGTCCATCCTCTTCCTCGTGGTCTCGCTGTTCATGTTGAACCTGGTGTTCTGATCGAGGGGTAAGGGAGATGCTACTCGTGACACCGCTCCGCGGTGTCACGCATCCCGCTGCGCCGCGCGCCGCGAGCGGATTCGCAACCACTGACCATTGACTCATCATTCGAGATCATGACGGGTGGCCGAACCTCCATCACCGCACCCCCATCAGTTTCTCCAAACCTGCCTGAACCATTGACTTAAACCTGCGTAGTCAGGCCATCCTGGCCTGATTTTCCAGGGCTGGAAGCCCTGGCTACGCATCACCGATCGATGGTGAGCCTCCATCACATGCTGTCATTACTTAAAAAAAAGCCCACCTGCCCGATTCACGGGTGCGAACTGACCCTGTCCCATCATGGCAAGAAATCCAATGTGGGCCATTATTTCATCGAGGCGGTCGGCGCGCCGCTGCTCTATTGTCCGCTGTGCTTTGAGAAGGGGCAGGACACCTCGGTCGAGGTCGAGCCAGCGGCATCGACCGCGTTTCTGAAAAAACTCGCCCGGCTGCTGGATGCGTCCGAGTTTCCCGGACTCCTCTCCAAACCCCGGATTCGCGTCGACTTCAATCCGTCCAAGACCCATCTGGAAACTCCGTCCGCGGAGCGGATCGGCCCACTCTACGACCTCAACGCTCGCAGCGACGCGGGGCCACGGACGGCAGAGGACGAGGAACCGCGTCTGGTTGGACTCGAACCGCTCGAACCACGCTATTCGCTAGAGCATCTCATCCTCGACCCGGACAGCCTGGAGCGCATCCGCGAGGCCACCAACGTCCTCGTCTCGCAGGATCTGCTCTACGAGACCTGGAATCTGGGTTCGATCGCGCGCACCGGGCGGCGAGTGGCGCTGAATTTCTATGGCCCGCCCGGCACCGGCAAGACCCTGGCGGCGGACGCCATCGCCGATCTGCTCGGCAAGCGCATCCTGCGGATCAGCTATGCCGAACTGGAATCGAAATATGTCGGCGAGACGCCCAAGAACATCCAGGCGGCCTTCGCCAAGGCCACCGACACCGACGCCCTGCTGTTTTTCGACGAGGCCGATTCGATCCTGGGCAAGCGCCTGCTCAATGTCTCCCAGTCCGCCGACAACAGCATCAATGTCGCCCGGAGCACCACCCTGATCGAGCTTGATAACTTCAATGGCGCCGTGATCTTCGCCTCGAATCTGGTCCGCAACTACGACACCGCCTTTCTGCGCCGGATGCTGGCGCATGTGGAGTTTCGGCTCCCCGCCACCGAGCAACGTGAGATGATCTGGCGCGGCCACATTCCCCGGCAACTGCCGCTGGCGGACGATGTGGATTTCGCGACTCTGGCCCAGTCTTCGGAGGGCGCGGCGGGCGGCGATATTCAAAACGCGGTGCTGCTCGCGGCCTCCTATGCCTCGCTGCGCCTGGGGAATGCGCGAGTCGTCTCGCTCGCCGATTTCAACCGCGCCATCCGTTTCATTCTGGAGGGGAAACGCCGGATTCTCGAAGGGAGCATGGGGGCAAACGAAGACCCTTTTGGATGGGCCTAAGTGTTTTCACGGATACCCATCGACAATGAGAAGACTAGGATTCAAGCCTATCGTCTAAACCGTGTCCGGCGTGCGGCTCAGGATGCGGTTTAGATCCTTATGACGGACTCAATGGAGAGACCCAGAATGGATCCCGACCCGATCAACTGCCAGATTACCAACCTGGACGAGCAACGGCTGAAACGCCTCGAAAAAACGATCGAACGCACCAGAATCCAGCTCGATGTGGTGGGCATCCGACTCGACTGGCTGGGACGAAAGCTCCTGAAAGTCGAACTGGAGAAGGCGGCACTGCGTCGTCTGCTCGCCGAACGGACGTGGGAGCTCAACCTGCTGCGCCATCGGCTGAAACAGGGGCAGCCGATCCGTCAGACCGAGGCCTTCCGGGGAGCGAGCGCGTGCGCGTCAACCATGATCGAGTGAACCGCCGAACCGGGTAAGCAGGATGTATCGGACGGCGCCCAGGTCGCAAAAAACCTGGACATGCCGTCGGCGATGCTCAGCCACTCGCCCAACCGCGGGTGCAGACAGCAGGCGACCCGTCTCGCCGCGGCCGCGTATCTACCCTGCAAGAGGACCGGCAGACCGATCTGCGCGCCCGCGATCAGCGCCCCAACGCAGACGGCGGTCTCGCGGCTTCCTAAACGACGCAGCGCTTCATAGGGAGCATCCGCCAGGCTGGCGCGCCAGGCGGGATCGGCTCGCAGCGCATCCGACGTCCGTCCGCGCCAGTCCTGTCCCAAGCCAACCAGAAGCTCGCGCCCGGCCAGTTTGGCGCGCTCCGCGGCATGCCGGCCAAGGCTCAGGGCGACATCTAACCGATGTTTATCCAGCGGCCTGCGGTGGCACGGAGCGCGCTTCGGACTAGACGCGCATGGCCCGAACCGCACGGGAGTTCCCAAGCCGAGGATTTCGATATCGTGCTCCAGACTGTCAAGGAGCGTGCTAAGAACCCCGCCATCGCGTGGCCGTGCTCCGAGCGCGGCGGCACGTGTCCCATTGCGCGACATGGAGACCGGAGCCCGCTCGGCCACCAGGAGGACGACACGAATCCGGCAAACGCTTTTCCAGTCCCGTCCGGCGCCCTCCGGCGCGACATCGCCTGGGCGGTTCGCGGTCAAGGAATACGAGCCGACGGGCCGCAGCAGTGACGCGACGCGCACCTCGTCCTGCCACGACAGGCGCCATGCCGGACATGCCGCCGGATCCGCAGCGGGCACCGCAAGCCAGTCCGGTTTCACGAATGGACGGCGGACGCCAGGGCCACGCTCAACCGTTGCCAATCCTGTTCCTCGCCGGGCAGGCCGAAACGCAGACTGGCGGGGCGGTCGAAGCGACGCGCCAAAACTCCCTGTTGCGCCAACGCGGCATCAATGCGCTCCGCGTCCGCGCTCAGAACCCACTGGAAGAGCGCCGTGCCGCCCGTCGGCGCAAGCCCGTGGTCTCGCAGCAGCGCGGCGAGTCGCGCGGCGTCCAGCGCCAGCGACGCCCGCGCGCATCGCTGCCAGGCGGTGTCGGCGAAGGCCTGCCGGGCCATCAGGCGCGAAGGACCGGTCAGAGTCCAGGGTCCGAGCCACGCGTTCAGGGTCGCCCGCAACGCCGGCTCGGCGAACAAAAAGCCGACCCGCGCCCCAGCCAGACCGAAAAACTTGCCGAGCGAGCGGAGCAGGATCAATCCGGGCCGACCGGCGTATGGGGTCAGACTCCCCGCGGGCGTGACATCCATGAAAGCCTCGTCGACGATCAGCCAGCCGCCGCGCGCGGCAAGTCGCGCGTGCCAATCGAGCAGGGTCGCGACCGGCCAGCAGTGGCCGGTCGGATTGTTGGGATTGATCACGACCAGACAATCGAGCCGCCCGGGGCCTTCGTCCAGCCATTGACCCGGATCGCTGTCGGCCAGTTCGATCACATGATGCCCGGCCCGGCGCCAGGCATACGCATGCTCCCGATAGCCCACCTGCGGCACGCCCACGCGACAGGGTGCGCGCATGGCGGGAAGCGCCTGAATCGCGGCCTGGGATCCAGCCAGGGGCAACGGATCGGGCGCCCCATAGTAGCGTGCCGCCTCCGACTCCAGACCATCCTCCGCCTCGGGCAAACGGCCCCAGGCGGACGCCGGCAATGTCGGAACCGGCCACGCCCGCGGGTTAATCCCGGTGGACAGATCGAGCCAGCGCGCCAATGGAATGCCGAAACGCGCGGCGGCCTGACGCAGCCGCCCACCATGCTCGGGCGGTTCATGTTCTTTCAGAAGAGGAGCTCCCGCAGATACGGAGTGGAAACAGCGCTGAACGTAATCGGCAAATCATACCGCAGCGGATCCGCCGGCGTCAGGCATGAAATGCCATAATGACGGCCGCGCCCAAGCGGTGTCCAACCATGAACCTGTGTCCTTCACGTCGCCAGGCAATTCTTTCCAATCGTCACAGCAAGGTTTTCCCGTATGACTGCGCAACCCATCAAGATCGTTGTCATTGGCGGCTCCGCCGCCGGCCCCAAGGCGGCGGCCAAGGCCCGTCGCATGGACGAGCATGCGTCCATCACCATCATCCAGAAGGAGGCCGATCTCTCCATGGCCTCCTGCGGCTACCCCTACTATGTCGGCGGGGTCTTCGATGACCGCAATCAACTCATCTGCACGGCGGCCGGTATCGTGCGCGACCCCAATTTCTTCGAAAAAGCCAAGGGCATCGACGCCAAGGTGCTGACCGAGGCGGTCGCCATCGACCGCGCGTCCCGGACTGTGACCTGCAAACACCTGCCGACCGGCGCAATCTCCACCCTTGCCTATGACAAACTGGTGATCGCGACCGGCGCGACGCCGCTGTATCCGCCGGTTCCGGGTGCCGACCTGGAGGGGATTCACACCCTGCATTCGCTCGGCGACGCCGATTCGCTGCGCGCGATCCGGGACGAAAAAAATGTGCAGCGCGCCGTCATCGTCGGCGGCGGACTGATCGGTTTCGAGGTCTGCGAGGCGCTGCATCTCGCCGGCATCCAGACCACGATTATCGAGAAGACCCATTCGATTCTGCCCTTCCTGGATCCCGAACTGGCCAAACTGGTCGCCAACCATGTGCGCGGCTTCACGACCGACATCATCACGGGCAATGGCGTCGCCGCCTTCCTCGGAGAGTCCGGAACGCTGACCGGCGTCAAGCTCGATAACGGGACCGAACTCCCCTGCCAACTCGCGGTGGTCGCGGTCGGCGTGCGCCCCAACGTGGCGCTTGCCAAGTCCGCCGGACTCGACATCGGCACGCAGGGCGGCATCGCGGTCAATGAATTCATGCAGACATCCGACCCGGACATCTACGCGGCGGGCGATTGCGTGGAATGCACCTCGCTGATCACCGGGGACAAAGTGCGCGCGCCCTATGGCGATATCGCCAATCTGCAGGGGCGGGTGGTCGGACAGAACCTGATCCAGGAGGGGAGTGCGACGTTTCCGGGAATCACCCACACCGGCATCTGCAAGATCTTCGATTACACGGTCGGCTTCACCGGACTCAGCGCCGGGCGCGCGCGCGAACTGGGCCTGACCGACATCGAGACGGCGACGATTGCGGGTCTCGACATCCCGCCCTACATGCAGGGCAAGCTGCTCGTCAGCAAACTGGTCGCCGACCGCAAGAGCGGGCGGGTGCTGGGCTTTCAATGCCTCGGTCCCGGCGACGCGAGCAAGCGGGTCGCCACGGTTGCCATGGCCATCCGGGGCAAACTCACGGTCGAGGATCTGGTCAACGCGGATCTGCCCTACGCGCCACCCTATTCGCTGGCGCTCGACCACGTCATCACCGCCGCCCAGGTGCTCGAAAACAAGCTGCTCGGACGCATGCGGGGCATCTCGGTCGCCGAGGTCAAGCAGCGGGTCGATTCCGGCGCGGACGGTTTCATCCTCGACACCCGCACCCCCCTGGAGTTCGAGGAGATCCGGCTCGGCATCGGCGAGACCCTGATCCCGCTGGGCGCGCTGCGCGGGCGTTTGGCGGAATTGCCGCAGGATAAAGACAAGGAAATCATCCTCTATTGCCGGGTTTCGCTACGGGGCTATGAAGCGGCGGCGATCCTGCAGGGGCATGGCTGGCGCAACGTCAAGGTCATGGAAGGCGGCATCATGGCCTGGCCGTATCCGCGCGAGAAATGAGCGAAGCGATCGCCGTTCCATGGAGACGAACGGCCGTCGCGTTGTCGCGAGCCGCATCCGCCGCCATGGCTCGATAACCGTCATCCGACCGGTATCCAGCACACGCGGTCGCACCAAGCACCGAAGCCGACGGCCGCGCCCGTCGGGGTCGCACTCCCCAAGGGTCGGGTGAAAACCACGCTGGCGGTCCTGCTGCCGGATCTGCGGCTGAGGGAAACCGTTCGACTACTCTCGCGGCGCGCGCACCGGCGCGATGAACAACATCACGACGAGCCCCAGAAGCGCGGCAAGGCAGAGCGCGCGCGACAGCCGATAAACCAGCCGCCAACCGGTATGCGCTTTGCGGACGATCCGAAACGCGTCGACGTAGATGGTTTCACAGGCGCCGTTGCCGGTATCGGTGCGGGTGACGCTGGTTCCCCGTTGGAATCCGCCGGCATGCGAGTAGCGGGCCAATTTGCCTTCCAGACGGATCTGATCGCCGATCTCGGCGGATTTGATCTTCGCGGCGAGGGTGGCGTCGTGCGCGAGCAGATGATTGTTCGAGAGTTGGTCCCAGGCAAAGCGTTGGGCCGTCCCGGCGTCCTGGGTGGAAATCCAGCAGGTCCAGGTGCTGTTGCGGTACTGCATCTCGCGAAAGACGCCCGAGGCGACGTTCTCGCCCCAGACGACGCAGAGGTCGCGGAGGTTGATGAAGTCTTTCCAGTCCTTGGCATGGTAGATGTCCCAGAACACATCGCTGTCATGCAGGCTCACCACCACACCGTCGAGCTGATACTCGAACAGGGGCTCGATGGTATAGCGGATGCCCTGCGCCTCGATCTGGAAGGAGGACGACTCGGTTGGGGTCTGAAGCGGGGCTTCCAGTCGCGCGGCATCATAAAAGGAAGGCGGGGGAAACTGGTCCTTTTTCCAATGACTCCAGAGCGCCAGCCCCAGACTCGCAAGAAACACGAGTTGTAGAAGCTGAGTGACGAGGCGGTAGGGGAAGCGATCGCGACGGGAAAATGTCGTGACCGGACGCCTCGCCCGCGGTGCCTGTCGCCGTGCCTGCTCATATTTGGCGAAGACGATCCCGCACGCGACGCAGACCTCGCCGGGCGGCTGTTCCGCATCGCACTTTGGACAGCGCAGATGGACCGGGGCGAGGCCCAACGTGCTCGGACGGCTGAAGATCGAGGCCATGTGGACTCTGTTGGGTTGGGTCTCGACCGTCATGTCGATGGCGCGATCCGTGACTTCCATTGGCGGTGAGAATCGACGCCGCGAAGTACTCGCCTGTCACGCGCGCCGAGCATCGGGCCGGCGCTGGCGGCGGATCCCAACCGGCCGCCAGAGTCGCAAGAGGGCATCGATCTACGGATGCGCCAGACGCTGCCTCAGTAAAACTCCCAACGCACCCCCGCATCGATCATGTGATCGCTCCAGTCCCGCTTGTCGAGCAGAGTGTCATAGTTCACAAAGGTCGAGAGACCATGCGGGAAGACCGCCGAGAGCCCGAGACCGAGCCGGAAATAGTCCCGGTCAGGCTCGTCGGTCAGGATGCGGAAGCTGGTGCCCGTCGGGTCGGCGGCAAAGCGGGCCGTCAGGATGTCCCCGTCATTGTCGTATTCATGCTCCCATTCGAAGCGCGCCTGGGGCACCAGGACCGCCGTGGAAGTATTGAATACCCGCGAGAGACGCGCGCCCAGCACGCTCGTCAACGAGGTGGCATCGAAACCGTCCATGGCAAGATTGAGTCCGCCCGCGCCCTGTTCGAGAAAATCGTCGACCTCCACCTGAAGGTAAGCGACCCGGCCATAGACGCCATAGGCGAATGGTCCCTCGTTCAGATCGTACCCGGCACCCAGGCTGGCTCCGAGTTGATTGCCGCTATAATCGGCATTGGCCTGGCGACTGACGGGGTCGAGTCCTGGCGTGATCTGATAGCTGAGGTTGCGTTTGGATTCGTAGTCGTTCCAGCCGTATTCGACGATGGCGTCGAGATAAAGACGATCGGTCAATGAATGGGTGGCGTAGGCCGCGAGATGCCAGGTTTCGGTATCCAGACCACCGTCATTCGAATCGAAGTTGACATCGTTCTTCGCATAACCGAAAGCACCGCCTGCAACGAAACGATCGCTGAACCGGTAGTCGGCGCCAACCGTGACGCCAATCATGTTGTAATCGAAACCGGTTTCATTGTTGGTCGTGTCGCGATCGCCGAGATTGACGGCGCCGTTCAGGAAGAAGCCCCAGTTGCCGAAGGTGCTGTCCGCGCTGGCGCCGCCTCCCGACAGCCCCATGGCGGCCAGGGTGGCGAGTTGATTGCCCGACAGGCTTTCGCCGCCAAGATTCACCGCGAGTGCGCCGATATCGATCCCCTTGGATCCGGATCGCAGGGCGGCGAGACGGGAGCCGATATTCGCCAATTGCTGGGTGCCGGTTTCGATGCCCGCGCTCTTTGCCGCGTTGGCCTTCTCGCTGGTGATTTGATCCAGGGTATTCGGGATGCCTTCCGCGCGCGGATTGGCCAGCATGTTGGAGCATTGGTCGAAAAGGTCTTGCTGCTCGGCGGAGCGCTGAGACAGGGTCGCCAGCTTTGGACAGACGGTTTCGATCGCTTGAGCGACACTGCGCTGATTCGGGGTGAGGCCGGACAGGCTCGACAACGTATTCGATGCATTCACGTTCGCCTGGACCGAGACACTGACCGAGGCGCCGGTGGAGTCCGTGATCTGAATCCGATTTTCGAAGGACAGATCGGATTGAGCGTTGGCAGGGATGTCCACGGCATAGGCAACGCGGCCGGGGGCCGCGAGCTGGGACGGCTCGACCCGTCCGACGATGCCGCCGCTGATCCCCGCGACACTGAGCAGGTAGGGCGGCACGCCGCCGCTCACCTCGAACGTTTCGCCGACCTCATTGTCGAGATCGACCAGCGAAATCGCGCTGAGCGAGATGTCCGTCGGATTCGCGCTCAACGTCGACCCCGCCGCCGCGGCGACCGTGAAGCTGACCGTGGCTGTGGCGCTCTGCTGGGCCGCGCTTTCCCCGCTGTCGAGTACCCTGATCGTGAAATTATTGACTCCTGCCGGCGCATCCAAGGGGACGCTGTAGCTGAAGGTCAGCGCTCCGTCGCTCGCGGATGGGCCGCTCAGCCTTGCGCCCGCAGGCCCAGAAACGACCTCGGCGGTATAGGCCGGGATCCCGCCAGAGACCGCGAACCGGGCTTCGACCGTGGCGCCGGGTTGAACCTCGCCGCGATTCGCCGACGACGGGCTGATGAGCAGGGTTTCCGAGGCGACAGAAATATTGATGGTCAGGCTGACGGAATTGGCGCCGCACTCGTCGCCCGCGCTGGCGCCATTGATGGTGACGGTATCGGTATAGTCTCCCGTGGCGTCCGCGGGAATCCTGTACGTCAAGGTTCCATTCGAGAAGCTGACATCCGCATTGTTCGCGCTGGTTGGCGCCTGATAGGGCGTGCGTCCGCCAGAGAGCGAGAGACTCAGGCTCTGGACGCTTCCAGGCGCGCCTCGTATGGTTCCACTGGCTGGATTCGCGATGAGAGGGTCGATCACCGTGACACTGATGTCGGTGCTGACCGGGTTGCCATCGACGCAACGCTCGCCGCAGGTCTGCCAATCCACCGCGAGCGCATCGGAAAGCCTGGTGCAATGCGGAATGCCGGCGGGCACCCGATAGTCGACGGTATCGCCAGTGGCGATCAGCTCCTTGGAGCGATCGACGGTTCCGCCGCCCTCGGTCCACTCCGCGCCAACGAGTCTCTCGGTGAACCCTGTCGTGGGCGACGAGGATCCTGGAGAAATGCGAATCGGCAGGCTGGCGCCGGGTGCCAATTCAACCTCTGGCGCGTTCGGATCGAACGTCGGGGCGGCCTGCGCGGACGCCATGAACAGACCGGCGACAAGGATGAAAACGGAAATGAGCAATCTTCGAGCGGGAAGGCGGGTGTCGATTTCGTCACCCTTTGCGACTGCAATCATGTGAGCCCCCAGGTAAGTCAGACCAATGCCATGACCCGAATTGGAATGTATTTTTTTAGCACCATGGCACTCCATGCTCCACGTTGCGTGGAGAGAAATCCACCGAATCTTAACGATCTCGAAAATTGAAATATCTCTGCTTTCGAGTCTCTTCATGCGCGACGCTGGAGCGCATGAGGCATGAATGGCACGTCGCCTTTTCAGGACAATTCCACATGGGGGCGGGCGTTGTCAACCTCTGTTCGAGCGGGATTCCGCACGGTCCTTCGAAGAGACTTTTTGGCGTTCGCCTCGCCAATCGTTGTCGATCGCCGACGCACCGGCACGACGCAAAAACGGCGCGCTTCTTTCAGTACGTGGTTTAGACTCTATCTTGGGAATCTTCAAGGGCGTTGGTCATGACACAAGACAAGTCAATGCGATCGGTTCTGACCGTCATCGTCATCCCGCTCCTCCTGAGCATGCTGGGATGCGCCAGCGCGCCCGGGAGCGGCGACCTGGGAACCGGACAAGCTGCCGTCACCCCCATCGCGCCCGGCAAGGGAATCGATGACTTCGTCCTCGTCGATTGTCTCCTGCCCGGTCAGATCCGCCAGCTTGGGACGCGGATGACCTATCTGGCGCCGCGTCGGTCGGTCAAGTCGACCAAGTCCGATTGCGCGATCCGCGGCGGCGAATTCGTGCTGTTCGATCGCTCCGATTACAGCCGTGCGCATCAGACCCTGCTCCCCAAGGCCCAGGGCGGGGATCCGATCGCCCAGACCTACTTGGGCGAGATTTACGAAAAAGGTCTGGGGCTGGCCGCTCCCGATTATGCAAGCGCCGCCAATTGGTATCGTAAGGCGGCCGAGCAGAACCACGCGCCGGCGCAGACGAATCTGGGATCGCTGTATGAGCGCGGGCTGGGCGTGCCGCAGGACAAGACGCAGTCGCTGGATTGGTACCGACGGGCGGCGGGTTTGACGTCTGATCGGCTCATTTTCGAATCGACGCTCAAGGCCCAGCAGGCGGCATTCAAGCGTGAGCTCGCACTGCGGAATCAGGTCGCCGCGTCGCTACGTCAGCAATTACGGAAAGCCTCGGCCAGCCAGCCGAGCCGCCCCGCAACCGCCCCGGCCGCCTCCGGCCCGGATCAGGCCGCCCTGCAACGCCAGGCCGAGAGTCAGCGCCGCGATGCCGAAAGCGAGGCCGAGCGGGTCCGCCGGGAACTGCATGCGGTCCAACAGCTCAAGCAGAGCGAGTCTGCCAGCGGCAAATCCAGCGACCCGGGCAAAACCGCGCAGCTGGGCAAGCTGGAACTGACCAGGAACGAGCAATACCGCGCCTTGCTGGATACCTCGCGCCAACTGACCCTGGCCCAGTAGCGGGCCAAGCGACGCCCTCAGCGCGCCGTGGGCGCGGCGGGGGCGTCATAGGCAAGCCGGAAGCCAACGAAATTATAGCGCGACTCGGGAAAGTTCCGGTTGCGATAGGCGGAGCGCACCGGCCCTGGCCCGCTGTTCCAGGCGCCGCCGCGCAGAATGCGGGCAGCATCCGACGCGCTGGGCGCACAGACCAGTTCGGTCCCGTTGTAGGCGGCGTCATATTCCGAACAGGTCCACTCCCAGAGATTGCCGAGCAGATCGTTCAGGCCCCAGGCATTGGGTTCAAAACTCCCGATCGGGGCGACCCATTCCTGCTGATCGTTGCAGGGGAAGCCGTCCGCCCAGCCATGTCCGGCGTCGGCGGTATTCGCATAGCGGCAGGCGCTCGCGTCGATTGCGTCGCCCCAAAAACGCGATGTCGCCGAGCCCGCGCGCGCCGCGTACTCCCATTCCGCCTCGGTCGGCAAACGAAAGGCGCCGCCGGTCTCCTGATTCAGCCATCGCAGATAGGCTTGAGCATCGTTCCAACTGACGCAACTGATTGGATCCTGATCCCGTACCGTTTGATATTTGTTTGGCTTCAGCCAACTCGCCCAGGGCTGATAGCCCCAGGCAGTGGTCTGATCCTGATCCAGCGCCCAGCAGCCATCCCAACCGCCGACGTCCCGCTCCGCGTCGGTCTGATAGCCGCTCGCCTTGGTAAACCGTTTGAATTCAGCAACCGAGAGCTCGAATTGACCGAGCCGAAAAGCCTTGACGCAGACCTGGTGCTGGCGCTCGTCGTCCTCGCGTCCCGCTTCCGTGGGAGGACTGCCCATTTCGAAACAACCGCCCGCGATGTCGATCATGGCCGGGGATAAGTCCCGGCGTCTCTTCAAGTCCTCCCGGAGCGCGGCGAGGGTCGGGTGCGCTGGAACGATCGATTGCAATTGTTCCAGGGCGCGCCCTGCATCGTCGAGCCGATAGGACTGCAATAAAGATTCGGCTTGCTCCGCAATCGGATCCGCGATCTTCTGGAGACGCTCCCGAGCCCGCGCATTGGTTGGATCCAGCGTCAGGATCTGAAGGTAACATTTCGCCGCGAGCGCGCCGGTCTCCGCCGAGCGTTCGGCGAGCGGGAATTGCCGCTCGCAGTCTTGCAGGAATTGAGCGACGCGGTTCTCGGCCTGATGCACCGCGGCGATCCGCGCGCGCAGTTCAGCTAGACCCGCATGCTCCGGCGCGAGACTCAGGCCCTCGCCAATGAGATCGAGCGCGGCGTCAAACGCTTGCTGCTCAAACAGGCGTTGCGCCTTGCTCAAGAGTTCGTCCGCCTGCCGCTGAAGCCGCCGCGCCTGCGCGGCGCTGACCTCATCGCGCAGGGTCTGCAATTGGAGATGGTCGGGGTCGATCCGCAAACCTTCCTCGATGAGCGAGCGCGAGCGCTGAAAATCCCCCTCCGACATCAATCCCCGCGCCTGTTCGAACAGCTCGGCCACGGTCTTCTCGCGTTGTCTTTGCAGCTGTTTCTCCGCCGTCGCGCGCAGATCCAGCAGTTGCGTCTCATGGGGAGCCGATTCCAGCGCGCGGTCGATGAACGCAATGCTCTCGGCCAAGGTTCCCGATGCCAGCAGACTGGTCGCCTGACGAATCGATTCCTGAATGGCCTCGCGCCGTTCCACGGCGCGTTGCGCCAGCGTTTGCAGTTGCAGCAGTCCGGGGTGATCCGGCACCAGCCCGAGCCCTTCGCGCACCCGAGCCAGGGCGTCGTCGAACTGTCCGGCCTCGACGTTGGAGCGGGCGCGCGCGAGCAGGGCGTCGGCCTGACTGCGCACGCGCCGAGCGAGACGGTCCTGAAGCTCGATGCGCAGCGCGCTCAGACCAGGATGGTCAGGAACGCGCTGCAAACCGGATTCGATCAGTGACAGGCTCTCGTCGAGCAGATTTTCACGCAACAATTCCCGCGCCGTTCCGAGTTGTTTCTCAACCTCGATCCGATCCTGAATCAGCGATTTCAAGGCGCCCAGCCGGGTATCGTCCGGCGTCATCGAGAGTCCCAGCCTGACGAGTTCCATGCCTTGTTCGTATTGCGCCTTCTGGACATGCTCGATGGCGAGTTTTTCATATTGAGTGGCGGTCTCCGCGCGGGCCGCGCGGGCCGCGGGCAGACGCTCGGCGATGCTGGGCTCGGCGGGCAGATCGTCCTGCGTCCGCAGCGCGAGATAGAGGCCGACTCCCGCGAGCGACATCAGCACCAGGACAGCTCCCAGGAGTCGCAAACCCGTCCGATCGGCATGACTTCGGCCCTGGCTCGCGGTCTTTGTCCGCTCCTCGGCGCCCCGGACGACCAGTCGGGTGGCCTCGTCATTCGCGCCAGTGGCGCGGGTTTCGCTCTCGGAAACCTCCAGCGCGCGAATGAGCTGACCGGCACTGGCGAAGCGGTCCTGCGGTTTCTTAGCGATCAGTTTGTCGAGGATGGGCTGGTAGACTGCCAGGTGATCGGGCAGGCGGGGAATCGGATCGGAGCAATGCTTCATGGCGAGACTCACGACATCGTCCGCCTGATACGGCAGTTGATTCGTCAGCATCTCGTAGAACACCACGCCCAGGCTGTACAGATCCGAACGCGCATCGAGCGGCTGGCCGGTACTCTGCTCCGGACTCATGTAGCGGGGACTGCCGATGACCATCCCATAACTGGTCAACTGCATCGAATCGGCATTGCTTTTCACTGCCCTCGCGATGCCGAAATCGGTCAGGACCGGGGTGCCATCGGCGCGGAACAGGATATTCTGCGGTTTGACATCCCGATGGATGACGCCCCGCGCATGGGCGACCGCGAGCGCCTCGGCGATTTTTTTCGTGATCGCGATCGCGCGCGGGGTCGGCAGCCCTTTCCCGATCTCGTCCGCCAGCGTCCCCCCCGGGAGATACTCCATGGAGAAATAATGGCAGCCGTCGGTCGAGTCGAAATCGAAGATGGTGACGATCTGGGGGTGCTGGAGCTGGGCGATGATCTGCCCTTCCTTGATGAAGCGGGAGGTGAAATCGTCGCCCGCGATGGCCAGCGGTTTCATCACCTTTAAGGCGACATCGCGCGTCAGACGATCCTGGCGCGCCAGATAGACGGTCGCCATCCCGCCACTGCCAAGCTCGCGAATAATCGTATAGCCAGGGATCTTCACTGAGTCGCTGATTTCCGCGGGATGAAGGCATGAAAGGTCGGGGCTGACCCGCTGCATCCTAGCCACGCCGTCACTGGGGAGCAACCGCGATTCTTGGGTTGGAGGCCGGCTCGGTTATACTTTCCCATCATGCCGCCTTCAAGCACGGTCGCATCCAGTCGCGGATCTCTCGTATGATGCGCTCGATCAGAGCGGTTTTGGTTCGGGGAGCCAATGCATGGAGATCGACCTTCATCTCGTCAACCGCCAGGCCCAGCCGCCCGAGTGGGACGTTCATCGGAATCTGGCCGAGGGCGGCGTCACCATCGGACGCAGCCCCACCAACGAGCTGTGCCTCGAAGACCCGGAGCGGGTGATCTCGGGTCAGCACGCGCGCATCGACGTGCGCGATGGCGGTGTCTGGATCACCGATACCAGCCGCAACGGAACCTATCTGAACCACGCCGTCGAGCCATTGCCATCGCATCAATCCATGGCGCTGTATGACGGCGACCGACTGACCATCGGCCCCTTCGAGATCATCGTCACGTTCGGCTCAAGCGCCGCCCCGCCCGCGAGGCTCGACGCCGATCCTTTCGCAAGCCTGAACTCGGCAGACCTGCCGGAACTGGCCCAGGTCGGCGCCACGACCGATATCCTGGACCTGCTCGCTCCCGACGGACGCAGCGATAACAACCCGGCCGGATCGACGCCAAAAGAGCCGCGGCAACCGGTCGAACGCCATCTGACCGATAACCTGTTCGCCGATGCCTCGCCGCTCGATGACGATCTGGCCGGTCCCGCGCCGGAGGCGTCGGCTCCCGAGGCCCCGCATCGACAGACACCGGTCGAGCATGTGTTTTATCGTCCGGCCGATCGCCTGCCCGTGCCTGACGATTACGATCTGCTGAACGATGCCTGGGTCAGTCCGGGCGACGCGGCGGAGCCGGCGCGCCCCGAGGCCGCTCCAGCGAGTCCCGAGCCGCCGCGCCCAGCAGTCCTCGACGGCCCGGAGCGGCCCTCGTCCGCTCCCGAGGACACGCCATTGGATGCCGCTCCGCCACGCCGGCCCGCGCCCCCGCGTCCCAAGCCATTGCTCCACCAACAGGCGCCGGCGACCGGGGAGTTGGATGCCTTTCTGGCCGGCCTCGGCGTGGGCAAGCCCGCCGATGTCGAAGACCCGGAGAAGTTGTTCCGTCAGGCCGGCGAATTGCTGCGCGTCCTCGCCACCGGACTCACCCAGACCATGATCGCGCGCGCCCAATTCAAGAGCGAATTGCGCCTGGGCGTCACGACGATTCGTGCTGCGGAAAACAACCCGTTCAAATTTTCCGTCGATACGACCGATTTGCTGGAACGCCTCCTGCTTCGCCCTAGCCCGGGTTATCTGCCGGCGCTGACGGCGGCGCGGGAGGCCTTCGACGATATCCAAGCGCACGAAATGGCGATGACGGCGGGTTTGCAGGCCGCCCTGCGCGCACTCTTTGCTCGCTTCGAGCCAAACCAGCTCGAACGCCGTCTCAGCCGTCGCTCCGGGCTCGATCAGGTGCTGCCGATGGCGCGTAAAGCCAGATACTGGGATCTCTTCACCGAGACCTACGAACAGGTTGCCGCCGATGCCGCCGAGGATTTCATGCAGCTTTTCGACGACGCCTTCGCGCGCGCCTACCGGGAGCAGATCCGGCACCTCGCCGAACTGCGTGGCTCCCGTCAGGTTTAACCGAATCCGGCCGGCGATTTTGAGCCATACTCAGCCAGTGGTCCGGACACGAGAGGATTTTGCATTGGACAACCGTTTCAGCGACAAACGCGGGTCGATCATGAGTGCGCTTCTCGGCCTGACGATCTTCGTCTTCGCCATCGCCGCCCTTCCGGGCTGCGGGAGCAAACCCCAGGCACCGGAGCCGAAGGACGCGAAACCGCCGCCGCGGCTGAGTCTCCAGATCGCCGCGTCAGCCGACGCCAATCGAGGTCCGGGCGGCAAGGCATTGGCCGTGGTGGTCCGCCTCTACGAACTCAAAAGCCACGGCGTCTTTTCCAAGGCGGATTTTTTCAGTCTCTACGATCGCGAGCAAGAAGTGCTGGGAGGCGACCTGATTGCACGCGACGAGGTCACCCTGGCCCCCGGTCAGTTTCTGCCGATCGCTCGCCCGCTCAATCCGGAAGCCACCTACATTGGCGTCATCGCGGCCTTCCGCGATCTCGACCGCACGCGCTGGCGCGATCTGATGCGTCTGAATCCCGCGGTGGACAACACACTTCTCGTCGAGGTCGGCGCCAACGCCGTCTCGATCCGTCACCAATAAGGAGCGCGCCGTGGCTTGGGACAACAAGGTGCTGTGGTCCGAGGGTCTCTTCCTTCAGCCACAACATTTCCAGCAGCACGACCGTTACATCGAGCGTCTGGTCGGGGCCAGATCGGGTCTCGGCGTGCCTTCCGCCTGGGGTTTGCGGCGTCTGCGCATCGACGGGGAACTGCTCGCCTTCGGGAAGTTCGCGCTCAGCGAGGTCGCGGGCACGCTACCCGACGGCACGCCCTTCGACGCCCCGGCGAGCGACCCGCTGCCGCCGCCGCTGGAGTTCGACGAGAACATCGTCCCCCAAATCCTCTATCTCGCCCTGCCGCTGCGCCGCCCCGGGGCCGCCGAGAGCGGCGGTCCCGGCGAGACCGAGACCATCCTGCGCTATCGCTCCAGCGAATTGACGGTGCGCGACAATACGCTGGGCTCGGACACCGAGACCCCGCTCGCGATCGGGCGGCTCGATCTGCGTCTCCTGCTGGAGCGTCAGTCCCGCGAAGGCTATGCCTGCTGCGGCGTCGGCCGGGTGCTCGAATGCCGGGCGGATCGGCAGGTTTCGCTCGACGCCTCCTATATTCCGCCGTGCGTGGATCTCCAGGTGTCGCGACGGCTGGCCGATTTTATCGAGGAGCTGGCCGGCCTGCTCCATCGTCAGGCCGAAGCGCGCGCCGGGCGGGTGCGTGGCGTCGGTCATGGCGGGGTGGCCGACTGGTCCGATTTCCTGCTACTCCAGCTCATGAACCGGGCCGAACCCGTCGTCCTGCATCTGATCCAGGTCAGCGGCCTGCATCCGGAGGCCGTCTATCGCATCCTGCTCGGCCTGGCCGGCGAGCTCGCCACCTTCGCCAGCGAGACTAAACGCCCCCCGGAGTTTCCGCCCTATCGTCACGAGGATCTGGATGCCAGTTACACGCCGCTGATCGGCCGACTGCGCGAATACCTCAATCGCGAATATGTCGAGCGCGCCATCGCGATCCCGATCCAGGAGCGTCAATTCGGCTTCCGCATCGCGCTGGTGGAGGATCGATCGCTACTTGCCGGTTCGCGATTTGTGCTCGCCGCCAGGGCCAATCTGGACTCGCAGACGCTGCGCAATCGCCTCCCCGCGCAGACCAAGGTCGGGCCGGTGGAAAAGATCCAGGAGCTGGTCAAGCTGGCCTTGCCCGGGATCGCGCTGCGGCCGATGCCGACCGCCCCGCTGGAGATTCCCTTTCATGCGGGTTGCGATTATTTCGAACTGGACCGCAACAGCGAGTATTGGAAACAATTGATGACGGGGGGCGGTTTTGGCCTGCACATCGGCGGAGAATTCCCCGCGCTCGAACTGGAACTCTGGGCGATTCGCGAGTAAGTCATGACCGACGAGGATCCCTTTCTGATGCCCGGCGACGCCGGTCCCACGGTCATCCGCCCCATCCCCGGCGGCCGTCGCGGCCCCGGTCAGGCGCCGCCGCCTCCGGTCTCTCCAGCGTTGTCCAGCATCCCGGCGAGCGGGCGCCTCGACGCGCTGCCGGTGTGCATGAACAACCCCCTCGCGGGATGCGCGACCGGACTCCTGACCGTCGCGGCCCAAGTGCGCGGCGCTCCCGCCCATCCGGATCCCGAGGGTCTGCGCGATGGGCTGATCCGCCAGGTGCGCGAGTTCGAGTCCTGCGCGCGCGCGAAAGGTCTGGCGGATGCCGTGGTACTGCCCGCGCGTTATGTGTTGTGTTCGTTGATCGACGAATCCGTGCTGGACACCCCCTGGGGCAGTCAGAGCGTCTGGAGCAATCGCGGGCTGTTGATCAGCTTCCACAACGAGGCCTGGGGCGGGGAAAAATTCTTCACCGCGCTGGACCGCCTGCTGGCGTATCCCAGCGGCAATCTTGATCTCCTGGAGCTCATGTATCTTTGTCTCGCGCTGGGCTTCGAGGGGCGCTACCGGGTGCGCGAGGACGGCCGGAGCCAGCTCGATCGGGTGCGCGAACAACTCTTTCAGACCATCCGCGCACAGCGCGGAGATCCGGAGCCGGAACTTTCGCCCCACTGGCAGGGCGTCGCCGAACCGCGCGATCCGCTGGTCCATCGGCTCCCGCTTTGGGTGTTTTCGGCCGTTTGCGCGCTGCTTCTGCTGGGGCTCTTCACCTCTTTTACCTTCGCGCTCAACCGCGACTCGGATCCCGTCTATCTCTCGCTGGGCAGCCTCGACACGGGTCTGGCCGCGGTGACCGAACGGCCCCGCATTCCCCTGGCCGAGGCACCAACGCCACCGGATCGGCCACCGGCGACTGCGTCGCTGACGCTGCGCATCCTGCTCGCCGATGACATCGCGGCACAGCGTCTGGAGGTTCTCGACCGGCCCCAGGGGCAGACCGTCATCGTCCGTGGCGATGACCTGTTCGCCTCCGGGAGCAGCCTGGTCAGAACCGATTACGTGCCCCTGCTCCGGCGGATCGCCGAAGCCCTGGCGCAACTGCCTGGCGCGGTGCTGGTGACCGGGCACACCGACAGCGTTCCCATCAAGACGTTGCGTTTTCCCTCGAACTGGCACCTTTCGCAGGAACGCGCGGTCCATGTCCGCGACCTGCTGGCCGAAGTGGCGGGCAACCCGGCGCGGTTCACGGCCGAGGGGCGCGCCGATACCGAGCCGCTGGTTCCCGAAAACTCCAGGGACGCCCGCAACCGCCGGGTGGAGGTCATGCTGATGACACCGGCGCACCGTCAGGGCGGGGTCGGCGCGATCGCGGGGATTGGCCGATGAAGTCGTTCCTGAGATTTTTTATTTCACGCCGCTTCCTGACCTTGGTCGGAATCGTCGCGCTGGCGCTGCTGATCTGGTTCGTCGGCCCCCTCATCGGCTTTGCCGGCACCGAGCCGCTGGCCCCTCCTGTGCGCCGCTGGATGGTCATCGGAACGCTGTTCGGCATCTGGGGTCTGGTCCAGATTGGCTCGGCGGTGCGGGCGCGTATCCGCAACCGCCAGCTGATGGAGCAGCTTGCCGCCGGTCCCGAGCCAGCGCCCGATCCGGCCAAAACAGCCTCCGAGGAAGAATTGCTCGCGCTCCGCGAACGCTTCGATCAGGCCCTGGCCGCGCTCAAACAATCCGAGGGCAGGAACAAGCTGGGCGGCCGCTGGGTCTACCAGCTTCCCTGGTATCTCATCATCGGGCCGCCCGGTTGCGGCAAGACGACCGCGCTGATCCATTCGGGACTTCGCTTCCCGCTCGCCGAACGCCTGGGTCAGAACGCCATCCAGGGAATTGGCGGCACCCGCAACTGCGACTGGTGGTTCACCGACGAGGCGGTGCTGATCGATACCGCCGGGCGCTACACCACTCAGGACAGCTATGAGCAGGTGGATAAGGCCGCCTGGCGGAATTTTCTCGATCTGCTGAAAAAGCATCGTCCGCGCCGTCCCATCAATGGCGTGCTGGTGGCCGTGAGCCTGTCCGATCTGATGCAGCAAACGCCGACGGAGCGCGGCGACCATGCGCGGGCGATCCGTCAGCGCGTCCAGGAGCTGTGCCAGTCATTCCAGATCGCCGTGCCCGTCTATGTTCTGTTCATGAAGGCGGATCTGGTCGCCGGATTCAGCGAGTTTTTTGCCGATCTGAGCCAGGAGGGACGCGAGCAGGTCTGGGGGATGACCTTCGAATTCGCGCCAAGCGAGGGCGGGCCGGCCCCGATCGCGGCCTTCCCGGACGAGCTGCATCGTTTGTCCGAACGACTCGATCAACGCTTGCTGGCGCGGATGGAGCAGGAACGCGAACCGCGCAAACGCACGCTCCTGTTCAGCTTTCCACGCCAGTTCGGCGCGCTCGGAGAGGTGCTCGAAGGCTTCCTGAACGATGCCTTCGCGCCCTCCCGTTTCGAGATCCGCCCGCTGGTGCGCGGCGTCTATTTTACAAGCGGAACCCAGACCGGAACCCCGATCGACCGCATTCTGAGCGCTTTCGCGGCCAACTTCGGTCTCGGCCGGCAGGGCCCACTGCCCTTCAAGGGGACGGGCAAGAGTTTTTTCATCACGCGCCTGCTGCGCGAGGTGATCTTTCGCGAGGCCGGGCTTGCCGGGCTCAACCCCCGGCTGGAACGTCGCCGCCTCTGGCTGCGGCGCGGTGCCTATGCCAGCGCGGCGGCGGTCTTTCTGCTAATCGCCGCCGCCTGGGCCACCAGCTATTCGCGCAACCGCGCCTATATCGATGCGGTGGCGGAGCGCGTGGCCGGCATCGAAACCCGGATCGATGCGCTCGCGCCCGAGGAGCGCAATCCGCTCGGCGTACTGCCGCTGCTGGATGCCGCCCGGACGCTTCCACGCGGCTTCGCCGAACGCTCCGATCCTGTCCCGCTCACCCTGGGATTCGGACTTTATCAGGGCGAAAAGCTGGGCTCCCAGGCCACGCGCGCCTATCGCCGCATCCTCAATAAAGCACTGCTGCCGCGCGTCATCCTGCGACTCGAGGAACAGATCCGCCAATCCGTCGGCGATCCGGATTATCTCTATGACGCACTGCGCGTCTATCTGATGCTGGGTAGCGACGAACGCTATGATCCGGCCGCAGTCCAGCTCTGGGTCGGGCGCGATTGGCAGAGCAGACTGCCGCGCGAAACCACGACCGAGCAACAGGAAGCGCTGCGCGAACATCTGGCGGCGCTGCTCGACCGGCGACCGGTCCCGCTGCCGATCGAACTCGATCGCGCTTTGATTCAGGATGCCCGTGAGATTCTGAATCGCGCGCCACTGGCCGCACGCGTCTACGAGCGTCTCAAGCGCGAAGGCGTGGGAGATGCCAGCGCCGAGTTCACCATCAGCGCCGCCGGCGGGGAATACGCGAAGCTGGTCTTCGTCCGTCGCAGCGGCCGTCCGCTCAACCAGGGCATCCCGGCGCTCTATACGTTTGACGGCTACCATCGCGGCTTTGCGAGCGCGAGCAACCGTCTGATCGAGGCCGCCGCCGCGGAGAGCTGGATCCTTGGGCCGGCGGCGCGATTGCAGCCAGGATCCAAGGAAGCCCGCCAGTTGTTCGAAGAGGTGCGCGAGCGCTATCTGCGCGACTATGTGAGCGAGTGGCAGGGTCTGCTTGAGGATATCGAACTGGTTGCGGCGCGCGACCTGCAGCAGGCCGCCCTGCTGGCGAATACGCTGGCCGATCCGGTCAAGTCACCGCTCCGCCGTTTGCTGACCGGTGCCGCCCGGCAAACCGAACTTGATCGCAAACCGGCGCCGGATGACGCGGCAGCCGGTCAGACGGACACGAAGCAGGACGGCTTTCGTCAGCGCGTCGAGCATTATTTTGGCGACAAGCCCCAGGATGTTCCCGTCGACGAGGCGCCAGAGGCCTATGTCACGCAGCGCTTTACCTGGCTGCATGATCTGGTACGGACCAACGAGCAGGGACAGGCGCCCATCGATCAGGTGCTGGCGTCGTTGAGCAAGCTGGAACTCCATCTGTCCTCCGTGGCCGCCGCCGTGGTGTCGGGGCGAGATCTACTGATCGCCGGAGAAGCGCCCGAGACCCAGGAAATCAAGGCGCTCGCACGCAAGCTTCCCGCGCCGCTCAGCGGATGGGTCGACACGCTGGCGCAGGATAGCGCCAATCTCGCGGCCGGTGGCATGCGCGCGCAACTCAACAGCCTCTGGACCGCCGAGGTTCTGCCCTTCTGCCGCGAGGCGATCAACGACCGCTACCCCTTCACGCAGGGTAGCGCGCGCGAGACGACCCTCTTCGATTTTGGGCGTCTGTTTGGCCCGGAGGGCATGATCGATGCCTTTTTCAAGAAGAATCTGGCCCCGATCGCCAATACCTCGCGCCCGCAATGGCGTTGGATCGACGCCAATATCGGGATCCCGGACGCGGCGCTGGCGCAATTCCAGCGCGCGGCCGTGATCCGCGAGGCATTTTTCACGGGTGGCGGCAAGACGCCGGCGGTCGAATTCGAGCTCCAGCCCCAGATCATGGATGCGCGAGTGACTCAGTTCATACTGGATCTCGGCGGACAGATCCTCGATTACCGCCAGGGTCCACCGCGCAGTCAGCGCTTGCAGTGGCCGGCCCCGGACGGTCCGGCGCGCGTCCGTCTGGTCTTCGCCGACGAGACCGGAAGCGGACCCAGCCTGACCGAGGAAGGTCCCTGGGCTTGGTTCCGGGTGCTGGATCGGTCATCGTTGAAGTCGACCAGTCAACCGGAGAAATTCCAGGTCACCTTCTCGCTTGCCGGGCTATCCGCGCGTTTCGAACTGCGCGCGGTCAGCGTCCGCAATCCTTTCAAGCTCGGCGAATTGCGCGCGTTTCGCTGTCCGGAGCGGCTGTGAACGACAAGGCCCAAGGCACTCCAGGTTTTTACGGCAAGCTGCCGGAGCACGGCGATTTCCTGACCCGTCGTCTGCCGGCCGAATTCGTTCAACCCTGGGATCTTTGGCTGCGCGAATCCCTGGCAAACAGTCAGGCCCAACTCGGCGATGACTGGCTGGATATCTACCTGACCAGTCCGTTGTGGCGTTTCGTCCTCACCTCTGGAATCGTCGGGCAGCATGCCTGGGCCGGCGTGCTGATGCCGAGCGTCGATCGCGTCGGGCGCTATTTTCCGCTCACCCTCGCCTGCCCGCTGAGCGCCGGTACCGACCTTCTCGGCCTCCTCTGCGAACCATCCTGGTTCGATCGCGCGGAGATGCTCGCGCTGACCGGACTCGAAGGCGACTGCACCGTCGAGACCTTCGATGCCGAGGCCATGGCGCTGGGGGCGCCGGACTGCGCGGTCCTCGCGACCGGTGAGCAGACATCAGTCGCCGCGTCCCGCTCCAACGCCTGGCGGCTGCCCGCCGCCTCGCCCGCGGAGGTCCGTCTTGCCTGCCCGAACCTGCTTGCGCGAGCACTCGACCAGATGTTCTGCGCTTACAGCCTCTGGTGGTCGAGTGGCTCGGATCGAGTCGCGCCGTCCTTTCTGACCTGCCAGGGTTTGCCGCCGCCGGATGGCTTCGGCGCACTGCTCGGGGGCGACTGGACCCATGGGGGTTGGTGGGAATTTGCGCGTTCCGACGTCGGCCCCACTCGGCACGGCGAGCAACGCCAAAAGCGTGACGTTCAGTCCAACCCTGTCGATCAGGAGGCGCCATGAAGTTGCGAGTCCCCAGGTGTCACTGGGCCTCGGGCGGAGCGACCGATACCGGTAGAATCCGCAAGGTCAACCAGGATGCCTATCTGGAGCGACCGGATCTGGGGCTGTGGGCCGTCGCCGACGGCATGGGCGGTCACCGCGACGGCGCTCTGGCAAGCCGTCTGCTCGTCGAGCGGCTCGGCCGGCTCGCTTATCCGCAACTGCTTGGCACCGCCGTCGAGACCGTCTGCAAGATCATCGAGGACGCCAACCGCCACCTGGTCGATGAAGCGGCCAGGCAAGGCGACGAGATCATCGGCAGCACCATCGTCGCCGTGCTTGCGGTCGGCGATCACTGCGCCATCCTCTGGGCCGGCGACAGCCGTGCCTATCGGCTGCGCAAAGGTGAACTCCTCCAGCTCACGCTCGACCACACTCAGGTCCAGGAAATGGTCGAACAGGGCTTGCTGACACGCGCGCAGGCGGATCTGCACCCGCTCTCCAATGTCCTGGTGCGCGCGGTCGGCGGCGATCTCGAACTGGAACTGGATCGGCGTATCGAGGCGCTGCTGGACGGTGATCGTTTCCTGCTCTGTAGCGACGGGCTGCTCAAGGAACTGTCAGAGGACCGGATCGCCCGGATGCTCGACCAACCCGATCCTCGGGAAGCGGCCCAGTCTCTGGTCCAGGCGGCCTGCGAGGCGGGTGGGCGCGATAATGTCACGGCAGTGGTGATGGATTATCGCTGTGCGTGAGAGCCGGTCAGTTGGCAGTTGGCAGTTGGCAGTTGGCAGTTGGCAGTTGGCAGTTTCATTTTGGACTTCGCTTGGCCAGTCGCAACATCAGCAGGCCGACCAGCAGCCAGCCGGTTATGGGTGCCCAGGTCAGGATCGGGACCAGCGCCGCCTGCTTGGGCCAGCCCGCCAGATTGACGCTGATGCGCAGGAAGGCCGCGGCGGCTAGCGTCGCAAAGAGGATGCCGGTGTAGGTCGCTACCCGGCCCGGTCGTCCGCAGTCCGCAGCCAGACCGAAGGCGCTCGCGAGGACCGCCCCCCAACCCAATCCGGCGATCGCATAACCGGCGATGGCCGCCTCGATCCCCGGCAGGCCGCTCACGCCCAGCCCGGCTCCGCCGACCAGACAGCCGATCGCGAAGACTCGCGCCACGCCCCAGCGTTGGCTGAGCGCGCCCGCGTTAAAGACCGCGAGACTGAAGCCGATCCAGAACACGGGCAACAGCCAGGGCAGCCACGCCGAATCGGTCTCCCGAAGAAAACGCGGACCGGCATTGAGAAACACCGCGATCTGAAAGGCGCTGGCGGCCAGCAGGAGCAGAGGCAGGAATCCCCACGCGGAAACCGTCGGCGGCGCGCTCTCGCGTGGGACGGCGGGGATCGGCCCCACCCTCCGTTCGGCGACCACCAGGGCGGCGGCGACCAACAGGAGCGTTAGGCTCGATACCGTAAAGGGCAGACGCGGATCGAGGCCGGTCATCAGGGTGCCGAGATAAGGCGATACCGCCGCCGCGAGGCCCAGGCCGACCAGGGCGAGTCCGGCCAGTCGCGGTACCGCCGGTTTGGCGGCATGGCGGGCGAGCAGCCCGAAGAGCGGCGATCGCAGCGCGGACGAACTCACCACCCACAATGCCGTGATGCTCAGGAATACTCCAGGCCCGGCACCGAGCCCAGGCAGCCAGGGCAACGACAGAAAGGCAAGGCAGGAGAATGCACTGACCGCGATGACGACAGAACCGATCCGCGCATAGAGCCGGAAGGCGCGATCCGCCGCGAAGCCCGCCGCGATATCGAAACCCGCAAAGAGCACCTGATCGGCCAGCAGCACCCAGCCCGCCCAGCGTTTCTCGACACCGACGGACTCCAGCAATCCCGGCAGAAAAATGGCATAGAGGGTCCAGGTCGCCAGCAGGAAAAACTGCACGAACCCAAGATAGATCGCCAGACCGCTCAATGCGCTGGCGGGTTGACGGATTCCGGTCTCGTTCATCGCGGCACTCCGTCCCCGGCGCTCGGGGCCGACGCTGGCGCCTCGTCGGTCCAGACCTTGAATTGCTTCAAGGTCGTGGGACCGAAGACATTGCTGAGCGGCACGTCGGCGGCATCGCGGCCCTGGGCAATCAGCACCCGTCCGATACGGGGCACCCGGTTGCGTGGATCGAAGATATGCCAGCGCCCGCCCAGATAGGCCTCGAACCAGGCGGAGAAGTCCATGGGCGCCGCGGACGGCGGCACGCCAATATCGCCCAGGTAGCCGGTACAGTAGCGTGCGGGAATGTTCATGCAGCGACAGAAGGCGATGGCGAGATGCGTGTAGTCGCGACAGACTCCCTGCTTCTCGTTGAAGGCTTCGAGCGCGGTCTTGGTGGCGCGGGCATATTGATAACCGAAGGTGAGATGACCATGCACAAAGTCGCTGATCGCCTGCACCCGGCGCCAGCCCGGAGGCGTTTTCTCGAACAGCGACCAGGCAATCTCGGAGAGACGGTCGGTCTCGCAGTAGCGGCTCCCTTGCAGGTACACCAGGGTCTCGCTGGGCAGCGCCTCTACCGCGAACTGCGCGGCGTCGGGATCCGTCGCATCGGGTTGACCCGTGTCATTGATCACCGCGTCGGTGGAGAGGCGGATCTCGCCCGGCGGGGCGACCAGACGGCTGCACCAGTTGCCGAAGCCATCGCGATAGGCGGTGATCGGCACCGCCGGCTGGGTGACGATGTGATCGGGAACGACCAGGTCCGAGACCCGGCTGTAGTGTACGTTCAGAGTCAGGATCATGGGCGTGCGTTGCGGGCACGCATAGACCAACTCGTAGCCAAAGCGAATCTGCATTGGTCAACTCCTGGTGTTGAACGACGAACCTGAAAGGTGCCTTTGAGTCGGAACGGCATCAAATGTCCGGCCACAGCCCCCGGATCGCGGCGATTCCCTGTGCGCCGTGCGCGATGGCGTCCGGGAGATCCGTCGGCCCCAAACCGCCCAATGCATAGATCGGCAAGGGGATCGGTTCCACGCGGTCGGCGAAGCCCTGCCAGCCCAGCGGAAGGGCATCCGGATGGGTCGCGGTCGGCTGTACTGGAGAGAGTAGAGCATAATCGAAGCCAAGTCGCGCGGCCTGTTCCAGTTGCGCGGCATCGTGGCAGGAAGCGCCAACCAGCTCATGCGGCTGACCGGGTCGCTCGGTCAGGTTCATAAGTGTCCAGGCCGTCAGATGCAGTCCGTGACGGGGGACACCGGCGACCTGTCGCGGTTCCCGATTGAGCAGCAGACGCGCCCGGCGCGTGTCGCAGACCGCATAAACCGCGCTGGCAAGGCGATGATAGGCATGATCGTCCAGGTCATGAGCGCGCAGTTGGACCAGCCGGATGCCCTGATCGAGTGCATGTTCGACACGTTCCAGGAATTCTTCCGTCCGCCGGGGATCGTCCCCGGTAATCATGAAGAGGGACGGCAGTCGCAGTGCATTGATGATGGGTCGGTCGGCCGCCGGAAAGACGCTGGGATCCATGGCATCCGGTTCCAGCCAGTCGAGCGGCTGACCCTCGCGTCCCTCGGGGGTTCCTGAGTAAGCTTCCACCCGGCGCACATCGAGCAGGACATGACGACCTGAAGCGAGCGGCGTCGGGACAGGGCTTGCACTTGCTTCGACTGCGCTCGGCATGAGGAGCGGAGTCGGGGGGTCGGCATAATGATGGTGTACCCGGATCAGGGGTCGACTGGTCCGCACCTGAATGCCCAGTTCCTCTTCCAGCTCGCGGGCCAGACCCTGCTCGGGCGACTCGGCGGGCTCCAGCTTACCGCCCGGAAATTCCCAAAGTCCGCCCTGATGGACGTGATCGGGACGCCTGGACACCAGGATGCGGCCAGCATCGTCCGCGATGACGCCCACCATCACATGGACCCTGTCTCGGCTTGGCTCTGTCCGTCGTGGATTTCCGCGTTTCATCGCCTACGCGGCTCGCCGCAACCGCAGATCGACATGGATGTCCTCGAACGGACACCACACCCCGCCGCGCTCCGAGCGTTCGACCAAGCCCAATTCGGCGAGGACGCTCGTGTCCTCATGCACCCGTTTCACGTCGCGTCCGACCCGCCGC
>NZ_CAIPNF010000003.1 GCF_903866365.1 uncultured Thiocystis sp.
GAGGGGAGCAATGTCAGGACAGTCGGTTCGGTTTCGCAGGGCACGGGCATTCTCGATCATGTCAGTCTGTTGGAGGGATATGCGGCCTAAACGGGTAAACTGTTACTCGGAAATCACCTAAGGACAGAGGCGAACCATTTGAGTTGCTTGATCGGTGTGCCGTCACCGTGGCGTTTGTTGGTATCGAGCCATTCGCCGTGCTCCTGGGCCTTGTCGGTCGGCGTCCAGTCGCCTTTGATGTCGTGAACCTGCATGCCTTTCGCTTCGAGCAAGCGGTTGGTCTTCACGGCGGAGAGCGGTTTGACCAGCATGTTGCCGAGATCGGTCGGCGTGTCGGTCTGCCCGCGCGGGTCGGCGGCAAGGTGCGTCTGGCCCATCAGGACCAGCGGACTCACGCCAGTCATGGCACGAATGGCGTGGTCTGCGCTCAAGGCGGCTTGGTTGCCCTTGAGTCCGAAAGCGCGCGCGGCGGTCATCGCGGTTCGGCTGAGTTTCAGCGCGGCAACATGGGCGTTTGGCGTGACCGCGCGACGAGACGGCGTCGGCGGTTCGCGCGTGAAGGATGGCGACGACGCCTCGCGCGGGTTGAAGTAGGCGTTCTCCAGCTTCTCGAAGACCTCCCACGCCGCGTCGGTGTCGAGGATCTTGGCGTGCCGGTCGCCGCCGCGTTCGGTCCAGAGGGTGAGGGCGTTGACGTTCGGGGCGATTTCCGCAGCGCCAATGTCATTGGCTCTGTCAGATTCCACAGACCCGACATGATCGGGTTTGCGGTTTGTGTTTTTCTTGAACTCGCGCCGCGCCTCGCCTTCGAGCTTGAAGAAATGCTTGCCGTGCTCGAAGCGGTCGGCGTTGTTGGCGTGGTTCATCCGAATGTTCTTCGGATCTGTGCCGTCGCGTTGCGCGAGCAGATCCGTGGTCAGGACGCGAACATTCTGGAAGGCAACGACGGGGAGGGTTTCGACCGTCACGGACGCACTGAGGGCGGTGTTGTCGGTCATGACAAGCTCCTACTTGGCGGTTTTGAACCGCCGACCCCACGGTCAAATGGGGCGGGCAGACGGTATGCGGGTTGACAGATCGGAAGTAGGAACCGGCGCATCCGAAGATGCCCCACACACAGCCGTCCCATAGGAACTGCCGTGCTGCGCACACAAAAAAGCCGCGAGGATGAAGGCGCGGCGGTGCGCCTAAGCTCCGGGCTGTCAAACCCGAGCCGCCCATGTGGGGTGACACAAGCCGCCTCTCCGAAAACGGCGCGGGTGTCAAGGGGCTTGCGCGTATACCTCAATGGCGTAGACTGTCGGGCATGTACAGCATCATCGAAACCCCGCTGTTCTCCAAACTCTGGCCGCGCTACTGGCACGAAGAGGAGCGCGGAACCTTTGCGGCCTTCCTGTCCGCGTCTCCCCTGGCGGGCGATGTGATCCCCGGCACCGAGGGCTTGCGCAAGGTGCGTTGGAGTCGCGCCGGATCCGGGAAGTCTGCCGGAGTGCGCGTGATCTACTACACACAGCTTGATGCTGGTGCGTTGATCCTGTTGCTTCTGTACGCCAAATCCGAACGCGGCAACCTGTCCGCAAGCCAACTGCTGGAGATCCGACATGCCATCGACCACGCGACCACTCACTGATGACGAACTGGACGCCTTCGAGGACGGGCGCAACCTGGGTGAAGACCTCCTTGAATCCATCCGCCAGATGAAGGCTGGACTGGGTACCGTGGTGTATTCGCCCGCCATTGCCGCCCGCCAACAAGCGGGGCTGTCGCAATCCCAATTTGCCGCGCTGCTGGGGGTGTCGGTGCGTACCTTACAAGGCTGGGAACAGGGTAAACGCCATCCTTCCGGGGCGGCGAAGACCCTCTTCAAAGTCGCCGAGTGCCATCCCGAGGTGTTGCGCGAATTGGCGGGGTAGCGCCCATGCGCCACGAGGATCGTGGACGTGACGGCTTGCTGATCGGTCGAGAAAATAAGGACGGGGCTGGGCGTGTCGGTCATCAGTGGATCTCCGACGTGGCGACCAACAGCCGCGCACTCGTCAGGGACAGCGAACCGCCAGCCACCTGCCGTTCGATCCGTGCCAGTAACGTCGCGAAGCGGTCAACATAGTAGAGCGGTTGTGTCTCGCGCGGATTTTGCGGGCTGGTCTCGTTGCGTCCGTACTGCAACCCGCGCTCGGACAGGCTCTTGAACCGCTTGGTGTCGCCCTGCTGCCCTTGCGCTCCATCTCCACCAGCAAGCCCATGTCGAGCAGGGCGATGTTGGCGGTTTTGGCGGAAAGCGAACTGCGGTGTTCCTTGAGCAGCGCGGTGAGCGAACGCACCAGCGTCTCGTCCACAGACGCAGGCAGAAAAGCACTTGACACGCCTTTGATCTCGCAGATGCCGGTTAACATCCGAATCTTGCTGGTGTCGGACATCCGCAGCATCCGGGCGGCGACTTCTGCCACCTGGAACTCCAGATCGTAGGGATAGGACTTCTCATCGGCGAGGCCGGGCACGACGTAACTGCCGGTCTTGCGGATGCTTGGAATGACCTCGCTCGTGACCCATTTGCGGAAGCGATGCGGGACGGTTCCCGGTTTGGTCGCGTCTCGGCAACGCAGAATCAGGGTGTAGAGGCCGGACTCGTTGACAATGCCGACTTTTTTTACACCTTCCGTCGTGTCGGTTAAACCGACACCCCTTTCATCATCGTCCAGTTTCTCAAGCGCGTCGCGGTTGTTGACGATTCCGAGCGCCACGCACACGTCAGCTGCGACGAACCAAGGATCGCCATCGCGCATGACGACGCGGACGTTGAAGGATTGATCGAACGAGAAGGACAGGGGTGCGGACGCACTGAGGGCGGTGTTGTCGGTCATGACAAGCTCCTAAGCTGCGGTTGTGAACCGCCAACCACGCTGTCAAACGTGGTGGGCAGACTGTATGCGGGTTGACAGACCGGGCTTAGGAACCGGCGCATCCGAGGATGCCCCACACACAGCCGTCCCATAGGAACTGCCGTGCTGCGCACACAAAAAAGCCGCGAGGATGAAGGCGCGGCGGTGCGCCTAAGCTCCGGGCTGTCAAACCCGAGCCGCCCATGCGGGGCGACGCGGGAAGCATAGGCGCGGCGGGCGCGTTGGGTCAAGCGTATGCACAAGAATCCTTGCGTATCCTGATTCTTGTGCATACAATATTCAACATGAAGATCGCCTTCGATCCCGCCAAGGACCGCTTGAACATCGTCCATCACGGCGTGTCGCTGGCGTTGGCGGCGGATCTGGAATGGGATCGGATGGCCTGCCGCGAAGATGACCGGGAAGCCTACGGCGAGCTGCGCCTGCAATGCTTCGCCCCCATCGCGGGCCGCGTCTATTGCGTGATCTGCATCGAAGATGACGACCGCTACCGCATCGTCAGCCTGCGAGAAGCCACACCAAAAGAGGTCAGGAACTATGTTCGTCACCGACAGAAACGGTCGTAAATACCGCATTCCGACCGAGAAAGAGACCCAGCGCATCCGTGCCGGCATCGCGGCGGACCCAGACACCCATGAACTGACCGACGCGGAGATGGCCGAACTGCGCCCGCTCGCCGAGATGCGGCGCACCGCTGGACGCCCGAAAGCCGAGGCCACCAAGGAGCGCGTCACGATCCGACTCTCGCCGGAAGTGACGGCGTTTTTCCGCGCCACCGGGAAGGGCTGGCAGACCCGCCTGGATGCAGCGTTGCGGGAGTACGTGGACGCGCATCGCGACGCGGCATAGGCGCGGGGCGTCAAGACCAGAAGGGCGCTCATCGACTTGGTGAGCGCCTCGCCGCTCGAATAGGACGGGAGAAACGTCGCTGCAATCCCTTCGCTCTCGGCAATCTCGGCCAACATGCGCGCCTTGCTGGTGGCGGACATCCGCAACAGGGAGGCCGCTGCACGGGCAAGGATGCGTTTGTCGCGCAGTTGGAAACTCATGCGCTTAGGCTTGGATTTGGGATGTTTTTCGGAGGGAATGCGGGTGTCGGCGTAGTCGCCCACGGTGCGCGGCGGATCGACACGAAAGTAGGCGTTGACCAACTCGCGCTGGATTTGCCACGCGAGATCGTCCTGAAACGATTTCACCAGGAGCAGATAGCCGGACTCGCTGACGACGGTTAGACCGCGCGTAGGAACCTCGATTCCAAAAGGACGAAATTCGTTGTTTTTAGAGAAAGGGGGTGGACGGTTAGCTCCGCCTCAAACTACATCTTGTGGGGCTGCCAATGGTGACCATCGATGAGTCGGCTCTCGGGGACAGGATCTGTCACGACGAGTTGCTCAAGCAACCGGCGGAAGAGAAGTCTGCGGGA
>NZ_CAIPNF010000004.1 GCF_903866365.1 uncultured Thiocystis sp.
CAGTGACTCGTTTCGCGTTTCGATATCGTCTCCAGATCTTTGTAAGATCATATAATTAATAGATTTTTCGACCTTCCCGGTTCCTACTCAGATCCCAGAGAGCCAAAACGCCCCCGGTTTCCCGAAGGCATTCAAAGGTTAAGCGTTGGCGCGTTGGCTCGGTGGGTTTCGTGACCAGCCGGTATCCGTGCCAATCATCAGCGTTATACCATGGTCACTCTAACCACCCTATCTTGCTACGGCTCTTCCACGCCGGAGCGTGGGAGCCAGAGGAGGAACGAACCCCAGTAGACGCCGAGTTGATGCTGGGGTTCACTCTCGTTCACCCCAGCCTACCGCGCTAGACCGCGAGCCGGTAACGCGCCTTGAGCGCCATGAGACGCCGGCAGGAGACCCGGATGTCGGCGGGCGATAGCGCGCCCCTGTCCACCGCCTGCCTGACGATGGCCAAGGTTTGCGGCACGATATCCGGGATATAGGGCCGGTGGTTGGCGATCAGTAACAGATCGGCGCCGGCCTGCATGGCGCGGATCACCGCTGTGTCATAGGAATAATAACGGGCGATGGCGCCCATGGTCAGATCGTCGGTGACGATCACGCCGCGAAAGCCGAGCTGATCGCGCAGCAGCCCCTGGAGCGTTGGACGCGACAGCGTGGCTGGGGCGGTTGGATCGATGCGGGCGTTGAAGAGATGGGCGGTCATGATCATGTCGCACAATCCGCGCTCGATCAGCTGGCGATAGGGCAGCAGTTCGTCCGCGCGCCAGGTCTGGGTGACATCGGTGAAGCCGTCGTGAGAATCGCCCAGCGAACTGCCGTGTCCGGGGAAATGTTTGAGCGTACTGATGACGCCCCGTCGGCGATGGGCGGCCACCACGGCGGCGGCGTGTCGGGCCACCTGCCGCGGATCGGCCGCGAAGCTGCGTTGCAGCCGGCCGATGATGGGATTGTCCGGGTAGCGGTTCAGATCCACCACGGGAGCGAAATTCAGATTCAAGCCATGCTCGATGAGAGTATGCGCCAGGCCGTCGGCGGCCCGGCCGGTACACGCCAAATCATCCATCTCTCCCAAGACCTGCGCCGATAGCGTGGACGGAAAACCGGCGCTCTCCTGGAGACGCACGACCCGACCGCCTTCCTGATCTGTGGCAATGAACAGCGGCGTCGGCGCCAGGGCCGTCAGGGTGGCGGTGAGCGTCCGCAGTTGGCGTGGCCCGGTGATGTTGAGACCGGCGCGATCATATAACACCACGCCACCGATTCCATGCTCGCGGATATCGCGGATGATCGGATGGCCGGGATCGATCCGTGTCCCCGGAAAGCCGACCAGGAACCGCTGGGCGATCTGGCGTTCCAGCGGCCAGGATCGCCAGTGTCTGTCGCCGCCGGCGATCCGGCCGCCGAGCCAGGTGGCGACGCCGAGACCGGCGCCGATCAGGAGCGACCGGCGGGACAAGGCGACGGATGGATGGGGCGCCGTATCCGTGCCGTCCGTCATGCGCCCGCCGCCCATCAGGGTCAGGCCATCCGCCCGGGCGTCACCGTCGGCAGCCGCCAGATGTCGCGGTTGTGCTCGGCGATGGTGCGATCCGAGGAGAAGCGTCCGCTGTGCGCCGTGTTGAGGAAGCTCATGCGCAGCCAGCGATCTCGATAGCAAGGATGGGTGGAACGGCCATGCTATGGCGCTGATAATTCATTCGAACGCTGATTGGCCGTGAAACCCATCGATCACTGCTCCAACGCTTGAATTGAACGCCCGCGCAAGACCGAGGGTGTGGCTGCGCGAACCCGATAGGTCCGCGCGGAATTTGATGGGTTTCGCTGCGCTCTACCCATCCTACAAATCCAATCAGATCCCAGCCGCCTCGCGCAGCATGTCGGCCTTGTCGGTCCGCTCCCAGGTGAAGCCCGGTTCGGTCCGCCCGAAATGACCATAGGCCGCCGTGTCCTGATACTTGATCAGGTCGCGGTTGGTCAGATCGAGCATCTGCATGATGCCGTAGGGACGCAGGTCGAAATGGGCGCGGATCAGTTCGATGATCCGATGCTCGCTGACCCGC
>NZ_CAIPNF010000005.1 GCF_903866365.1 uncultured Thiocystis sp.
ACGGCAACGGGATGGTCACCGAACAGGAATTCAATACGGTCCATGCCGAGCGGATGGCGGCGCGCGGCGCTACCGGCGCGCCGATGCGCGGGGCGGCCAACGCGCCGACCTTCGCGGATTTCGATCTGAATGGCGACGGTCAGTTGCTGCCCGACGAATTCGCCACCACGCAGCAATCGCTGATGCAAGGCCGGCCTGGCATGGGGATGGGGCAGGGCGCTGGCAGGGGGCCGGGGATGGGCCGTGGCATGGGGAGAAACATGCCGACCTTCGCCGAGTTCGATCTGAACCAGAACGGGAGCCTCACCGAGCAGGAGTTTTACGAGGCGCGCGCCAACCGGATCAAGGAGCGGTCGCAGCAGGGGTATCCGATGCGCAACCTGGCCAACGCGCCTGACTTCAAGGCCATCGATCTCAATGGCGACGGGCTGGTCGACCCACGGGAATTTGACCTGGCACAGGCCCAGCATCGCCAGCAGGCGATGCCGCCGCTGCCGCCCCAACGCTGAGCGCGGGAGGATTCAGCCATGAGGAACGCGCCTTGAATCCCGCGGCGGACCCGCGGCCGGTTTCGTTTGGAACCTCCGCCGAGACCGGCAGACTCCTGCGGCTCGCCACCTATGCCTCGGTGGCCACGGCCGGTCTGCTGATTCTGGCCAAGCTCGTGGCCTGGCTGCTGACCGGATCCGTGAGCGTCCTCGCCTCGCTGGTGGATTCGACGATGGATGCCGCCGCCTCGCTGGTGAATCTGCTGGCGGTGCATTGGTCGCTCCAACCGCCGGACACCGAGCATCGTTTCGGTCATGGCAAGGCCCAGGCGCTCGCCGCCTTGGGCCAGGCGACCTTTATCGCCGGCTCGGCCATGTTCCTCGCGTTACAGGCGGTCGACCGGCTGTTCCATCCGCAAGCGGTCACCGAGATTGGGATCGGCGTGGGCGTGATCGGCTTCGCCATCCTCCTCACCCTGGCCCTGCTCGCGTTTCAGCATCATGTCATCCGACGCACCGGTTCGCCCGCCATCCGCGCGGATGCGCTGCACTATGCCACGGACCTGGCCACCAATTCGGCGACCCTGGTGGCGCTCGGGCTGGCGAGCCTCGGCTGGTCCGGCTTCGATCCGCTCTTCGGGCTCGCGATCGGTGCCTATATCCTCTACAGCGCCGCGCAGATCGGGCGCGAGGCCATCCAGATGCTGATGGATCACGAACTCCCGGAGGAACAGCGCGAACACATCCGATCATTGGCCTTGAACGTGCCCATGGTGCGCGGACTGCACAGTCTGCGCACCCGCCAGTCCGGCCAGTCGCTGATCATCCAACTGCATCTTGAGCTCGACGATCAGTTGCCCCTGCTGCACGCGCATCGCATTGCCGATGAGGTGGAGGCCCAGATCCGCGCCGTCTATCCGGATTCCGACATCATCATCCATCAGGATCCGGCGAGTCTGGGTCATGATGGCTCGGAGAGCTGAGCCTCCTCAAGACCATCGCCCCCTCATGCGCATCCTGATCGTCGAAGACGACCCATTGCTTGGCTCTGGCCTGAAAACCGGGCTCGGCCAGGATGGTTACGTGGCGGATTGGGTGCGGAGCGCCGAACCCGCCGAGCATGCGCTGCGGGTTGAGCACTTCGATGTGATGGTGCTCGACCTCGGGCTGCCCGGACGCGATGGACTCGCCCTGCTGCGCGATCTGCGCCGCCAGGGGATCGATCTGCCGGTCCTGATTCTCACCGCCCGCGACGCCATCGCGGATAAGGTCACGGGTCTGGACGCGGGCGCGGACGACTATCTGGTCAAGCCGTTCGATCTCGATGAACTGAGTGCGCGCATCCGCGCGCTGACGCGCCGCGGCGGCGGCCATGCGGCGCCGCTGCTCCAGGCCGGCGCGCTGGCGCTGGATACCAATCGGCGCACCGTGACGCTCGGCGAACAACCGCTGTCACTCTCGCCCAAGGAGTATGCCCTGCTGGAAAAGCTGGTCGCCAACGCCGACCGGGTGGTGCCACGCGCGCGGCTGGCGGCGGCGACCTACGGCTGGCGCGACGAGATCGAGAGCAACGCCATGGAGGTGCATATCCACAACCTGCGTCAGAAGCTTGGCAAACACCGGATCCTCACGGTGCGCGGCGTCGGCTATCGATTCGTCTCGGAACCCTCGTCATGAGATCGATCCGCCGCCGCCTGCTGTTGTCGCTCAGCCTTGTCTGGACCGTCATCTGGATCGCGATCGCCCTGATTGCCTGGAATCGTTCGGGTCACGAGGTCGGTGAATTGATGGATGCGCAGTTGGCCCAGACCGCGCATTTCCTGCGCCAGATCACGCTCGCCGGCGATCTGCCCAGCATCGCTGGCGCGCCCCAAACCCTGTCGCCCATCGGCCATCCGTATGAATCCATGATCAGTTTCCAGCTCTGGCGGGAGGACGTGCTGATCGGCAGCTTCGGCGCGGCGCCGCAGGAACCGCTGGCACGGCAGTCGGGATTCTCGGATCAGACCCTCGGGCCGACCCAATGGCGCGTCTTCGGGTTCCCGACGGGGCGTTCCGGCGAGGTGATCTATGTGGCGCAGAATGACGGGATCCGGCGGGAACTCATCGAGTATCTGACGCTCCATGCGCTGCAACCCATCCTCTGGTCGCTGCCGCTCACCGTGTTCCTGATCTGGCTGGCGGTCGCGGACGGCCTGCGTCCGCTGAGCCGGCTCGCCCGCGCCATCGGACATCGCTCGGCCGAACAACTGGCCCCCATCGATGCGCGCCGCGTGCCGGCCGAGATCGGACCGCTGATCCATGCGCTCAACGGCTTGATGGCCCGGCTCGAACAGGCGCTGGACGCGGAGCGCCATTTTGCCGCCGATGCCTCGCACGAACTGCGCACCCCCTTCGCGATCATCCGCACCCATGCCCAGATCGCCCAGCGCAGCCGCGACCCCGAGGAGCGCGCCGAGGCGCTCGGGAAACTCATCCGCGGGGTTGATCGGGCGACCCATCTGATCGCCCAGCTCTTGATTCTGTCCCGACTGCAATCGCGGGCGCGCGACACAGCGCACGAAACCTGTTCGCTGGTTAAGACGGCGCAACAAGCGGTGGCGGACAAGCAGGGTGCGGCGCGCGCCAAGTCCATCGAATTTGGCTGCAAGACCCCGGAAGGCGAGCCCGGTCTGGTCGGCGTCTCGCCTGGGGCCTTGAGCATTCTGGTCGGTAATCTGCTGGACAACGCGATCAAATACACCCCGGCGGGCGGGCGTGTCGCCGTGACGGTTAGCGCGCGCAGGGAACACGTTCTGCTCCGGGTGGAGGACTCGGGCCGGGGTATCCCCAACGAGAACCGGATGCGGGTCTTCGATCGTTTTTATCGTCTCCCCGGTCAGGCCGAGGCCGGCGCCGGGCTCGGCCTGGCCATCGTGCGGCGGATCTGCGAGTTGCATGGTGTCGGGATCGAACTGCTCGACGCGGAGGATGGGCAGGGCCTGCTGGTCGAGGTCGGTTTTCGCAAGCCTGCCACAGACTCCGTTCCTCATCACGGTCGTGATCGATCCCACCAGACCAACGGACGGTAAAACCATCGTTCCGGCGTCGCGTGTCATCATGCCATCCCCCGCGCATGCTCCAAATCTCTCGTCACGAAGACCCCGCGCCTTAAGGTTCCCTTAAGGCGCGGTGGGCTAAGCTGATGTTCCAAACAGCCATGAACCAAGGCTTTCCCCGTGGGCCAGACGGCCCGGCGTCCATGGCCGACGCAAGGAGGCGCCGCGTTTCATAACCAGTGAGAGGGCAGAATGATGAGAGCGTCCAAACAAACAAGCACCCCTGGCGCACCACCGAGACGAGATCGGAAATGGGTTTGGCGTGGCTTGGCGGCCGCGCTCGCCCTGGTCTCGGTCTGCGTCTTGTCGGCGGGCATGGCGCTCGCCGATGACGACAGGGATGACCACAACCGCGCTGACGATTCCTCCCCGTCCCAGCACATGATCGATCGCGCCTTCTGGGACAGCCGGGAAAGACGTCTGAACGTCTCCGGGCGGGGCACGCCGCGCGCCAAGGTGATCCTGGTCAACGCCTACGCCCCTTCCCAGACACTCGGCAATGACGAGACCGAGGGAAGCGATGGAACCTGGTCGATCCGCAAGGAAAGGCCCAGCCCCGTGCCCTGCCGGGTGCGCGCCATCCAAAGCGACGGACAGACGGCCGAGCGCGCGGTCGACCAGGCACCGTCCGATTGCTCGCCCAAGTCCGCGGGCGGCGGCGACCCTCCGCCTCCAGGCGGTAACCAGTCCCCGACGGCCAGGGTCAACGGTCCCTACAGCGGCCTTCCAGGCGCGGCGATCCGCTTCAGCAGCGCCGGCTCGGTCGACCCGGACGGCGGCATCGCCAGCTACGCCTGGTCCTTCGGCGACGGCGCGACCAGCACCCAGGCCAATCCCAGTCATGCCTATACGGCGGTCGGCGGCTACAGCGTCACCCTCACGGTAACCGACAACGCGGGCGCGGTCTCCTCGCCCGCGACCACCACCGCGACCATCTCGGATTCGCCGCAGGTGGGCTGCACCTCGCCCATCGCGGAGCACTGCAATATCACCGCCTATACCGGCCCCGAGGTCTGCGTCGCCTGCCACGAGAACCAGGCGCGCGACATGCACGGCTCGGTGCATTATCAGCAGGGCGGGGCCTTCCCCAATGTCACCAACATCCCGGGCGACTTCGCGGCGGCCGGCGAGCGACCCGCCAAGGCGGCGGGCGATCTGGTCGCGACCGGCGTCAACACCTACTGCGGCACGCACGAGAATTCGCCGCGCTTCACCTGCGCCGGCTGTCATGTGGGGAACGGGCGCTTTCCGATGGCCCAGTCGCTGTTCGAACAACTCGCCCCGGCGTCCCCCGAGGCCCATGCGCAACTCGCCAACATCGACTGTCTGACCTGCCATCAAGAGGTCTACAAACGCTTCCCGGACTGGACCGCGTCCGGGCAGGGCTTCAGCGATTTCAGCCTGCTCAATCTGGCCGAGGACGCCAATGGCGCGCTGATCCGC
>NZ_CAIPNF010000006.1 GCF_903866365.1 uncultured Thiocystis sp.
ATATTCCGCTACTCATTTAAAATGAGCCGGCGATGCCGCGCCGTAACCGTCGCCATCGCGGGCGACCAAAGCGAATATTGCAGTTTAAAAACAATCTATTAGAGTATCCGCCTCGCTGATTGCGCGCCAGTCGCATAAGCCCATCCCATTACACACAACTCTCCGTGTCCGACACCTCCCTGGCATATTTGACCCCAGCCGCGAAGTCCATGATGCGCTGCATTCCCAGCCAGATGGTCTTTAAACCGGGCTCGCCATCGCCTTTGCGACCGAGGAAACCGCCCAAGCGGGCGATGAGGCGCATCACGTCGTTGAGCCGCGGTGGCTCCTGGGGGATGGGCTTTTTGGCCAGGATGGACGCCGCCTGCCATTCCTCGGTTTCCAGCAACAACCCCGCATCCAGATCGGGGACGGTGCGCCCCAGGCGCATCAAACGGGCGATGCGCCAGCTCACCACCAGGAACAGCGTCAGCGCGCGCTCAAGCCGGGTCATCGTGCCCAATTGCAGGGCTTCGACGCGGCAGGCTTCCTTGAGCACCAAAAAGAGCATGTCGATTTCCCAGCGCGCCCGGTACCCGTCGATCAACTCGACGGCGGCCTCCAGGGTGGTGGCCTCGCGGTTGGTCAGCAGGCGCCACTCGATGGGTTTGACGTCGGCGGGGGCATCGACTTCGCGGGCGATCACGCCGGTCGCCTCCAGGGTGCCGCGGCGTCCATCCGGGAGGGTGACCCGTTGCGCGTCAAGCGGTTGATGGACCTCGCGCGTTTCCCGTCCGCGCCCGGCTGGCAGGACGAAGCGGATCTCCCCGAGCGGCTCGTTCGCCAGCACCCGCGCCCACCGCCGATCGCCCTCGGGCAGGGCGCGGTTGTGCTTGGCGCGCAGCCGCCAGTCGGCGGGGTGGCCCAGGTCGCGGGCGCGCACCATCAGGTCGAGCAGATCGGCCTCGCGATCGGCCATGTAGACCAGGCGCGTCTGCGGCAACTCGGCGGCCAGGTCCGCCACCCGCGCGTCCCCTTCGCCCCAGCGCACACTCTCCTTGAGCCCCGGACGGGTGCCGTCGGGGTCTTTCGGCTCCCGCGCCCACCTCCAGGCATCCACGACACCCAACGGCTCGCGCTCAGGGGTGATGGCGTAGGTCGGGTCACTGCCATTAAGTTAAGCGCAAATTGTTGTATACTATGAAAAATTATAGCCTATAGGGGATTTTCATATGTTTAAAAAACAATCCGTTGACGCCAGCCAAGATCTTATCACCGACGAAAAGTTTAAAAGCCGGCATCGAAAAAACGCGAAAGCATTTGTGCGCGAACGAAAATTAACTTTTCCGATCATCATAGTGCCAGCAATTCCCGGCGAAATCTTATTCAGCACGTTATTATAGATCTCGTATTTAGGTGATTTCCGAGTAACAGTTTACCCGTTTAGGCCGCATATCCCTCCAACAGACTGACATGATCGAGAATGCCCGTGCCCTGCGAAACCGAACCGACTGTCCTGACATTGCTCCCCTCGCAAATCG
>NZ_CAIPNF010000007.1 GCF_903866365.1 uncultured Thiocystis sp.
AAGTCCCTGTTGAATTGCATATGTTTTTTCAAGCATGGGAGCACAAACTGGACGGAAATCGGCTTTTGCCTAAATTTCATGTGTAAGTCAAACTGCAACAATCTAATTTCATTAGATAAACTTTCTGAACAGACTCTAAGACCCTGCATCGGGCCATGCCCATCGTGGCCACGGCGCTCGGACGCAAGTTCGGCGTAAACGTCATCGTCGGTGGCGCAACCGCCAGCCACACGGCCAGTACCGATGGCAACACCATCTGGATCCCGGATCTTCCGCCGGAGTCCGCCCTGCGCGAGGTCGCGTGGGGATTTTTGGCACATGAGGCCAGTCATGTTCGCCGTACCGACATGACGGTGTTCCGCGCTGCGGCGCTCCAGTCGCCACTTCAGAAGACCTTGCTTAACATTCTGGAGGACATCCGCATTGAGCAGGCCATCCGCCGCGCCTACCCAGGGACGAAAAAGACCCTGGAAAGGGTCGTCGATTGGATGATCGACAATCGCCAATTGTGCGCACCTGGCCAGCAAGATCACCCGGCGTCCATTTTGACCGGCTATCTGCTGTTGACCCTGCGATGCAGGGTGTTGGAACAAACCGCCCTGACCGCCTTCGCGGCGCAAGCGGAAAAGGTGCTTCGTCAGACATTCCCCGCGTCGACGGTTCGTCGCTTGATGGGGATGACCACCGAAGTGCCAAGATTGAGAAGTACCACCGAAGCTAACCAGTTGGCAGAGCGGATCATTCAACTGCTGAAGGAGGAGAAACAGGCTGCCGAGCCGTCGCAAAACGACGCCAAGAGCGATTCCGAGGACTCCAAGGGTGATTCCGGAGATGATTCCGGAGGCGACTCCGAGGATTCCGAGGGCAATTCCGGGGACGACTCCGAGGACGCCAAGGGTGACTCCGGGGATGACTCTAAGGACTCCAAGGGCGACTCCGGGGACGATTCCGAGGACGCCAAGGGTGACTCCGGGGGCAACTCCGAAGGTGACTCTGGGAAGACGTCAATAACCCTCCAACAGGTGCTGGAGGCTGAAGAAAACGATCTCGATCAGGATCTGTTCGAGACCGCTAAAACGCTGCTGACAAACGCGTCGAGGAGGAGTGGACGCCAGACCGTGCTCCCGATCGGGGAGGACGCCCGTTTGAATCCACAAGGAAAACGCCTTCTCCATGACGTTCGAGGGGAATCGCGGGCCTTAACCGCCCAACTGCAAGGGTTGGTGCAATCCGCCCAAATGGATCGGCCATACGCCGTTCATCAGGGGAAAAAACTGGTCGCTCACCGTCTGCACCGTGCGGGCGTTGGCGATTCGAGGCTGTTCGCCCGGAAGACGGAACGGACGGCACCGAATACGGCGGTGCAGGTTCTCATCGACCTGTCGGGATCGATGGGCAACGATTATGGCGGCGAATCGCTGGGCGAGATCGCTCAGAACGCCGCCTTGGCGCTAGCACTGGCACTCGACACCATTCAAGGCGTGTCGGTCGCGGTGACGGCCTTTCCAGGCATGTTTGGCGAGGACGAAAAGGTCTCCCGCCTGATCCAGCATGGGCAACGGCCTGCCAGCCGTGCCGGCGCTTTCCTGCAACCGGCGCGCGGTGGGACGCCCTTGACATCGGCGTTGTGGTACGCCGCCGCCGATCTCCTGCAGCGACAAGAGCGGAAGCGGGTGATCCTGGTGATGACCGACGGCAAGCCCGATGACGTGATCGGGGCGACGGACATCATCCAACACTGCCAGGCGACCGGCATCGAGATCGCCGGCATTGGCATCAAGATCGACGTGTCGTGGCTGTTTCCACGTCACATCCAGATCGATTCTCCCGCCGATCTCAAGCAAACGCTGTTCGGTCTCGCCGAGCAGTTCCTCGTTTAGGGCCACGGCCGCCTGCGGGTCCGCCGATGGTTTCGGTGGGTCAGCAGGCTATAAAGGATGTCGATGGAAAGATTGGACCAGCACCTGATCGGCCGATCCGATCACGAACGGACACCGGACGAAGTGTGGACACTCGTCCTGGGTGATCACCGCCCGGTATCTGCCTTCAACCCTGGCAAACGCGCCGAACGATGCCTGTTCCGCGAGACCAAGACGCACTGATTGTGCGTTAACTTCCCGGCACTGCCGCCGGGTTCATCCACCCATGGGGATCGCTCCCATAAGCGCCAACTTAACCGCACCGTTGACGCACTTGTGAGTTCATCATCTGCATGACCCTGGCCGGAACGGTTTGCAAGCGACGGCGGCGCGGACGTTCCTTGAGCACGTCGAGGCAGGCGTCCCAGTGTTCGTCT
>NZ_CAIPNF010000008.1 GCF_903866365.1 uncultured Thiocystis sp.
ACAACGGCATCACGAACGGTTCGCAACGATGGAGACGGCGCACGAAGCGACTCGCACTGAGCCGATGTGACAGATAGCCCGTTTCATGCAGGAACCGATGTGCCCGTTTGAAGCATCCGCCAAACTCGAGGGCGGCGACCAACGCGGTGGTGAGAATTTCCGCGTCGGACACCTGACACTGGGGGTCTTCACGATGACCGAGCGCTTTCAGCAGATCGTCACAAAGGCAGTACACGAATATAATTTGTGTGTCCATCGGGGTTCCTCGCCAGTCGTTGCGCAGTCGGGATACTCACAACGCTAGCAAACTCCGATGGACGCCGATCCATCAAGGTGGCAACTTGGGTTATATAGTGCCTGAACGATAACTTGTTCAGCCTTATAAAAACAATCGGTTATAATCGCAACCCTTGGTCGAAGATGGCGCGAAATCACCATGCGATGGGGCCAGAATCATGCGATAACCCATTGATGATTCGTTCCGACCGCTGAAATCCCGGTCCGTGGCCACCGCGTGGCGGGCTGAATTGCAAAAAACTTCGTGCTCCGTTTCCCGCCATGCGCCAGATCATCGACCCCCAGTTCCAGTTGGGTGAACAGGACATCGCCGCCATTGAACTCGACCGCAAATCGCGTGACGACATTCCGCGCCTCCTGCGGGGCCTGCAGTTCATTTATACCGAAGCGGCGGTGCGTGAGCGCGTCTTCGCCATCCTCGCGGAGGTTCTGCCCGAACGGGTCGACGCCCCCGGCGCGGTCAGCGCGGACACCGGCCGACCGGGCATGCTCCAGTGGCGCATCCTGGTGCTGGGCACGCTCCGTCTGGGGCTGAACGCCGACTTCGACCGGATCCAGGAACTGGCCAACCAGCATGCGACCATCCGCCAGATGCTCGGCCATGGCGAGTGGGCCGATGACACGCGCTACGCGTTGCAGACGCTGAAGGACAACCTGCGCCTGTTCACCCCCGAGGTGCTGGATCGCATCAACCAGGAGGTGGTGCGCGCAGGACACGTCCTGGTCAAAAAAAGTCCGGACGACGCGCTTGAGGTCCGTGCTGATTCGTTCGTGGTCGAGACCGACGTGCACTTTCCCACCGACCTCAATCTCTTGGCGGATGCCGTGCGCAAGGCGATCGAGACCAGTGCCGAGTTGTGCGAACAGGCCAAGTTCAGCGACTGGCGCCAAAGCGCTTACAATCTGCGCTGTCTGAAGCAGGCGTTGCGACGGGTGCAGCAACTCAAGCGCTCGACCGCCCAGGACGAGGCCAAGCGGGAGGCCCGTCAGGGCGAGATCAGGCAGGCCTGCGGTGACTATTTGGCGCTCGCCGAAGCGTTCCTGGAGCGTGCCCGCCTGACCCGCCTCAAGCTCGTGGTCGAGGCCCAACGGCCCGAGGTGCTTTTGGCCCCGTTGGACACCTACTTGACCCATGGCGCGCGCCAGATCGATCAAATCCGCCGTCGCGTGCTCCATGGCGAGCGCATTCCCCATGGTGAAAAGGTCTTCTCCATCTTCCAACCGCACACCGAATGGATTAGCAAAGGCAAGGCCGGGGTGGCCGTCGAGTTGGGGTTGCGGGTCGCCATCAGCGAAGATCAGTACGGCTTCATCCTGCATCATCAGGTGATGGAACACACCACTGACGATCAGATCGCCGTCCCCTTTGTGACCGCCACCTGCGCCCGCTTCCCCGAGACCCACAGCGTCAGCCTCGACAAGGGTTTTCACAGCCCGGCCAATCAACAGCAACTGGCCCAACTCGTGGCACTGCCGGTGCTGCCCAAGAAAGGCAAACGCTCGGCCGCCGAGTGGGAACGTGAGCACGACCCGCGCTTCATCCGCCTGCGCCACCGCCACAGCGCGGTGGAGTCGGCCATCAACGCCTTGGAGGCCCATGGGCTGGACGTCTGCCCCGACCACGGCCTGGACGGCTTCAAACGCTATGTGGCCATGGCGGTAGTCGCGCGCAACGTCCACCGCCTCGGCGCCATCCTGCTGGCCGCTGAGGCTGAGCAGGAACGGCGCCGGCAACGGCGAGCCGCCTAACCCCATTATTGGCATCGCGTGGGGGCGCTTAGGGAGGCGTGTGTTTGCACGAAGGCCGTGATAAGAACATCTCTCATTGGGCGGTGCGCTCCACGCCCCAACCCGGACTGACTCAAGAAAAACACCTCGCCGGGGCGATCAATCGCCTCCGAGTGCGGTCAAAAATCCGAGTTTTCGGTCAGGCACTATATACGATGTCTGCTACGCTGACTCCACCGAGCAGCGCGAAGCCTACATCGCTTATATCGACGAGGCCTATAACGCGGCGCGCCTGACCGCGATTCTGACCGACGTGGCGGAGATCATCGGCGCGAATATCCTCAACATCGCCCATCAGGACTACGATCCTCAGGGCGCATCGGTGACCATGCTGATCTCCGAGGAGGGGATCGTCGCGGAAAACCTCTCCAACACGGCCACGCCGGGACCGCTGCCGGACGCCGTGGTGGCGCATCTGGACAAGAGTCATATCACCGTCCACACCTATCCGGAAACCAACCCGCAGACCGGAATCAGCACCTTTCGCGCCGATATCGATGTCTCGACCTGCGGGCGGATTTCGCCGCTACGGGCGCTGAATTATCTGATTCACGCACTGGAATCGGACATCGTCATCATGGATTACCGGGTGCGCGGCTTCACCCGCGATGTCACCGGGCGCAAACACTTCATCGACCATAACATCAGCTCGATCCAGAACTATCTGTCGAGCAACACCAAAAAACGCTATCAGTTGGTCGACGTCAACGTTTATCAGGAAAATCTCTTCCACACCAAGATGGTCATCAAGCACTTCCAGCTCGACGATTATCTGTTCTGCGTCGAGGCCAAGGATTTGACGCCGCAGGAACATCAGCGCATTCAGAAACTGCTGCGTCGCGAACTGAGCGAGATTTTCAATGGCCGCAATCTGGGGCGTAATCTGGAAAGGGGGGTATCCAGCTCAGTGCGGTAACCCCTACTGGTTGTGATGGCGCCATGGGCGAGCCGACGAGGTGACGGCAAGCGACGGAGGGCCTACCTGATGCGCTAGGTGCGAGCGTGGTGAGATTGGTCTTGGGGCTGGAT
>NZ_CAIPNF010000009.1 GCF_903866365.1 uncultured Thiocystis sp.
AACAATACCCTCAAGACCAAGGGATATCCTTTCGAACACAATGATGGTCATGGCCAGCAGCATCTGGCCGCCCTGTTCGCGAGCCTGATCCTGTTGGTGTTCCTCGTCCATACTGTGCTTGACCGACTCCATCCCGGCTACCAGGCGGTGCGCCGTCAACTGCCGTCGCGTCGCACGTTCTTCGAGCATCTGCGTGCACTGATCCAGTACCGGTACCTGCCCTTCGACTCCTGGGAGCACCTGTTTGATTTCATGCTGGAGGCACTTGAGCCAGCGCGGCCACCACCCGCACGCCGCGCGGGCGGGAAGCAGGGGCAAATTTAGAATTGCTTCATCAGGATTCGCGTCTGGCATTCCTTCGCGCGAATCCTGTAAGATGATCGGATTTTCCGAGCGGACTTTCGTCATGGGATTCAAATGCGGCATCGTCGGCCTGCCCAATGTCGGCAAATCGACCCTTTTCAATGCCCTGACCAAGGCCACGATCGCGGCTGAAAACTACCCCTTTTGCACCATCGATCCGAACGTCGGCGTGGTGCCGCTGCCCGATCCGCGTCTCGATGTCATCGCCGCCATCACCAGGCCGCAGAAGATCATCCCCACCACCATGCAGTTCGTCGACATCGCCGGGCTGGTCGCGGGCGCCTCCAAGGGCGAGGGACTCGGCAACAAATTCCTGGCCAATATCCGCGAGACCGACGCCATCGCGCATGTCGTGCGCTGCTTCGAGGACGACGATGTGGTGCACGTCGCCGGGCGGATCGATCCGCTGGACGATATCGAGGTCATCAACACCGAGCTGGCGCTGGCCGATCTGGAGTCGGTCGAGCGGGCGCTCGATCGCGCCGAGCGCGCGGCCCGCACGGGCGATAAAAAGATCCTTGCCCGCAAGGCGCTGCTGGAACAGGCGCGCGACCAGTTGGATGCCGGAAAGCCGGTGCGCGCGCTGGGTTTTAACGAAGACGAACTGCTGGAATTGCGGGATCTGTTCCTGCTGACGGCCAAGCCCACCATGTACATCGCCAACGTGGCCGAGGACGGCTTCGTCGACAATCCGCTGCTCGACAAAGTGGTCGCGCTTGCCGCCGAGGAAGGGGCCGAGGCGGTGGCCGTCTGCGCCGCTATCGAGGCGGAGATCGTCGAACTCGAAGAGAGCGAGCGCAATGAGTTCCTGGCCGACCTGGGACTCGACGAACCGGGGCTGAACCGTGTCGTGCGCGCCGGTTATCGCCTACTGGGACTCGACACCTATTTCACCTCCGGCCCCAAGGAAGTCCGCGCCTGGACCATCCCCAAAAACGCCAAGGCACCCAAGGCCGCCGCCGTGATCCATACCGATTTCGAACGCGGCTTCATCCGCGCCGAGGTCATCGCCTATGACGACTTCGTCGCCTTTAAGGGCGAGCAGGGCGCGAAAGAGGCGGGGAAGCTCCGTTCGGAAGGCAAGGAATATGTGGTCAAGGACGGCGACATCGTCCACTTCCGGTTCAACGTCTAGCCGCCTGTCGGACTTCGGCGCCCCGTCGCGGCTGGTGTTCCGGGACACTGTCCGGAACAACCCCGATGGCCGGAGTGCCACTGCCAATGCGCCGCTTCCACCCGATCGACCGTGAGACTGATTTGCTCCTGCCCCTGTCGGTGCAGGACTGGCTGTCCAAGGGCCACCTGGCACGCGACCTCGTCGAGGTGGTGGAAGCAGGCGTCTGCCGGTACCGGAAGCAGGGCCTAGCATCCGGCCCTGCGGTTGGCGTTGCTGCTCGATGGCGACGCCACCGGGTGTTTCTCCAGCCGCCAGATCGAGCGGGCCACCGACGATGCGTTGGCGTTTCGCTTCATTGCCTGCAACCGGCACCC
>NZ_CAIPNF010000010.1 GCF_903866365.1 uncultured Thiocystis sp.
ATCAGGAGGGGTCGGCGATCAGCTTGGCCAAGAAGCGCCGCAAGGCCGCGTGGAATGACGACTATCGCGCCAAGGTCGTGTTCGGCTGAGAATTTAAACGCGCTCGCCCTGCGAGGCCCTGCTGGTGGTTCCGCCTCGGGAAAACGCGGTGGCTTGGGACTCCGATCACCCGCGCACGTAGGCACTCGTCGAGATTCATGAGAAAGGACTGGCACAGTGGAAGAAAGGGCCTTGATCATCGTTCGGTCCACCTGGAAACGCGGGCGTCCCGCCCGCCGCGCGGGCCGGAGGCCCGCGTTCCCAGGCATGACCGAGATGGACCAAAGGATGATCGACGCCGAAGAAAGACACGGGCGACCACCATCGCAGCATTACCGAAGATGGTGGCAACTTTGGTTAATTTAAGAAATTGCAGCCAACACCCAAGATCAGTGATTTTTTATAAAAACAAATCTTCAAATTTTTATTTATTTTTAGTATCTTATAGACGATTAAGTTCAAATGGTCTTGAAGACCGCTCAAGTCTCCAACGTACTGCAGCGCGCAGCACCTGGGATTTGACTCCTTCTGCTAATGGGTCCTGCCGACGCACTCTTGCCACCAAATTTTCCAAAATTTCCTCAGATCCATCAGAAAGCAAGATCTGTTCAGAACATGTTGGAACAAAATGAGCCTCACCAAAGCCGACACTTGTCATAGCAGGATCTTCGGCCGCAAGCATGCTTAAGGCATCTCTGACCCAGCGACTTTTTCCCTTCGCTCCATACAACGCAGACGACACTTCACGCAGCGCTTTTTGCATTTCCTCAGTCATGCGAACGGACGTCTTCACAACGAGCTTTCCAGATCTGATAAAAATGATTTCCATGCCTTTGTGACTGCTCGATAGTCAGCCCAGTCTAAGTTCGGTAGCTCAGCATCTCCCACAACACGTCGCATAATTTCACGTACCAGCCCTGGATTTGATGTCACTCCAAGGGTCACCTTGACTGCTGGACGCCCTCGCGGCAGTTTTGGAGGAGGGTTGATTTCTCGCTCTGCCGCTTCAAGCGCATCCTTCAGCGACATACCATTCGACAAATGTCGTAATACAGACATACGTCTATACTCATCATTAATCGCAGATACGGACGCCGCCACTGCTAAGTCGCGAATGACTTGACCTCCTAATACCGCATCAAGAACCTCTCGCGGGCCATTGGCCACTTGAAGGTAGCGCCTTGCTTGCCGGTCACTCATACCTATAAGATGACTAAATCGTTCAGAAGTCGCCTCACCATCCTCGGTCAACTCACCCAACACAGCAATTACGTTACGCATCCTCGCAGCAAGATCCAAGTCATCGCGATGTAGATTCTCCACGAGTTGCAACGTGCGAACCTTACCCGGACGTTGATCAGATATCCGTGCGGGGATATCTTTAAGCCCAGCTAAACGAGCCGCCCAATAACGGCGTTCACCATACGCAATTCGATAACGCTCTCCATGCCTGAATATCCGTATTGCTTCAAGGACATCATTCTCGATCATCGAATCAGCGAGATTTCTTAATCGCAAGAGGAGCCTTATTCGTTCATCAGAATCGTCAACTGATCGAGCTTTCAATAACCACGCATCATCCGACAACAGTGCAAATTCGTGTTCGGATAGTCTCAATTGTCTAGGATTTTCTGGATCTGGTTCTATCCTCGTCAAATCAACTCGGTCGTAATGAAGATCACAATGACCTGTTTGACCGCGGCGAACCACATCACCCATCGCTTCGGTCACTTGAGAAGATCCAAATCGCATTTTTTTTGGTGACGCCATTGTGACATCCATTACCTAGTTAAGCGTTCGTGGATATGCTCACAAAATGCGAGCACTTCTTTACGAGCTGGATCTTTTGGAGTCAAATCGAAAAGACTCTTCGGTTGAGCACTAGGATGGTCTGATTCAGCAAAAGCGATGCGTTGGTGTAGAATCACTGGCGACAACATTGACGCTAAGGCTTGGTCTTCCCTCAAGGAATCCAGCAATCCCTCATGTAGAGCGACACCTTTCCTAAACAAGTTTGGCTGAATCGCAGCGATCTGAAGCGGGCGATCGGCTTCACGACTGTTTTGCTCACGACGCCAAAGCTGCAACATCCCATAAAGTCCCTCAATCGGCTGAGGTTCCAATGTCGTAGGAATGATCAAATGGGTTGCAGCCCGAACAGCGCTGATGGTCAGTGGACCCTTAGCCGGTGCCGTATCAATAAGCACCAGATCAATAGAACTCTGAACATCTTCCATGCTAAGGAATAAATGCAACCGGTTATGAACTACATCTCGAACCTCATCTGAACGCACAAGCTCTATTTCGCGAAGTCTGGGGCCATGTCCTGGCAATGCCAGCAAGGTCTCCAACTGAGTCGGGTAGGGATACACATTGCCCGCAAAATAGATATCTGCACTAGAGCTACGCCCAGACCAACCGCTTTGAGTGTCTGAAATATCAAACTCAGGATGAAGTGGGGGAAGAACACCGTCAGGATCGGCGGCGTCATACTCCATGCTTAGGAAACGTCTTGAGAGATTGCACTGAGCATCAAGATCCATCACCAGAACCCGCTGTCCTTGGCGAGAAAAATATTCCGCTAAGACACGAGTGACTGTTGTTTTCCCCACACCTCCTTTGTTTTGGACTACTGCTATCACTTTCATCATCGATCCCCAACAAAACAATACCGTATGCGTTCCTACAAAATACCACGGTATTGCATTTCTGGACAAGAGATCTAAAGCTGTAAAGCCACTACCTGTGGATATTGAGTCTAGCCCTTATTAACAATCTGTTTTTACATATTATTCAGCATCTTGAAAGCAATTAAGTAGAATTAAAAAGTTACCTTTTCGTGATTGGTATAGACATCGAACGCGATAACCAGACGTAGGGGCTGGTTTCAAACCCGCCTCTACGCGAAGGCCGTGTCTGGATATCAGGTGCGAAGTCTATATTCGAGCGACAGCGTTCCCACGCGCGCCGTTCAAAGTTTGCTCTCTTTGAGGTAGCGGTCGCGCGCCTGCTCCCAAGACTCGCCGGGGCGGGCGTTCTTCTCGATCCAGCCGCGCTGATCGACGATGGTCTTCTTGGCGGGCGACTTCGTCGGCGCTTTGGGGCTGAAGGTGAAGGTTAAGGCCACGACGGTTCGCCCAGCTTTGCGCTGCTTCCACGTCACCTGGATGTCGCTGTAGGCGTTGATCTGATCGACGGCGGGGGTCAGTACGTGGCGCTTGAAATCCCCAAGGCGCGGGTAGTGCTTTTCGACGCCGAACCGAGCTTTGAGCGCGGCGACATCAATCTCCAGGATGCCAGCGCCGCGCCATTGGATCACGGTCTCGTAGAGACGGATCGCGTGGATGGAGCGCATTTGGCTGACGCAGTGCAGGCGGTAGGTGGTGAATTCGCGCGCAAGCAAGGTGAGGTAGGGCAGGATCTTTTGGGCCAGGGTCAGGACCAGCCTGCCATCGTGCGGCAGGTAGTCGATCGCAGATACCCATCGGGTTTTGGTGCGGGTCACGCTGGGGTTGTCCGGGTCGGGGCGGTCGATGATGACCGCGCGATTGAACAGCCGTTCGGCAGCATCGCGCAGCGTGGCATAGCCCTCCTTACCGTTGAGACCGAAGACATCGGCGAACTCGGCGGCGGTCACGACAAACGTGGGGCCGGCCAGATCCTCGCGCCCGTCGATGCGCGATATGACGAGTAAAAGCAAACGCTGCTCGGCTAGAGTCAGGCGATAGGTCGCCTCGACGAGTGCGTTGGCTTTGGCGACAATATGACGAGTCGTTTGCATGGACTCCACTTATACCCGGTTTTAGGCGTCATATCGTCTGCTTTTAGGCGTCATATCGTCTGCTTTTAGGCGTCATATCGTCTGCTTTTAGGCGTCATATCGTTTGCTTTTAGGCGTCATATGTCCTCGCAAACCCGCGTCGTTACTGGTCTCGCGGGTGCCTAAAACAGGTAAAACAAGAAAAACAAAAAAGTCCCGCGAAGTTATCCACAGTCCTGACACGATAGCCTAGCTGCGACATGCCCTCCCAAGCCTTACAACGGTCCCTCAAGGATTTGAAGCTATACCAACTTTTTCGCCAAGCCCGCGGAATATCCCCGCTTCAAGAAAAAGGGGTGGTCCGGCGACAGCTTCCACTATCCCCAAGGCGTCAAGCTCGACCAAGCCAACAGCCGCCTGTTTCTGCCCAAGCTGGGCTGGTTGCGCTACCGCAAGAGCTGCGACGTGCTCGGAACAGTCAAGAACGTCACCGTCAACCAGTCGGGTGGCAAGTAACTCGTCTCGATCCAAACCGAGACCGAGATTTCGGTTCACCAGGGCACTGCTGTCGGAATCGACATAGGCATTGTCCGCTTCGCCACCTTGAACGATACTGCGGTGTTCGAGCCTTTAAGCCGTTTCAAACGCCAAGAACAGGCGTTGGCGAAGACGCAGCGCACCATGATCAACAAGACAAGTTCGGCAAGAGCCGTCAATGGCGACCGTCCAAGAATCGTTGGTTTGCTGGATGGCGGCGACAGTGGCAATCAATCCTGGCCTGAGACGATGGAATGCCGTCCTGGACGGTGAAATACAGGCTCAGCGGCAGCTAATCCTGGCCTGAAATCGCGTCCAATGCAGGCCCGGCAGTTTTCAAATGCAAGTCGCTACGCCTACCGGGGGCTGCCCGCCTCGCGCTTCCATGGCGGTCAGCGAATGAAGAGGATTCGCCGCCATGTTTGTCGATCCGTTGCCCAGCCGAGCCGAACAAGGCCCAACTGCGCTTGGAACGGATCCCGACCTGTCGCCAAACCCCTCTGCGGGTACGGATCACAGCGGTGTTGGCCGATGCCCTGGATGGGACGCAGACGTACCTGGCTCAGGCGAGCGCTGCGTGCGGCGGCGGACCGAGGGGAAGCTTTTCTGGACGTGGTCCGACGCCGCTTGGCGGCGGATCCCGCCGCGCCGTTCGCGCCGTTGGTCGACCAAGCGAACACCTGGTGTCCCTGAGTCCCGTCCAGCAAGCCTCTGAGAGTGAAACGTTCGGTGTTATGACCACGACCGTGCGTCTTCCCCGTCGCGGACGCGCGCGTCCGCCAACCGGACCCGCGCCAGGCGCGTGGCCGCGGTTGGCGCGGGCGCCGCTCAGGGGGCGGCCGGTCCGCCGCCGCCCGGTTCCCGGTCACGCAGCACCTGCGCGAGCGTCTGGACCTGCTGCCATAACGCCTGGCGTTCGCGCGCGCTGCGTTGCTCGCGCTCTTGGGCCGCCTTGAGCGCTTGGCGCTGCTCGTCGATCTGGACCATCCAGTGCCCGGAATCGGCCTCGTGGGCGTCCTGGACGCGGGCGAGGAGCTGGGTCAGGGTCTCCAGGCGGGTCTCGCGCTCGGCCAGGGCCGCGTGCGCCGCACTCAGGGCGTCCTGGGCCTCGGCCAGCCGCGTCTGCTCGTGCGCCCCCGCCGCGAGGGCTTGCTCCAGGCGGGCGACCGCGTGCGCGGCGGCATGCGCCTGCGCCTGCCACTGCGCGCCCTCGCGCTCGGCGCGCTGCACCGCGGCGTGCTGACGTTGCCCGAGCGCCTCCAGGGTGCGCACCTGCTCGGCCAAGGTCAGCCGCGCGTGCTCGCCCTGCTGCGCCTGCGCCTGGGTCTCGGTGAGGTGCTGGGTCAACGCCGCCGCCTGCGCCGTGGTGTCACGGAGCTGGTGGTGGGTGTCAAAGAGTTCCGCGCGCGCGCAGTCCAAGGCCTGCTGGCGCTCACGACCTTCCTGGGTCTGCTGTTCGCTCGTCTGCGCGAGGGCCTGGTGCGCCGCGTGGAGGCTGGCGAGCTGCGTGTCCTGCGCCCCGAGTTGTTCCCGCAGCGCGGTGCGCTCCCCCTCCCAGTGGCCCTTGGCGGCCTGATAGGCCACGTCCCAGCAGGCGCTCATGGCCGTTTGCAGGGCCGCCGGCAGGGCCGGGAGCTGAAAGCGGCGGGCGGCCTCGAGCACCCAATCGTTCACGCCCGCCTGCACCGCCTGCTGCCCGCCGCGCCCGCCGAGGCGCGCGCGCACCGCCGCCACG
>NZ_CAIPNF010000011.1 GCF_903866365.1 uncultured Thiocystis sp.
CATCGATGAGCAGGTGCAGCGCTTCTTCGTTCAGGCACTGCAACTCGATGAGTTCACCCTCCAATTGGAGGGCGCAGAGACTGATTCTATGGAGGTCTGAGACGATCGCCATGGCGAACTTCAACTCCGAAACGTGAGTTATGACAATTAAGAGGCAGCGATGATGCATACCGCTAAACAGGAAGCCTTAGAGGCCATTCAGCGGCTACCCGATGAGGTGGATACCGAAGAGATGATCTACCGGCTCTATGTGCTGGAGAATATCCGCCGGGGTCGGCAGGATGCCGCCGAAGGCCAAACCGAATCCGCCGAAGATGTCATCAAGGATATTCAGTCATGGTGAAGTGGACGAGGCATGCCAAGCGGCAGCTTCGCCACATCTATGATTACATCGCCCAGGATTCCCCGCTCTATGCCAGACGGGTCAGCGAGGAACTGGTCAAGAAAACGATTGGCCTCGATGAGTTGCCCCGCAAGGGTCGCAGGGTGCCGGAACTGAACGAAGATGCTGTGCGCGAACTGGGACTTTATTCCTACCGAATTCTGTATGAGATAAAATCCGATGACCTCATCGAGGTGCTAGCCGTGATCCATAAACGGCAGCACTTGGAAGCTGAGGAGATTCCCAGAGAGCAATAACAAAATCCCGCATCCACGGGGCTTTTTAGCGTTTCGGGAAGGGATCGCACCCAGCTTCGCTCAGCCTCGGCGACTGTTGCTCCTACGCCTTGGCGAGCATCCGCAAACAGCCATTGCTCTACAAAGGTGACGACTTTCCGCAGACCGATCTCCCGGCGGCGGCGCTTGGTCCGCCCGAGTCTACGCAGGACGGAACGGAAGGCGGCTGACTGATCTGTCACGGCTCGATCCCGTTCCAATTCGGCCGGACGAGATCGCTTCTTCCCGATGGTGCGTTTCCAGCGTGACCAGTGTGTTGGTGCTTTTGGCGATCCACCCCATGAAGCATGGTCGGACTTTCCGCTGCCCAAGACACCTGGGATCGGCATCGTGTCATCATCGAAGCACAGGGATCGATCAGGTGCGCGCGCAAGCAGGACGCCGACCAGACATGCGGGACATTCTCTCGCCCCACAGACTGGACCGATCGAATAGAATCGGTTAACGCCTTAACCATCACGATTGCATCAGATCCATCCATGCACCCCATCCTCTCACCCACCACCCGGAGCGCCCTGCACCTGCTCGGCGGTCTGATCGAGGAGGGTCGCCTGCGCAAGGGCTGGTCGCGCGAGCAACTGGCCGAGCGGGTGGGCGTGGGCGTGCTCACTATCCGCCGGATCATCCAGGGCGCGCCGGGCGTCGCCATCGGCACCTATTTCGAGGCGGCCACGCTGGTCGGGATTCCGCTCTTCGGCCTCGAACCGACCGGGGCGCTGGAGCGTGAACTGATCCGTCAGCAGGAGAAACTTCAACTCTTGCCGTCCCGCATCCGCCGCCCCGACCTGGATCGACTGGACGATGACTTCTGAGCATCCGGATGACCACCGGGGGGCCTACGTCTGGATCTGGCTGCCGGGCGCGGTGTCACCCGTGGTCGCGGGCCGGCTTCAGCGCGAACGGGATGGCGGCTATGCCTTCACCTATGGTCGTTCCTACCTGGACCGGACCGAGGCTATCAGCCTTTTTCCGGACGAACTGCCCTTGCGACCGGGCGTCCAGCGGCAACGCGACGACGACCTTCCCCCCTGTCTACGCGATGCCGCGCCCGACGCCTGGGGCCGCCGGGTCATCGTCCATCGACTGACCGGACAGCGGGGTCAGGCGGCCGCGCGGGTCGAGCTTGATGAGTTGACCTATCTGCTGGAGTCGGGGTCGGACCGAATCGGCGCCCTGGATGTCCAGGCGTCCGCGTCCGAGTATCGCGCGCGCGAGGCCGCCCCCACCAGTCTGGACGAACTGGCGGACGCCGCCGAGCGGTTGGAGCGTGGCGAGTCCCTCTCGCCCGAACTGGCGCTCGCGCTCCAGCACGGAACGTCCGTCGGCGGCGCTCGACCCAAGGCCCTGCTGTCCAGCGAGTCCGCCCGGCGGATCGCCAAGTTCTCCACCAGCACCGACCTCTTCAATCTGGTTAAGGCTGAATATCTGGCCATGCGCCTGGCCAGCCGGGTGGGCCTGGATGTCGCGCCCGTGGCCCTGGCCCGCGCGCTGAACCGAGACGTGCTGCTGATCGATCGCTTCGACCGGCGTCGCACCCCCGCCGGCTGGGAGCGCCGTCTCATGCTCTCCGCGCTGACCCTGCTGGGGCTGCGCGAACTGGAAGCGCGCTATGCCAGTTACGAGGATCTGGCACACCGGGTGCGCCGCGACTTCAGCGACCCGCGCCAGACGCTCGAAGAACTCTATGGGCGGATGGTCTTCAACGTCCTCTGCGGCAACACCGACGATCACGCGCGCAATCATGCCGCCTTCTGGGATGGCCAGACCTACCGGCTCACGCCGGCCTATGACCTCTGTCCGCAACTGCGCACCGGCGGCGAGGCCAGCCAGGCCATGCTCCTGACCGGACAGCGTCGCGATAGCCGACTCGTCACCTGTCTTGCCGCCGCGCCCGCCTTTGGCCTGACCCACAACCAGGCACGGGGCCTGATCGATCATCAGCGCGCGACGCTGGACAATGCCTGGGACGAGGTCTGCGACGAAGCCGAATTGAGTCGCGCCGAGCGGGACACGCTCTGGCAGCGGTCGTTTATCAATCCCTATTGTCTGGAGGGCTATCCGGCGGGGTAGCGAGCGGATCACATGGGCGTCAAACCCTGATCGAGAGCCTGGAACAATCTGTCACTCACGTCGTCACGTCTGCCATCAGTCGATTCACCGGATTCCGCGACATTAGATAAACTCGACTTTGGCCATTTTCGCGTCCGGGGACACGCCATCCGTTCGTGCCGAAAGCGGCGCCGGGATGAGCAGGCCATGCCCGATGAACTGGCGGCAGAGGGGCGGGAGCGGTATCGTCTGATGTCGACTAATACCCCAG
>NZ_CAIPNF010000012.1 GCF_903866365.1 uncultured Thiocystis sp.
CTGGGGTATTAGTCGACATCAGACGATACCGCTCCCGCCCCTCTGCCGCCAGTTCATCGGGCATGGCCTGCTCATCCCGGCGCCGCTTTCGGCACGAACGGATGGCGTGTCCCCGGACGCGAAAATGGCCAAAGTCGAGTTAGATAGACCACCATCAGTTCATCGAATCCATGCGGGGGAGCTTCGTCCCATTGCCGTTCGCGGTGCGCTTCAAGTTTCCATTTGGCTAAGAGCGCGTCGGCTTCCTGCCGCTCCGCTGTCCCAGTAGAGCATCTAACTCTTTTGCCGTTCGCGTCGGTGTAGGTCGCCCACCACTTGGGCGAATCGGGACGACGATAGAGGCCGTCTTGGTCTTGTTTGCGCTTTCTCGGCATGTGCTTCTCTCCTGCACATCCGGCCCCGCGCTCGGATGAGTATGACTCTCAGGAATGGCGCGGTCCACATATCTCCGTAGGCTCTCGGCGGACACGCGCAGGGATCGCCCGATGCGCACCGGGGCGAGTTCGCCCGCGTCGATCAGGCGTCGCACGCCGCGCGCACTGATCGCCAGCGTTTCGGCGGCACCTTCAAGCGTTGTTAAAAGCAGCGGCGGGGTCACTCGGATTCCTCCAGGCGCAACCTGCCCGTGCGCGGCGGGATGGGTCGGATCGAGCGTCGCGCTTGCGTGACGGCCACGGTGTCCAGGCAGCGCCTGCACCGTGCGCGTCCCAAGCAACGCACCGCGTGTGCGCATCAAGGCATCCGGTCTGTCAATCACCATCCAAAAATAACCAGGCATCAACATCGAATTTTTTCCAGTTGAACGGGCGATTCAGAGGGTCTGAGCGGCCTTTTTTCGTTGCTTGAAGCGGTAGGAGTCGTTGCCGGTTTCGAGGATGTCGCAGACCCGGCTGGTCTATCTGGCTGATCGCGAGGCCGATCTGCTCGACCGAATGGTGCGCGCCCGCGACCTGGGCCACCCCGCCGACTGGCGGCTGCGCGCCAAGCACCATCGCGCCTTGCCCGAGGGCGATCGGCGGTGGGAGCGGGTTTTGGCGAGCGCGCCGCTGGGCGAGATCCGCTTCGTCCTGCAGGCGGGACGGGGACGGGAGGCGCGCGAGGTCCATCAACAACGGTACGCGCAACGGGTCACCCTCCCGGATGGACGCCGCGGCACCCTGGAGGCGACTGGCGTGATCGCCCGCGAAATCAACGCCCCACCCGGCGTCAAGCCGATCGAGTGGCGCCTGCTGACCAACCGCGAGGCCACCACCCTGGAGGCCGCGGTCGAGTTGATCGACGGGTACCGGGCGCGCTGGGAAATCGACATGCTCTTTTTGGTGCTCAAGGAAGCCTGCCGCGTCGAGGCCCTGCCCTGGGCACCATGGCCCGTCTCGAACGCGCCCTGGCGCTGTTCCTGGTGGTGAGCTGGCGGATTGCCCGCTGGATGCGCTTGGGGCGCACCGTTCCCGATCTGGACGCGGGCTTGTTGCTGGAAACCGAGGAGTGGCAGGCGGCGTCCATCCTGGCGAAGAAGCCTGTCCCCAAGGATCCGCCGCGGGGCTCAACGAGGTGATGCGACTCATCGCCCGCTTGGGCGGTTTCCTCGGTCGCAAAGGCGATGGCGAGCCCGGTTTGAAAACCATCTGGCTGGGAATGCAGCGCATCATGGACTTCGCGGCTGGGGTCAAATATGCCAGGGAGGTGTCGGACACGGAGAGTTGTGTGTAATGGGATGCATTCAAAGGGGGCGGCCTGAATATTACGTAAGATGGCTATATTTGGCCTGATGGTGTAGTTCAGATCCGGGTAAAGTCGTCGTCGTCGGATGTTCAATGCGGCCATTTCCTGGGCCGGGATTTTGATGCCCTTTTTGTCGTCTGTCGTATCGAGCACAGCCTCCACGGTCAGTCCGGTGGTCGTGGTTGTCCCGCGAATGAGCCTGAGCATGATCGGGAGACTGCGCAGCGGATGCCCGGCCCAGTTGCGGCTGATCTGGCTGAAGAAGCGATGTTCAATGGGGTTCCACTTGGAGGCGCCACTGGGGTAGTGGCAGACGGTGATGACCAATCCGGTGTCGTTGGCCAACTGTTGCAGTTCGCGTTTCCATCACCGGGGGCGATGCCCGTTGCAGCCCCCCGCATCGGCTTCGATCAACGGGTGCGGCCTTGACTTAATGTGCCGGCTTGGAATAGCGTGCAAGCCACTTCGGTCTCTCGGGAACGGCATCATGGCCGCCTTGATCCAGCGCGCAATCGACGAAGTCACGTTTCAGGTCACGGTCCGCCTCGGGGGGACGATGCTAGAGAGGAAGCGGTCACCCTAGAGGCGGTCAACGACCTCGGTCGCAGCGCGACGGAGGAAGCCCAGGGCGAGCGCGTTTAAATTCTCAGCCGAACACGACCTTGGCGCGATAGTCGTCATTCCACGCGGCCTTGCGGCGCTTCTTGGCCAAGCTGATCGCCGACCCCTCCTGATCGAACAGGTTCATGCTCAGGTGGCGCAC
>NZ_CAIPNF010000013.1 GCF_903866365.1 uncultured Thiocystis sp.
CTGGGGTATTAGTCGACATCAGACGATACCGCTCCCGCCCCTCTGCCGCCAGTTCATCGGGCATGGCCTGCTCATCCCGGCGCCGCTTTCGGCACGAACGGATGGCGTGTCCCCGGACGCGAAAATGGCCAAAGTCGAGTAATGAGATATGTACTGTACTGAGACAACAAGGATTGAAACAGCAGCAGGAAGCGGACGCGGATAAACGTCTCAAGGCGGTCGCAACACCCAATCCAATACAACAAGGATTGAAACATCGATAGCGCGCGACTTGGGCCGCGTTCTCGCTCGGGTCGCAACACCCAATCCAATACAACAAGGATTGAAACCTATAGGCGTCCCACTCGGTGGCCCACGCCTGCACGGTCGCAACACCCAATCCAATACAACAAGGATTGTTTGTGTGCCAGTCTCGCGCTCGAACTGATCGGAGTCGCGCTCGGCTTCCATGACGATGAGTTCGTTTAAAAAACCCTGGCGGCGAAAGGATGGATTGGACGTGGGGCGCGGCGCGGCAGTGAGCGGCTTTCCGAATTTTTCTTGAGCTCGCCGCCGCGTAGGCGGTTTCTTTTTCGCTAAAAATCAGCCAAAATTGACTTACAAAAAAGCCAAATGGCCAAAAACATGTCCGCCACGACGATTTCTCCACACGTCATCTCCGCCGCCGGCCTCCTGGGCGGTCAAGGCATTTTGCACGCGCAACCGTGCCTGCCGATGGAGTGGATTGCACTGGTTCGCCAGGGCTTGCCCGCAGCCTCCGTCGATAGCCTGGTCCGGTTGACGCGCATCACCCAAACGCAACTGGCCCAAGCGTTGGCCATTCCTGAGCGGACCCTGGCGCGACGCAAACGCGAGGGGGCGTTGTCTCCAGAAGAATCGGCCAAGCTGGTTCGCTTCGCGCGGGTGGTCGAACGCGCCGAGTGCGTCTTCGAGGCCACCGATTCGGCCTTGGACTGGCTCCAATCCTCGAATGCCGCGCTCGGTGGCGTGACCCCCATGTCCCTGCTGGACACCGAGATCGGGGCCGGTAGCGTCCTTGACGCCCTGGGTCGCATCGAGCAGGGGGTTTTTGCCTGATGCCGCCAGTGGCGCGCACGGTCTGGCGGATCACGACCGCTCCGTTCGCCGCGCAGGCATTCAGTGGCGAAGGCGCTCGACAGTATGGCGGGCGTTGGAATCCGAAAGGACTGCCGGTGGTCTACACCGCCGCGTCGCCTTCGCTGGCCCTGCTGGAGATGCTGGTGCAGGATGCGCCGCTGCGGGCGCGCTATGTCTTGATCCCGGCCCAGTTGCCAGAAGACCTGGCCGAGACGCGCATCGAGATCGCTCAATTGCCCAAGGACTGGCGGACCATCGGGACGCGAGACGCGCTGCAAGCCTTGGGGCATCGCTGGCTCTGTTCCCGAGAGACCGCCGTGTTGAACGTGCCGAGCGCGGTCGTGCCGGTTGAGCGCAACATCCTGCTCAATCCCGCCCATCCAGACTTCGCGTGCCTCCTGATCGGCGAACCGCAATCGCTCGAAACCGATACGCGCCTGATGCGCAACATGGCGCGCTGAAGGTCGCCGCTTCCGCAAAATGGCCTCATTCTCAAGACGCAAACACGCGCGCATGAATCTCCTGCAACCACGTCAAGTCCGCCCACACCGCGTCCGACCAGCCGCCCGGTTGACCGACATCGCCCAGGATCAGTTCCCGAAACACGCGTCGAAAGGCCGGAACATCGCCCCAACAGGCCGCGATCCGGTCGAGAAGATCGGGAAATTCGCGCTCCAGCCAGCCCTTTTCCGCGCGGTGTTTGTCCACCGGTTTGGCGATGTGCGGAAACCTCGGGGCGACGTTCCGATGCCGGTCTGCGGTTCCCGTCAACTGCGCGCACAACAGCTTTTCCAGCTGCGTGTCGACGAAGCGGCGCAGCAGCGGTTGCGGATGCTCGAAGCTCAAGATCATGGTGTAGACCACGTTCGCGGGTGCCTTGCTCGGGACGCTGTGAATCGGCGTACTGACATCGATGGCCCGTGCCCGCAGGTGAATGTCGGGCAAATCGGGGGAGACGAGCGAAAAACGCACCCCTTGTTGCAGCGCGCTGGCCTCTGCCGAATGGATCGTGACACTCGATCTTCGAGTTTTTAAGGTTTGACTTTATCGATCGATCTGCGCTACGCGCCGCAAGCGCAGACCTCCGCCGCACGATAGCGCAACGCGGGTGTCGGTTCTTGTCGGCCCAGGTCACGGCCGCTCATGTGCTTGCC
>NZ_CAIPNF010000014.1 GCF_903866365.1 uncultured Thiocystis sp.
ACTAATACCATATTTGCATTCCTACAAACAATTGTAATGAAGTACTTACCTCCCATGTCGTCAATACTATCTTGCGGTTCTATCCAAGCCTTGGCGACGGGAAATGGAAAAGAAAAAGTATGCACATCATGAGTTGTATTTCCTACAACGTAGGATCCTGAGTTTACGATCGTTAAACCATTGTCGGCCCGAACCGCGGAGTCCACTTCGATAAGTGGAAAAAACTGACCATCAGTTCGCCAGAGCGCAAAATGGTCACGACCTTGAGCATTGACGGATTGAGCACGCAGCCAATGGTTGTCGTCTCGCGCACGAAGCATCAAGGCACGCTCAGACATCTTCACTGGAATAGAACCATCCGCGAGACCGCGCTTAAGTTCATTGAGTTTATTTTCCAACGCAGTGATCTTGTCCTCTAAGTCTTTGCGAGTCGCGCCCTGGAGCATCCCCACATTATCCGCCTGAAGCGCATGATCCGCCTGAAGCGCATGATCCGCTTCCTTCGCACGTAATGCGCCCAAGGTTGGCGCATATTCGATGCGAGGTTGGAGAAAATACGACATCCCATCTCCTGTCTTGACTGTCACGCCAATATATTTCTTGTCCGTCCAATCGATAGTTTCAGGCATAGCCTTCTTGGTACCTAACAGCACCGCAAAGCGACCCTGAACTAGGTTGACGCCAGACTGTTCTTCAGTCCACAAAGGCTCTCCTCCGTCCGACGCCGCATAGACCGCGAATGTCAGGGTTTGGGGGCCTTCCAGTGGCGTTCCGTCTAGCCCCAGCAATTCACCCGTCAGTGGCAGGACTGAACCTGCTGCCATGGCGAAAGCTCCAACTAGCCACAGTGCCGCTCCTATTGCCAAGATTGCGATACGTTTCTTCATTCGAGGCTGAATCCGCTAGGTTGTCGTGGGATTGAGGTATGGCCACGTCTGCAACCAGATGGAAGACGTCGCCATTCTTCGTACTAGGGTTATTGCATGCAGACCGCCCCCAGCCCGGGCAGACACCTCGGCGGTCCACCCGTCCAATCGATGGTTAACCAGATGTCTTTGATCGCTGAGAAAGCGATGTGATCGACCTTAGCGGTCTCGATCTCCAAGATCCACCGATTGCAGAAGGGGCTCCACATCTTCCCGAGTAAACCATCCGGCGAGTCCGAATCTTGCCGGTTACCCGGGCGCGACGCCGAGGATGGAGCAACGGAATCATCGACATAGATATTGGTTTCGTAGAGAAAATATTGGTTGCGGTCGCTCATCACCAGCGATTTAGGATGATACCGGACATAATCGTCGAGGTTCTTGCTCACTGTCGGTGGACAATAGGCATCCTTTTTACAGGGGGTGGCTTGATAGTTAAAGATAAACCCTGATTGCGCGATGTACGCATGTGCCTTCAAAGAGCTGCCAAATATCCCAGTCATATTCTTACCAGTGGATTCCAACCGAACATTAATGTCCTTGACTCGGTAATTCCAATCGTGCAGATCTTCCCAGACATAAAAGGGTCGATCCGATCTTGATACCACTTGCGATTGCATATAGGTCTGAGGACCGAAGGCAAATTCGATTCGAATGCGATGCTTGCCTGTCTCGTCTGGATCTGATCTCAAATTTGGGTACTGCTTGAGCCAATCCTGAAAGCGCCTGATGTTGACTTCCCGAAGTGGCTCACTCAACTCGCCTGCTGATCGATCAAAATCGTACCATCCGAGAATATCCTGCCGCAGGCTGATCTCGAGTTTTTCAAGTTCTTGTTTATCTTTACTCTTGAAACGAAACCGACATTGATATCTTAATAAACGATCCCATTCGCCTAGCGCATCTCTGAAAGCTTGCGCGAGTGCTGGCGGTGTATCCTCGCGGACCTTTTTCTCACCATCCTTTTTCTCCTTCACTTCATCCTTTTTCTCCTTCACTTCAATCGCGCCTAGGTTAAAAACACTCTCGGGGGTTTGTGCGAATTCGTATTCCTCGCCAAGTGTGAGATCCTCCGGCGCACAGGAGACCGGGTTTGCAAAGGGTTCTTGCCAACGCAACTCCAGCATTTTTGCTAATTGATAGAGATTGCGGACGACGGCCTCCTGAGCACGCACGGCTCTGTCCTCGGCGACGGTTGTTTCCAGCGCGACGGTCGGGTCGTGATACCAAAGTGTTTTGCTATCTTGTCGAATGCGCTCGATGAGACTCAACTTCTCCGAGATATCCTCGGCGACGTTTTCCAGATCCTGCGAGGCGAGTATGACTTGTCGGGTCGCGCGCGCGATATTGTCCTCGGTCTTCTTCATCTCATCGAGCAACTCTTCCTTGTTGCGCTTTTCCTCGATCTGACGGATGCGCTCTCGTTCTTTGCGTTCTGCTTCATGCATACTGCCAGCTAATTCGGCCTTTTTAGGGGCACTTGGATCCCAATTCATGCTGGCAGTTACATAGCCAACCGAAATCGATGGAACCTTTGCCTGCTCCTTAAGCATGGCGTTGAGATCCTTAAGTCTTTCATTCGTCTCCTCGACGACCTTGAGAACCTGGATATCCGTTGCTTGGCGCCGTTCAATCAGGCGTTGCTGAAGATTCAAGTCAATCTTCAGTGCCGCTAGGGTGTCGGCCGCGTCATAGAGTGCACGAGCCCGATTCACAAGCTCGTTTGTGCCCGTTCGCGTCGCTTCGCAGGCCAGTTGTTGCTCAATCGTCTCGGCATGTAAGGCGCAAGCAATCACTTGGTTGGTTTCCGCAATATAGTTCTCGATACCGCTTTTCTCTAATCGATTCAAGTCATGGATGGCGATACCCGATAAGCGTCTCAAATCCTCTAATAAGCCTCTTTGAAAATTGGTGTCTTGGTAATTCTGCACCTGGGCGGCCTGTTCCTTCTGAAGTTCATCCTTCGCCTCTTTGTAGCGTCTTTCGGCCGCTTTGATGCTGCCAGCCCCCTCATTTGGGTCATCGATCTTGGCGAGTAGGCTGGCAATCGCCCCATCGGATGCCACGATTCCGGTGACGGGAAGTCCGGGTTTTTCCCCCGCACGAATGCGCTGGATGATCTCGCGATGATCCGCCGCTTGCTGGACCGTCACGGTAAGATTGGCCTGTTGAAATTGTTCTGAATTCGGCGCGCGTGCAGCCAATGCGAGCGTCGTCAGCCACGCGGTCTGATCCGCCGCATAGAGCGTTTGCACGGATTGGTCGAGCAGTCGGTGCTTATCGGTGTTATCCCGGTATTGAGCCGGTTCCTTAAAGCGATAGCTCGCTGCGCTCCATTCCCGCGCCGCCAGGACATTGGTGGCTTGGCCGTGCTTGGCTAACAATTGACCCGCTTGGTGTCCTTCGGTCAGAATGGGAAGAATCCGATGAATCGGTTGACCCTTCTCATCCTTCGTATCGATTTCATAGTGGGTGAATTGGGGAAAGCTTTCTTTCGTAAAGTCTCCTCCTGGCAACTGACTCAATACCTCACTCAGTGCTTTCCCGTCCGAGATCATCAGCCCCTCGACGATCCTATTCTTGGTCTCGGTCTTCCCTTCTACCGTGGTTTCTATTACTCGGACAGGGATATCTGGTCGCTGCGTCAAGACCGCTATCAGCGTTCGCATCCCTTCATCCAGGAAATTCTGGGCAAGACACAGGGGGCGCAGCGGGATCTCTGGGGCAGTCGGAGACAGATCCGGTCGGCAATCTGCGCGGGGATCTACAGCCTTGGCAACCCCGAGATCACCGCGCGCGGTTCCGGGATAAGCGATTCGCATGCCTTCCAGAAGGGTCTTGCCACCACTATAGAGCCAACCTTGCATTAGGAACCGGAGGGCGTCTCCAGCATCTTGCGTAGCCTGTACGCGATCAGGTGTAGGAGTCTCTGACGTTGAGGAATGGGTCAAGGCTTCCACGAGTCCCGCTCTCAACTGCTGAAGCCTTTCAGGGTTGGCCTTGCTGGTTATGCTCTTGCATTGCTGGGTCTCGTCGGGAAATCCGAGAAAACGGCAACGCAGATTCGTCAAGCTCGCATCGCTGTCGGGAAAGCCGCCCATGTATCGTTGGCCATGATCGATCTTTTGATGGATAGTCTTGACCGAATCCTCGGTCTCGGCTGGCGATTCCGCCGCATCGGCTGAGACCATGCCACCAAGCAGGCTCATCACGGCCAGCCCGAAGACATACCGAGCAGAGAGGCGCTGCACGCTCATTGCGCCTCCGGGGCGGCGAGCTGGGTGAGCGGAAGCGCGCCCGTCCAGAGTTGGGGGCCACCGCGTAGTAGATCCCGGGACAACCCACCCGCGAGAGAACCACCTAATACGATCTGAGGCGGATTCTTGCAGTTGGGATCGCAAAAGCGCTGCTGAACAAAGGTCGGCCGCAGCAATCGAGACTGATTCTCCGGGGTGCGCAGCGTGATCACCAGCGGTTCCCTCACACAGGCGCGCCATTCACCCGTTTGATCGGCCATCATCGCCCTGGGGCTGAGGACGAATTGTCCATCCTTGAAATCCTCTTGTTTCAGTTTGAGCGGATGCCACCTGCCGTTGTCTCCCCCCTTGATACGTTCGATGTCATGCTGACCGGGTGTTCCCCGAAGCTCCCAGGCCAAGTTGTATTGGTAACCGCGACGAGTAGTCGTCTCAAGCGTCAACTGAATGCAGGGTAAGTTAGGCTCGCAATAATCGCGACCTTCGTTCTCGTTTGGCGTTTCGAGCACAATACCTCGTGCATCGTTGACAACATCGATGTGACGCGGATAGACCCGCACCTCCGCATCACCCAACCAGTTGCAGAGCGGATCCTGCGCCTGCGCCATAGCGGCCAGGCCGATCCCCAAGAGAGCGGTGAGTGCGAGTATCAAACGTGCTTTCATGCCGATAGTCTCCTGAATCTGGGCCTTAGGGGGGAATAGGGCAAGCGCCCGCCTGCGGGCAAAGGGTCATCGAATAGGATGGCGTCGCTGGTTTCGCCAGGGTCGTATCGCCCGGTAAGACCACGCCTCGGCCATCGCCATAGCGATAGCCGCGCGGATCTTCCTTGCAATCGCTCGCATCGAGTCGATCGATCTTGGCATCCAGGTAACCGGGTTTCGTTGCCGTGAGCACGACCGGGATATGTGGCAGGAAGGGGATCCGAAAGGTGCCATTGCTCTCAACGGGGATGACTGGATCGTAAGTCCCAGAACCAAGACCCGCGGAAACCTGAATCCGCACGTTCTCGAACCGGTCGGCCGTGAAGGCGTCTCCACCACCCACGCGCACCTCACCGTCGAGCGAGAAGACCTCGGCGCCGTAGAGGAGTAAGGCCCAGTGTTTCAGCTCAACGGCCTGACCGGTCGCCTTCACCTCCAGGGTCCAGGATCCCCGTGTCGGATCGCGTGGTTGCTCGACGGCTCCGAGATCGCTGTTCCAGACGGGAAGCAATGCCTCGCCGTCCAATGATCCTTGCGGTTCGCAGACCATGAACGCGCTCAGTTGCTCGTTGATCTCGGGAGCAGGTTCCAGCAATTCGGTTGGCTGCCAGCGTGGCCCCCGGATACGGGGCGGCTCGAGCAGTTGGGCTCCCTTGAGGTTTGAATCACAGCTCAAGGAGTACTCTCCACCAAGCGGATCGCGCAGCGCGAACGTGCGATTCGCATCCAGGGCGGGCGCAATCAGGACGCGCACCCGATGCAGGAGCAAGGAACGATCAACCTGAAGGCTCTGTTCGACCGTCTTACCCTTTACGGGCAGTTGCCTGCTGCAATCGTTCAACTTCGCAAGGCAGGGATCGACAAAACGAAAGGGTCGCCGCTGGAAGGGCAAGGCGGTCTCGCGGGTGAGATCGAAGGTTCCTTCAAGAACGATTTCGTCCTTCGGGCTCTTGTCGCGGGGCAGCAAGCCGATCAAGGTCTCGCGATAGGTTCCCTTGGCGTGCAGGGTGCCGTTGTCAGAGGAAGGCTCTAAGTTGCCTTCAAGCGTCACGGCTCGACTGATGAAGCGGGTCGTCGGATTGGTGTAATCGGGCTGATCGGCGGTCCGACCGGCGAGTTTGGGATAAAAGCGATCGCCGACGTCGTTGGTCCAATACGTCAAGCAGGTTTCAGGATCACGCGCTACTGTCGATTCGGAACCGGGAAACTGATCGTACGGGTAGTTATTGACATCCCCTGGTGGCAGGACATAGTGCGCTCGGACGATGAAGCGTCCATCATAACTCGGCTGTATCGCGCCGATCAGCGCGGCGTCTCGTCAGGGTGAGCGCGTATAATTTTTTCTGAAATCAATAAAATCAAACAGTTAAGATGCGAGCTTCACAATACATATGAACTGTAACTTATTGATTTATAGGGGTACGCGCTCGCCCTGGGCGTCTCGTGGCCAGCTCGACAGCGTTTCCTGGCTATCGATCAGCCCGCGCACCTGGGTTAGATCCCCGCCGGGAACCTGAACGCGGAAGAGTTGCAGCACCAGATCGATGTCGGGCACTTTGTTCCGGTAGCCGTTGACCGTCTCGATGGTGGCCATGCCGTGCCATTCACCGTCCAGACCCGTGGACTCGATCTCGATTGGGAATCGGTAGTCGGACTCGGATGCATTGGCTGATAGATGCAATTCCGCAAGATAGCGGCCTTCAGGAAGATGGCGGCGGTCGAGTTGCAGTTGCAGGCGCTGGATGGCTCCGCCAACCGTGCCAGTCAGGCTGATTTGTCGAGCCGCTGTCGTCGTCTGTGAGTCAGAGCTTGATGGCTCGGTGACCGTCGGGCGACTCAGGGAGAGCAACTTGAGGTCATCTATAGTGCGTTGCGTCAGGAGGATCCCGGAGTCCGCGAGGCGCTTGGTGTCGGACACTGGCTGGATCTCGGCGTGCCAAGTCAGCGCACCTCCAGAATGCTGCGCGTCAGCCGAGTTGAGGAATAGGTCGAGGGTATTCTGCTCCGGTCCAAATTTCAGGACTTGGGTTTTGTCCTCTGTTGAATGCTGCGATGACAGTTGGTAGTGCAGTTGGGGTACTAGCTCTACGGCTTGCTTCATTCCCACCCAGTACCCGATACCCGGCACGAAATCTTGAAAGGCACCGGCCGCTTCGCAATCGGGTTTCGAAGTGCGCCATGACGTTTGATCAGCCGCCTCTTTTGATGATTCGTCCGCTTTGCCTGCGCGATACGGACCGAGCGGATCATAGGCAACCCAACTGGCGTTTCTAGGATCCCAACGCACGATTCCTGCAACCTTCTCCAGCGTCTGCGAGCCGAAGTAATCGGCGATCGGGATCGCCTGCTGCGTCCCGGTCAGTACCAGCGGTGTCCAACCGACCGGCAGTTTGATCGAAGAGGCGGACGCAGGCTCGGCGCCTTCGAGCGCAACACAACGGCCACCAAGCGGCAGTTGATCGGCATAGATCCAGTAGGCTTGGCCGATCTCGATCTGCTGCAAGTCGTCAATCGGCCAGTCCTTCGGCAACGCAGGAAGCTGGCTCGCCCGACAGTCAGTGTCCGCGCGCTCTTGCAAACAGGGTCGCGGCAATGGTATGGGGCTACACGTCGTGCTCAGGGTCGGCAGTCCTACAGCACCGACTTGAGTCCCCTCCGCCGTCCAGTGTCGATCGCCATTGGCTGTAAGGATGGCGCGGAGCGACCCGGTCTTGCCATGACTGTCACGGAGCTGATCCAGCAGCCTTTGCGGTGAGTGATCGCCCTCGGGTAAGGCGCTGAAACTGACAAAATTCCAGCCGTTCTGCAACGGAATCTTTCCGGTACAGTCTTTGTCCTGTTCAGTGGCTCCAATCGCGGCGGCCCATAGGCAACAGCCCAGCCAACACCATGGTTTCCATCCCATCATGAAGGTTGCTCCTTTCAAATCGACCGGCTCTGTCTGCTGGGTCGGGTGACCAAAGATGCCTCTTGCGTGTGTCGTCATCGGCAAGTCTGCTCTTTTTCTCTCACACAACATCAATTCAGTAAAAATGAGCCTAAAATGACTCATCGCGGTTAGCAGAACGACAGTCTTCGAAAGTCGAAATCAACTCCAGAATCCATACATGGATTCCATGACCATAGAATGCTTTGACAATCTCCTCGACTAGCACCAGGCGGTGACAGCCATCCGTTCGCAGTTCTTCAATCCAAGAGCGCTCTGTATAGGGAATATCGCTACAAAACTGCCGCGGATCGGCATAGTGCGGAATGTAAGGATCCACGCAGTAGAAGATCGGCAGCCGACTCCGCGCGAGATCGAACACCACGGACACCATCGCCAGCGGGATGCGGTCACCCGTGTTCAGATACTCCGCATAGCGTTGAGCGTATTCGCCAAACCCCATCTGCTCGTTGGCCATGAACTCGCTCAACAACTCCCTGGGAGGACAGAAGCCGTCTTCTCGGGCATAGGCGACACGCCCGGCGTAGCGGTCCGGCAATAGCCCGACGGCCTCCGTCAACAGCTTGCCCGGCCTCCAGTAGTCGGACCCGGTTCGCATGGTGTCCCAAAAAACCGCCCCTTTCATCCCGGACAGATCGATGGCCATCTCCAGCGACGTCGCGAGCTTGGGCTTGGCGTTCTGGGTCGACCTCCATTGGGCGCGTCCAAACTCCTGATCCCATTGCTCCGCAAGGTGCGGGGGGACGTGTTGTTTGAGGGTGCCCAGGAGTTTGCAGCCCAGGTGCCCGATGCAGACCCGCCCGGCATCGATCTCGGCCGAGGTTTGGCCCCAGCGGGCGTGGATGCGGTCATTCCTGACCTCAACGCGGATCATCTCCATGCGTTCTCCATCAAGGGGCGGCGTGGGTTCGGGTTCATCCAGCAAGCGCCGTGCGTCATCCTGTAGCCGGCCTCGCGGGGAGGAGGCCGGGGCCGTTGTGCAATAGGGCGGAAGTATACAAAGGCGCGTCGAGAAAGACCATCGTTTGAGTCAGGGGATTGCCCCGTCACCCTTCAACGGGATCTCGGGAGGGGGACTCGGCCAGATGAGCCTGTCCGGATGCGCGGGCGCGGAGAGCGCCGCGCGTTCGGGGTCGGGTTGCTCGCTTGCGGCAAACGCCATCTCGAACGCCTTGAGCCGTTTGTGGATCGATTGGAGTTCGACGATCGTCGTCCAGGAGTTGACCAGGTACTGAAAGGATGACGAGACCTGACCGAAGGCGGTGAGGATCTGCTGCAGGAGGCCGAAGGTCACCTTCCCGGCCACGATGGTCGGCACCAGGATCAAATAGACGAAGATGTTGTCCGCCTGCAAGTAAGTGTAACGGGCGATGTTGAAGTAGAAGTAGTGGAAATACAGCCGAAAATAGTTCTTGCGGACCTCGTTGAAGAGCATCCTGAGGGTCGGTGGCCGAGCGCGATTCGGGTTGTCCTCGCCATGGACCAGTTCCTTGCGATAGGCGGCCTCCACACGCTGATTGCGGAAGTAGAGTCCGGGCAGTTTGATCCCCGCCACCGCGAGCAGCCCGGTGCCGAGGATCGACCAGACCAGGGCGGCGGTGAAGAGCGGCGCGGGGATGGTTCCGACCAGCGGCAGTTCGGTGACATAGGCGGAGAGCGCGAAGAGCACCGGCAGAAAGGCGAACAGCGTCATCACCGAGTCCACGATCTTGACGCCGAGCGTCTCGACGATATCGGCAAACCGCATGGTGTCCTCCTGGATGCGCTGGGCGGCACCCTCGATGGACCGCACCGTGTCCCAGCGGGCGACATAGTAGGTGTTCATCGCGGTACGCCAGCGGAAGACATAGTGACTGACGAAGAAGTGGGTGACGACAGAGACCAGGATGGCGACGAAGGCGATCCCGGCGAAGTCGAGCAGGAGCGCAAAGAGCGCGCCGGAGGTCACGCCGGAATCGCCGGACAGGGCGTTCTGCACCGCGTCGAAGAAGGGTCGACGCCACTCGTTGATGGCCACCGAGACCTGCACCGAGAAGTAGGTGGAGAAGAGAATCAGCGCCGAGCCGGGGATCGACCACCCGCGCCAGGGGTGCGGATCGATCCGGAACCAGACGACTGTGAACAGGGCGGTGGCCAGCGCGTAATAGAGATAGAAACCCAGGAACTCCGGCGTGACAAAGAAGCCCAGCCCGATGATGGGAGCCGCGTCCTCGGCGGGCGCGGGAGCGCCGAACGCCGCGCCGAGGCGGTACCAGACAAGGACGCACAGCGCGGCCCAGGCGAGCGCGGAGAGGAAAAGCCGCCGAGGTTGGGGGAAAAACGAGGCAAACATGCGTTGGTTCCAGAGAGTGATCGGGCCTGGACAGGCTAGCCCCGACGCCGCTCGCGTCCCACCCGTTCGCTACGCTTAGTGGCTAGTTGTTGCCAGGATCGGGGGTGTCGTATGCTTGCCCCGAATCGCGACCGAGGTGCTGGAGATCATGGAGACTAGTGAAGCAAGTTGGTTGGACGTCCTCTTCGAGCAGAGTCAGGAGCATCGCCGGGGCCTGTGCGCGTCGACCGAAGCCTTCTTTCCGATCTGGCTAAAACGCCTGCGTCGGGAGCAGAGTTTTACTCAGCAAGCGCTGGCCGACGCGCTGGACGTGGCTTACTCCACGGTGCAGTTGTGGGAGCGGCGGCATCAGCCGGGGGATTCCAGGGGGTGGCCGAATCCGCATCATCTGAACCAGTTGCGCGCGCTGTCCCGGCGCATGACGCTGGAGCGCGATCTGGGCGACCTGTTCCAGGATCAGCGGTACGCGATCTATCGCACCCCTCTCGTCGAACTGATCAGGGCCGCCCTGGAAGCTGGACTGGATACGCAAGCGGAGGCTGCCGCAGCTTACCTGGCGGACACAAGGGAATCAGTCGACATGGGGCATTCATTCGCCGGGGCTTACCAGGCCCATTTCTCGGCCATTGTTTTCGCAGTGACGAGAGGCCAAGCCTCCGCCGCCGCCCATCGCTACTGCCGCTTGGCCGAGACGCGGTTCGTGGAAGCGGCGGCGCGGGTCGATGGACGTGTGCTCGAACAGCATCGGCCGCTCCTCAGGGCAATCCAGAACGAGGAGCTTGGGTGCCGCTGTGAGCGATTGTATGCGATGGGATCGCCGGAGCGCATCCAAGGGGCGCGGGAGATCATCGATCGGTTGCTCGGTCTGTATAAAGTCGATGGCAAGCAGAATACCATTTATCTCCAGAACGCCTTCGAGACCGCGTGTGCGCATCTTGGACGGGATGACATGGAACACTCTGGGGTGATGCTGCTCGAAGCGATCGGAACGGATCGCTTCACCCGTTTTTTTAATTCACTCAAGGAGATTTCCAATCGCCGTGGTTTACTCAAAACCATTCTCGATCACTCGGTTGTCAAGACACATCAGGAGATCCAACATGCGCATGTTCTGTCTTAAGTTAATCCGGTCACGCACGGCGGTGTTCTGCCTGCTGCTGTTGCTCACGTCGCAGGTGTTCGCATGGGGTCACATCGCCAGTCCGGTCTAGCAGTGCGGCGTTTCGGCAGCACGGTTGCCGTCACCTCGGCAGGGGCTTGACGCAGTGACGCGGGCTGCGGAGACCTTGGGATCACACGAACGGAGAGGATCATGGCCCGCAGCCGTCTCCATACCCCGGTGTTTAGCCACACGACGTGTCGTAGCGAGCGTCGGGAGAAGGCGTTATGGCATCGTCGCTGGCGGGCACGCGAACGTCGTGTCCTGGCGACCGCCACGCCTGAAGGTTTCGCTGAGCATTTGACTTGCCTCATGCGCGAGTCGAGTGATCCCTGGAACATGGCCAAGGATGGACGTTCCTATTGGCCTTTGTCCGAGCAAATCGAGCGGGCGGAGTGCCTGGCGAATCAGGATGAACGACTCGATCCGCGTGAACGCTCTTCTCGCAAAAAAGCCTTGCTGGCCAAATGGATGGCAAAATGATCGAGTCACCCAAATTCCCCCCGCTCCTGACGCTGTTGATCCTGTCGTTCTTTTTGACCGATCCCCGGCATACGGACACGGACACCGGCACCCGCCTGGATCCGTCTCGGACCGACCCTTGCGATCTGCTGCCGCCCCACGAGCTGGAAACCCTGCTCGGCGGACCGGTCGGTCTGCCGGTGAGAAGTCTTCTGGTGCCGCTGGGTACTCAACTCTGTGCGTATGAGACGGTCGGCGGCGATCCGGTGGCCTTCGTTCAGGTCTCGCTCACCCAACCCGATGACGTGCCTCGACCAGGGCCGAGTCCAGCGGACATCTTCTAGAACACCCGAGAGGCCATGGCGACACGCACGGAGATCGACCGGCTGGGAGACGCCGCCTTCATCGCCACCGGCGGGCTTTACATTCTCGTCGGAGACGATTTCGTCCAAATCGCGGCGGGCAACATCGATCGGCCCGAGATCCGCCAGCGCCTCCTGCGGGCCGGGGAGATCGTTCTGGACAACCGGCCCGACGCGATGACGGGGCGCTGAGTCAGGACGCGACGCCGCGTTGAAATCGGCGGGTTAGCTTTGGAATCCGGACCCAGCGTCATGAATCCGCATGGTTGCTCATTGATCGAGTTTTCTGTCGGGAATGCCAGAGTCCGTCAAAAAGCGCATGATCGTCGTCTGCTGAAAATCCTCCGCGACCTCTTTCGGTGTCTTCCCTCGATGGTTGCGCACCTGCGTGTCAGCCCCGTTGCGGACCAGTCGCTCGACCAGTTCCGCGTAGCCCAGCCAGGCGGCCCAGTGCAGGGGCGTATCGCCTCGATAGTCCGCCAGGTTCAGGTCGGCGCCGAGGTCGATCAGGCACTGGGTCAGCTCGGGTTCGCGATGGTAGACCGCGAGTTTCAAGGGGGAACTCAGGTTCTCCCCACGGTGATTGACATCCTGCCCGCCTTCGCGCACCAGCCAGGTCACAAAGCGGGCGCGCTCTGGCGTCCCGACCTGTATGGACAAAGCAACCTGAAGCCAGCCATCCTTGCCGGATCGCTCCGGCGGGGCCAAACGTCCTCCCCTGATCAAGGTGATGACTTGGGGAGACTCGCAAATTCCGCGCTGTTCCGAGTTAGAAAGGCCACACGCCTCCAAGACGACTTCAGAGGGCATCCGCGCACTCAAGTGGCGATACCATGCCTCGTTCGCGCGACCCAACTGGTAGAGGGTTGTGGCATCCATCACCGCGCCCATTTGCAATGCCTGGTCCAGCAGGCCAAAACTCCAGGCCTGATCCCGGCTCGAAGGCTGAATCAACTGAACCAGCAGATGGTTGAACGGGTTGCGGGTCACCCCCGGCACCTCATCGACACACCAAGCTTGATCCCGGATTGGATTCTCGATCAACCGACCCAGCAGAATGTCGAGCGGGCTGCCGGTCTCGCTCGGAATAACCCTCCTGGAAACCCTGTCGGGATAGCGGAACGGCAGGTCGAGATGCTGCAACTGACGCAGAATCGCTTGCTTGTCCGCGACGCTTGCCGCAAAGACGGACCCCGGATCCCTGCCGAAAACGTTACCGGGGAAGGAGCCTGTGGCGATCCGGATACCCAGTCGAGCGAGATCTTGAACGGAAAGAGCCTGGACATCGTGACAGACGCGATGCAGATCGAAGGGCGGCAGATCGCGTCGGACTTCGAATTGCAGCAGATAATAGAGCAAGGGCATGACGACGCGATAGGCCGTGATACGTGTAAAGTAGTCTGGCTCCGACGGATCGGAGCGATAGAACAACGCAACCTCGGGTGATGGAAAGCGTTCGACCTGGACTCGCAGCGCGTCAAGGTCGGCCTGTGCCAATGCCTCACCGATGGAGACGAGTTGCTCGGGCCAGACGATGACGTAAGCGTGTTTGATGAGCGTCATGGTGTGATTGGGCTCCTGTCCACTGCGGCTGTTATGGTTTCGCGTCGGTGTCGGCGGGTGGCTTGGCGATCGTTAAGGCGAAGGCATCCATCACGCCCCGCGCGAAGACGCGCACCTGCTCGGGCGTCAGACCGGCTCGCCCCGGATCGATCACCACCTCCACGCCTTCCGCGACCGTCAGATGACTGCGGACGCTGACCGACCCGAGCGCCGGAGGGCGTGGCGGCACCGGTGGCGGTTCGCCCTGGAGCAGCGAGCGGATTCGATCCAGGGAGACCCCCGCCGCCGTCCAGCGTTTGATTTGCCGCAGTTGCTCCAGTTGGACGGCGCCATAGCGGGCCGCGCGCGTCTCCCCCTTGGGCCGGTCCACCAGGCCGAGTTGGATGTAGTACCTTACCGTGCGAGCAGACAGCTCAGCGAGAACGCAGAGCTGGGCAAGGGGGTAGCTGGGTTCGGGGAAGGCGGTATTGGTCACGGATGGCATTAGTACCATAGAACTGGCACAAAACAAGTGGCGTAATAGTCGCCCTCGTTGGACGCCGGGGAATGGGCGTCTGTTCGCGCCGGACGCCTGTCCACAAGATGCGTCTGGGTGTGTTCCAGACAGCTTCATCAGCGTGCGAGTCTGATCGCTTGGAATGCGGGAGGGAGCCATGACGGGGCGAAACCCTGGGATCAAACGCAGCGGAGGTTATGCTGGCTCGCCGTCGTATCCGTTCCCAAATTTTTGGCCACACAAGCGTGAGTTCGGGGAGAACCGGAACAAGCTCCGGGGAATCGCGCGTGACAGCCGTGCGACGAGCGCCCTGAGTCTGGCCGGCTGGCGGATCCTGATCGTCTGGGAATGCACGCTGCGGGAAAGGACAGACAGGAATCGATGACGGATCGGTTGTCCAGACGTCGGTCGGATATCCATGCGGAAGTCGCACGCGACTACAGACGCGACTACAAAATGATTTTTCCGGCAGAAACGCAAAACGGTTAGCTGATTTCCCAGCTAACCGCTTGTTTTTATTGGTCGGGGCGAGAGGATTTGAACCTCCGACCACCTGAACCCCATTCAGCGAAAACAGGGTATCAGAGCCTATCACACCCTAACATTATCAGCATGGTCGGCTGCTCTAAACTGCCTGATCCATTGACTTTTATCGCGTATGTTATAGGCTGTTAGTCACTTTGGGTAACAGCCTATAACGCACCTGTTTGTTACCCTGGCTGTTACCCGGAGAACCGGGGTAAACCCCGCCTCAGCCCACCTGACAGGCTATGGAGCCACCATGCCGACCACGCGACTCACCGATGCCGCTGTCCAGCGCCTTAAGCCCCCCACGGGCGTTGACCGCATCGAACATTGGGATACGACTACCCCAGGATTGGGTATCCGGATATCGGCCTCTGGTGCCCGCTCATGGGTCATGATTCTCCGCACCCTACAGGCCGGAACGTGGAAGCAGCAGCGCATTACCCTGGGCAAATACCCCACCGTCAGTCTGGCCGAGGCACGCCAGTTGGCGACGGCAGCACGGACACGCGCCGAGCGCGGTGAAAACCCGGCGGCCGTGCGCCAAGAGCAACGCGCCGAGCTGGAAAAAGAAAGCCGCAACAGCTTTGCGGTGGTCCGCGATGAATTCTTCGTGAAATATCGGGGACGGCAAAACCGCCAACCGGCGCCGCGCACCCTGCAAGAAATCAAACGCGTTTTGAATTCAGATCTCTTTGCCAATTGGCAACATCGACCAGTGGCTAAGATCACCCGCCGCGACGTCCTGGACGTCTTGGATACGCTCGTCGCGCGGGGTGCCGAAGTGATGGCGAATCGCACCCTCGCGTATCTCTCCATGTTTTTCGGCTGGGCCATGGATCGCGACATGATTCAAGAGAATCCGACCGACAAAATTAAAAAGCCCGGTGCCGAGAAATCGCGGGAACGCGTGTTGAGTCTGGACGAGCTGCGCGCCGTTTGGCAAGGCATCGCCCCCACGCAATCCAATAAAGGCGATTTATTCGCGACCATCGTCAAAATTCTCTTGCTGACCGGGCAGCGCCGGGATGAGGTGGCCGGCATGCGGTGGCCAGAACTTAATTTAGACGCCGGGCAGTGGACGTTGCCCGCGCACCGCACAAAGAATAAGCGCGAGCATTTCGTGCCTTTATCGGAACCCGTACTGGCCCTGCTGAAAGAACGCCACGCGGAACAAAAGGCAACCAATATCACCAGCGATTTCGTCTTTACCAGCGGTGGCCCGCGTCCGTTTTCGGGATGGAGTCGGAGTAAAAAACGTCTCGATGGACGCATCAACATTTCCGCCTGGACGCTGCATGATCTTCGCCGAACGCTGGCGACGCGCATGGCGGAGGATTTGGCGATCCCGCCGCACATTATCGAAACCATGATTAATCATGTCTCTGGCGTGCGCTCCGGTGTCGCGGGCACGTACAACCGCGCACTCTATTTAGACGAGCGTGACAAGGCGTTTACCCAGTGGGCCGACTACGTGCTTCGCGTGGTGGGTGAAACGCAGCAGAAGCCCGGAGCGGATCCGGGCGCAAGGCCCGACGGGAAGACGCCGCGAGACCCGCTGTGGTAACCGTCCCGATATAACCGCGATGCCGTCTCCAGCCGCGTTGAGTCGGCAACCCGCGTCGCAGAGGTTTCGGCACTGAACCAAGGCCACCCGCTCCAACCCTGCGAGCAGGTGGGGAGCGAGCCTCGCCGACACCGCGTGGCAACCAGCGACAGGCGCGCGACGGGCATCGCCTGAATCGCTGCACGGGCCACCCGTCAATCGACCGCCTCGACGCCCTCCCCCGCGCCGAGGTTTTTTTCTGCCTGACAAAACGCCCCATTTAATTCCCTGAACATTAAAAAAGAATAAATGAAATGTGGCAGGCGCGAGCTGCCTGGGTCGCCAGCGTCCGCGCGCTTGCACGGAATTACTACGGCTTCGCGGCAACCGCCGCCCCTCCGAAAAATGTTTAGCGCAATCAATCGACCGCTCAGCAGAACCCGGTCAAGACGGGATGAATCGTGAGAACGCGCCGAAGCCACCCAATGGGCGAGCGGAATCGGCGCCGAGTCGCGATTCGGAACCGCACGTTTTTGATCGAATAACGGACTGCTTGAGGATTTTGCGATGACCGACCCGACCGCGTTGCCTTGCGATCGATTTATTACTCAAAACGAAGCGAAAAACCTCGCTGGCGGAATTAGTGATATGACGCTCTGGCGTTGGAGAAAAGCGGGAATTATCCCGCTACCCATGACCATCCGCGGGCGGAATTATTGGAAACGCCGGGATTTTATGAATGCGCTCACCGGTTCAGGCCAGCCTAAATAGCCGCGCCATGCGAAACCGTCGACCCGAGACGGCGATCAGCGCGCCGTCTCACGCGGCAGCCGGGTGTCGGCTGCCACTGTTTCCGCGCAAAAAACTGGAAAACAAATCGGGACGAACACAATAACCCGCGCCACGCTCTGCTGAAGCGAGTTAGCGCGAACGAGAACGCGATTATTGGTGTTCTTGTTATCCAAGAAAGGTTAAACACGAGCGACAATTTAATGCTCACACGGCGAGTGAGCCGCATCACGCTCAATTGGGTATCGACTTATGCACGCGAGAGAGCTAAAAAAGCAGATCGAATTACTCGTCCTTGGCCGGGAGATATACTACGACGAGATCCAAATTTGGCTGGATACCGATCGCCCGCTTTTTGAGGGCGCCGTCCAACGCCAAATTGAAGAAACCAACGGGAAAATCGACGCGATCATTAAGCCGATGAGCCAATATAACAGTGTGATGCGACAACAGATCACGCTGTACCAGCCGACCCTTGCGCATTTAAAACTCGTTCAAAAAGTACTAGACGACTTTGCCTGCAATTATTTTATCAGTCGCGTGGAGATCGCCTGTGATTGGATTGTCGCCTCAGAGGAGCAAGCGTGGGAATTACAGCGCCTCGTCGCGGATGGGTATCGGCACTCTTCGCGCCATGGCTACGCGTTTAGCAATGTCAAAGGAACCTATTATTTTTCCGACCGGAAAACACATAAAATTGTCCCGGTTCTCTATTGTCGTATGCAGCCAAAAACGACTCAAAATGACCAACGACCCCGCACCCACTTTGAGTACCGATTGATCGGCAAGAAAGTCTGCCAAAATAAAAACCTGTGTGTACTCCAACATTTAATCGACTATGACCTCTGCGCATTTTTGACCAAGCACATGACCTTTCACCCGAAACCAACCAAGACACAGGTCGGCAAAGTTTTGCTGGAGAAAGACAATAAGCCAGACAGGCATCGGGATACGTACATCCAGAAATGCGATACTTTTTTAACCTCTCAGCTCGGTCCAAACTATCCGTACAAGGACGTACCGCTACAACAGTTGTTAAATTTTATCCCCGAATTAACGACGGTGCTCAACCAGGGCGAGCGCGTACCCCTATAAATCAATAAGTTACAGTTCATATGTATTGTGAAGCTCGCATCTTAACTGTTTGATTTTATTGATTTCAGAAAAAATTATACGCGCTCACCCTGGGTGCTCAACAAGAAAAAGGGCGTTTATCATCAAACCATGATAAAGTCCTTGTTTGCGGTTCCAGCAGCGAAACGCTAGGCAGAGCCCTATAGATTATATAGGTTCAAACATGAGCCCCCCCGCCGACCTCGAAAAACCGCGCCGATCGATCTAACCAGGCATTCTTTGCGTCTTTCCTCATTTTCTAGGCGTCTGTCCGCGTCGGTGGGCGCCATCTCCACCAGACACTTTGTCGGATTTCGACCGCTGTCGATCATGAGCGCGCCCCCTTCGCTCGTCGACGAGACGAGCCTGCTCTTTGATTGTTCTGAGCGATGCTTGAGCGTTCACGAACCAGACCTGATCGGTCCTCAGCGTCGAGCGGTTAACCACCGATGCTGAAACTATCGGGTCTGGTTTTCTGCGTCGACGGGGACCGATACAGTTTAAGCTTGCGAATAACTCGCGACTCTTTCAGGGTCGTTGACAACCCGTAAGCCGTGTCGTGCTCCAAACCTGGGATATCACGCGCAGCGGCAAAACTCCATCTCGATTCTTGAAAAAGCCGATGACAATTTCGTGCCTGGTTTCGAGTCTGAAACAACAAAGCGTTTTTCTGGCTAACTGTTAAAGACGGGTTCTGAGGGTCAAATGTTTCCGTTCGATGATTTGAGGACTGATTTTACCGATCCCCTGCTTTTCAGAGAGGAGATGACGCTCGTAGGCGCCCAGTTGTCTGTATAGAAATAAGTAATTCCGAATGGCTTAAGAAGGATCTTTTATTTTAAACAAACCGCATCGCCTCTCTCTCCAAAAACATCGGCGAGAATTTTTCCTGTCTTGTGATCGATCGCATGCCATCACCCATGTTGGTTTCTTGCTTTTGACGTCGCTCCACATGTCCTCTCGCTCGGCATTACCCTCTTCAATTGTTGAATTTTAACGATCATATTATTTATATCTAAGCGTTCTAAGATGGCTTAATAAATTGATTGGAGGTAAGTTTCTTTTTTTAATTGTGTTGATGGCGGTTGATTCACAAATATTCAGCGCGCAGCGGTCTCTCGGCTCCCACTTCCATTGAGAGCGATCTCATGACTTTGTTTCTTCGCCGTGGGGAGAGATCCTGGAACATCGTCAGCGAAAAGAAACGTGCTCGCACCACAAACAGCCGTGCGTCGCAAAGCGGGTTTCGTGGGCAATCGCTACCCGATGGAATACTTGTGATAAATAATGCGGATCGTCGTTGATCGATGGTCAGCGAGCCGCTACTTTCAACCTCTCGCTGTCCTTTTCGCTTTTAAACCGCACAAAGAAATAATCAGCGCTGGGTTAATTTCGTCGCGGACCTTGACGAAGCGACGTGTCATCATGACGGGGCCTCTCGACCCTGGAGCGAATCGAGAGAATTGGAGTTCGTGGCGCAGGCGACTTGGTGCGACCGACTCATATTCCGAAGGCCGGCGGATTGAGCGGAGAGGGTCCGGGGCCTCGCGGGCGGGCTTTGCTTCTTTGTGAAAATTCCCAATTTCGTGCGGCAGCGCATCGCACAGCAAACCCCGCCGAGCGGTGCGTGGGCTTTTTCTGTAAAGCCCTACGCGGCGGACAGCCAACCGGGAGAAAGCTCAAACGTGTCCTGGGGCGCGAGCGGGGATACATGCGAGGTGGGATAAACGCCGACGACTGCGGACGCACTGTAAGTGGGCTTGTTCGGCGGGCGTAATTAACGCGCAGTCGACGACTGGCAACAAGGTTTTAAATTTTCCTTGTCCGTAGAGATGACACGGCTGGTACGGTCGACCGAGCAAGTAAGTACTTCAACAGAATTAACTGTAGAAAGCCACTAATTATTAACTTGGCTATAAAAAATACAAACCGCTATCGATTAAATTAACTCTAATAATAAACTTAATTATAATCGACGCCAACAAACTATTGCATGGCTTTTG
>NZ_CAIPNF010000015.1 GCF_903866365.1 uncultured Thiocystis sp.
ATTGGAGGGCGCAGAGACTGATTCTATGGAGGTCTGAGACGATCGCCATGGCGAACTTCAACTCCGAAACGTGAGTTAGCTAAACGAGTGTCAAGCAAAATCGTGCTGCAAGTCAATATTCACGACGCCAAGACGCAATTATCCAAGCTCATCGAGCAGGCGAGCCGGGGCGAAGAGGTGATCATCGCCAAGGCGGGCATTCCGGTTGCCCGGCTAACCGCCATTCAGCCCGCGACCTCCGGCCGGCGGTTTGGTGCGTTGCGTGGCCGCGCGCGCGTGGACGGGCGTTTTTTCGAGCCCCTGCCTGAAGCAGAATTACAGGCATGGGAAGAGTAACCGATGCGCCTCTTGCTCGACACCCACGCACTGCTTTGGTGGCTCGATGGCGATCATCGATTGCCGGTGACCGCGCAGGCCGCGATCGGCGAATCGGACAACCAAGTGATCGTCAGCGCGGCCTCCGCCTGGGAGATCGCCACCAAAGTCAGAATCGGGAAACTCCCCGGCGCGATCGAGGTCGCAGATCGGTTCAGCGAAATCTTGGCCGAGCAGCAATTCGCTTCGCTTCCGATCGCCGTTGAACACGCGCGCCGCGCCGGACTCTTGCCGGGCGAGCACCGCGACCCGTTCGACCGCATGCTCATCGCGCAATCCCAGATCGAAGGGCTGACCCTGGTCAGCAATGAGAGCCTGTTCGACGGCTTTGGGATTGAACGGTTGTGGTGATCTGGAGCCGTTGCGCCACGGTCGGCTAAAGATCCACCGTCCATTCGGGTGACCAAGCGCAGCACAACCCTCCGCAGCGATACGGGACTCCGGGCGGGGTTGGATTCGCGGGGCTCTTCCGCGGCTTATTGAGATGTCCCGCCCACCGTCAGCGCATCCACCCGCAAGGTCGGCTGCCCCACCCCGACCGGCACGCTTTGACCTTCCTTGCCGCAGGTTCCAACGCCTTCGTCGAGCTTCAGATCGTTGCCGATCATGCTGACGCGGGTCAGCACGTCCGGTCCGTTGCCGATCAGGGTCGCGCCCTTGACCGGGCGGCCGATCTTGCCGTTTTCGATCAGATAGGCTTCGCTGGCGGAGAAGACGAACTTGCCGGAGGTGATGTCGACCTGACCGCCGCCGAAGTTGACGGCATACAGACCTTTCTTGACCGAGGCGATGATCTCGGCGGGGTCGTGCTGGCCGGCCAGCATATAGGTGTTGGTCATGCGCGGCATGGGCAGATGGGCGTAGGATTCGCGCCGGCCGTTGCCCGTCGGCGCGCTGCCGGTGAGCCGGGCGTTGAGCTTGTCCTGCATGTAGCCGCGCAGGATGCCGTCCTCGATCAACACCGTGTTCTGGGTGATGGTGCCTTCGTCATCCATGTTGAGCGAGCCGCGCCGGCCCTCCAGGGTGCCATTGTCGACCACGGTCACGCCCGGCGCGGCGACTCGCTCGCCGATGCGCCCGGCGAAGGCCGAACTGCCCTTGCGGTTGAAGTCGCCTTCGAGTCCGTGGCCGATGGCCTCGTGCAGCAGCACGCCGGGCCAGCCGGCGCCCAGCACCACGGTCATGGTTCCGGCGGGCGCGTCCTCGGCATCCAGATTGGTCAGGGCCAGACGCACCGCCTCGCGGGCATAACCCAGGGCGCGATCCTCGGCCAGAAAATACCCCAGATCGGTGCGGGCGCCGCCGCCGCTGGAACCCTGCTCGCGCCGCCCGTCCTGCTCGACGATGACGTTCACGCTCATGCGGATCAGCGGACGGATGTCCGCCGCCAGACTGCCATCGTCGGCGAGCACCAGCACGGTATCCTGAGCCGCGACCAGGCTGGCGGTCACCTCGCGCACGCGCGGATCGAGACGACGCGCTTCTTCGTCCACCCGATGCAGGAGCGCGACCTTCTCCGGATCGGCCAGACTCTCGATCGGGTTGATCGGGGCGTAAAGCCGCCGCTCGCTCAAGGCATGGCCGACCTTGACCCGCGCCTCCTGACCGCCACGGGCGATTGAACGCGCCGCCTCGGCGGCCTGCGCCAGGGCCGGGAATTGCAGTTCGTCCGAATAGGCAAACCCGGTCTTCTCGCCGCTGACGGCCCGCAGCCCGGCCCCCTGCTCGATACTGAAGTTGCCATCCTTAATGATGCCGTCCTCAAGCACCCAGGACTGGAGCCGGCTGGACTGAAAGTAGATATCCGCCGCATCCACCACGGAACTGGTCAGGCGGCCCAGCAGACGGTCAAGATCGTGTTCGACGAGACCGGCGGGGGCCAGGATGCTGTCGCGGGCAATGGCAATCGGGTCATTCATAGGCGGGGAACGGCTCTCTCATCAGGAACAAGGCTTAAAAGGCGCATTTCAAACGCCGGTGATCGATGGTGGGGAAGTTGCGCCGGACCGAACTCTGGAATTCCTGGTCGACCGCGCAGCAGATGCAGCCGCGTCCGCGCGGGACCTGCGCCAGCACCGTACCCCAGGGATCGACGATCATGCTGTGTCCATGGGTCTCGCGGCCGTTCAGATGAAAACCGCCCTGCGCCGCGGCGACGACATAGACCAGATTTTCGATAGCGCGGGCGCGGACCAGGGTCTCCCAGTGCGCCTTGCCGGTGATCGCGGTAAAGGCGGAGGGGATGGCCAGCACTTCGACGCTACTGTCGAGCATCGTCCGAAACAGTTCGGGAAAACGCAGATCATAACAGACCGCAATCCCGAGACGCCCGAACGGACTATCGAGCACTACCAGTTGATTGCCACCCTCGATGGAAGCCGATTCGTGATAGCGCTCGTCAACCCCCGGCAGGGTGACATCGAAGAGATGGATCTTGTCGTAACGGGCCATGCGCTCGCCCTGTTCGTTGTAGACCAGACAGGCCGCGCGCACCTTGCTGGGGTCTTCGGCCACCATCGGGATGGTGCCGCCGACCAGCCAGATGCCATGCTGTTTGGCAAGGCGCGACAGAAACGACTGAAGCGGGCCCTCGCCATCCGTCTCGCGCAGCGCCAGTTGGTCCTGGCCGTGCTTGCCCATGAAGGCGAAATTTTCCGGCAGGACGACGAGACTGGCACCGTTGTCGACCGCCTCCTTGATCAAACGCTCCGCCTCGAACAGATTGGCGTTGACATTGGGACCGGTCGCCATCTGGACCGCGCCGAGCTTGAGTTTTTTTGTCATGATGTTCACCGCTCGGTCCGACGCTCGCAAGGGCGTATCGGACCGGCTGTTAATCGGCTGCTGAATCGATTCCAGTGACGCGGATACCAGTCCCTGGACCCGCCGCGCCAGCCAAGGCCGGGTTTTGACAACGGTGCAAGACGGAGCGGCGGGAACCGCGACACTGTTGGAACGATACCACCAGACCCACCACCCCGAAACCGGAAGCTCATTCCAAATCCAGAAACAGGTTCGTTTCGGTCGTGGGCGGTGACGCTTCGGCGTCCTCGCCGATCGCACTCGCGCCGATCAGCGGCTCCCAGCCGAGGCGCGTGAAGGCGGGCTCGCTCCAGGGTCCGGTCACCCGATAACGATAGCGACCGAGTCGATCGATCGGGTTGCCCGCCACCCGGTCGACCAGATAGACGGCGGCGCCGACCACCGGGCCGCCGGCGACCGCGCTCGCCAACGCGACGCTCGAACCGAGCTTGGGTTCGACCGTCACCGTCTGATCGAAGCGCTGGGCCACCAGATCGGTCAGGCCCTCGACCATGACCTTGCCCGCCGGTCCGTCGATGGCGAAGCCGTCAACACCGGCTTTGCCGTCGCCGAGCGTGATTCGCCCGCCCATGGTTTCAAAGGCGAAACCCTGCCCATAGAGATCGGTAAAATCCATCGCCAGGCGCCGATTCAGTGCCGCGAAATTCAGGAATCCAAGCACCCGTCCGAGTCCTGGCTCCACCTCCAGCAGCCGCCCGTCTCCCACCTGAAGCGCGATGTTGCCGTCGGCTTTCGGCCAGTCGAAAGCGCCGAATTCACCCGGCCAGGTCAATTGCAGCGTCGCCGTGACCTGACCGGCCTCCAGCCCGCTGGTGTCATCGAGCACATGCAGAAGCGCGCCCAGATCCGGTGCCTTCAGCGCCAGTGCGATTCGGCTGTGTCCGCGTTCGCCGGAGCGCCGCCACTCGCCCTCGCCGCTCAGGTCGAGAAGGCGGCCATTCAGGGTCAGGCGCGGTAGCCGGATGCCCAGCGGATCGTGACGCAGCCCCAGATCGAGCCGGCCCAGCGAGGCGTCGCCCCAGCGCAGCTCGCTCACCCGCAGATCGAGCGCGGGGAGCTTCATGGACCGCCCCCCTTTGGTGTCCGCCACGCGCGTCTGTTTGCTGTCCTTGGATCGCGACAGCAGGGGCCGCAGATCCAGCCGCTCCAACTCCAGATTCAGCGGGCGACGCTCCACCGTCGGCGGGAAACGAATCCGCCCGGCGAGCTCATCGGCGCTCACCCGAAGATCCCAGCCATCCGTCGGCGGGGCCAGGTCGAGCGCCAGCCCGTGCAGCTCAAGCTCGCCCAGGCGCAGACGGTCGATCCGCAGTTGCACGCCGGCCAGTTCAGGCGTCCCGTCTTCCGCCCGCGCGGACCCGGAAGCCGCGCCCAAAGGCGGCTGCATGGACGCGAACCACTCCGTCCAGGCCGCCAGGTCAAGCTCCTTCAGCGCGCCATCGAGGAAGACGCCAGCCCGCTCCGGCGCGGGTGCCGAGGTTGCGCCCAGCCGCAGATGCGCGCCGGTCAGACGGGGCGCGTCCAGCTCCAGATCCAGGCGCAGATTGCCCCCCAGATCGCCAAGATGACCGGCCATCTCCAGGGACCGACCCGGCGTCAGGGTTCCGGCCAATTCCAGATCCCGCGCGGCGGGAGCCGGTTTGCCCAATGGCGGCGGCAGCGCGATGGACAGACCCTGCAAGCGGGAGGACAGGCGATAGTCGAGGGTTAGCAACGCCTCGCCAACCTCGCGATTTTTCAAGCGTACCGCCAGATCCCAATCGAGCGCGCCGCTCAGGCTTGCCCACGTCGGGTTGGGGAAGCGCCGCGCCAACTCGGCGACCGGCGTGCGTGCCCGCGCGCCGATCCGGGTGCGCGAGGTGGCGGGCTCGTCCGCGCCCTCGGTGGCGATGGACAGGCGGACCGGCTGTCCCCAGAGTTGGGCCGTCAGCGCCTCGGCGTCGAGACTCTTCTCGGTAAACTTCAGGGTTCCGCCCAGCTCTGACAGACTGAAGGGCGTGCCCTGGATGCTCAGGGTTGCCGGCGCGGGCCAGGTGAGTTGGCCCGCGACCCCCAGATGCCCATCCTTGACCAGTGGCAGATCGAGATCGAGCGCGAGCCGCGAATCGCCGCTGACCGACATGACGTCGGCCAGTCGCCCCAGAGGATTGGCGAGCGGCGTCTCCTTCAGCGTGCGCAGACCGTCGGAAAATGGCCCTTGCGCCTCGCCGTGGATACGCATGCGCTCCGCCCCCCAGAGATCGGGGATCCGCGCCTGCCCGCCCGAAAAGGCGCTGTCGTAGAGACGACCGCGCTCGACCCGAATGTCCAACCCCTGATTGAGAAAGCGCAGTTGCCCGGCGGCCGACGCGATGGGCGGCCAACCCTTTTGATACTCCAGCAGCAAATCCTCGAAGGCCAGGAGCAGTTCAAACCGTCCCTGCTGCTGGCGAAAGGGATAATCGGCGAGCGGCCCGCGCAGCACCAGATCGGCCTCGGTCACGCGCCCCGCGACGATCGACTCGGACAGCCAGCCGACCAGCTCCGGTTGCATGATGCCCACGGGCAGATAGGTGCGGACATGGGAGGCATCGCCGTCGTGAAAACGCGCGCGCAGATCCAGGAAGGGACCGCCGCCGCGATCGGGATCGGATGCCGGCGGCAGCGTCAGTCCGAAGCGGACCTGCCCGGCCAGATCGGCGTTCTCCAGATGGAGATCGCGACCGGACACTTGCCAGACGCCGGTCGGATCGCGCCGCCAGTCCAGCCGTCCGCTGAGCCGATCCAGGTTCAGTCGCTCGCTGAAGAGCGGACTGAGATCCAGGGACGACCCGGTGGCGCTAAGCTGGAGCGCGCCGCCATCCTGATCGGCCGACAGACGGGCGCCGAGCCCCGCGAATCCAGGCGCGGCGTCCGTCCGCTCGCAGCCGAATTCGGACAGCTTCGCCGATACCTGCCAGCGCAACGGCCGGTCTTGCTGACGGGGCGGCAGCCCCTCGGCCCGCAACCGCAGATCGGTCACCCGCCCTCGCGGCTGGGCCTCCAGCAGGCGCGCCGCCGACTCGGGCAGTTGCCAGGGACTCGCGCGCAGGATCCCGGCGACCTCGGCAAGCTCCAGTTGGTCGGCGGCGAGCGCGAGATGCGAGACCGCCCCCTCGGCGTTAAAACGCAGAGCGAGCGCGAGATCCGAGAGATCGGCGCCGCCAACGCTGGCGTTCAGATCGGCGATCTCCAGCCGCCAACCCGAGTCTTGCGGCCGGACGCGCGCCAGCGCACGCACGCGCGACAGGGTCAGCGGCCGGGACTCGTCAAGTCTCCCGCCCGGTTCGGACGATGCGGCGCCGGGGTGCAGCGAAAGCCCGAGCAGGTCGACTCGCAGCAGCGATTGTTCCAGCCGGCCAGCGCGGACCCGGTGCCAGCTTTCGAGCCGGACGCTTCCGGTCGCGAGCGTCCACCCGTTCAGTAACGCCGACGGCGCCAGCCAGCCCAGATCGGTCCCGGCGAGGCTGGCCTGGAGTTGACCGCTCCAGGACCGAAGGTCGGCCGGCGCTCCGGACAGTTGGGCGCTCAAGCGCAACTGGCTGGCGCTGCCATTCGGCTCCAGGTCAAGGACTGGCGCGGCTGGAACGGGACGCGCGGACAGATCGAGCCGATGGCTTCGGCCAGCGTTGCGTAGCTGCAGATCGACCTCGGTCAGACGCAGCGGCGCCCTGCCCCGCCCGGCATCGACAAACCGAATCTCGCTCTCGACGAGGTTGAGACGCCCCTGCCCCAGAAACCGCTCTAGCATCCTTGGGTCATCGTTTTGCAATGCCTCGAAGCCGACGAGTCGCAGCCGGTCATCGCGGGTACGCTCCACCGTCAGACACGCCCCCACCAGGGTCATGCGGCGGAACTGGGGCGACGCCAGGCGCAGGGAACCCAGCACATCCAGATCCAGTTCCACCGCCTTCAGGCGCAGCGCCTCGGCGCCGGTGCGCGGATCGGACAAGAGCACCTGATCGAGAACCAGACGCGGCGCGAAACCGGAGAGTCGCGCATGCAGCGCGCCGATCGACACCCGATAGCCCAGCCGCTGGCTCAGGGACTGCGCCAGCGCATCCCGAGAACCCTCGAACCAGGGCAACGCCAGACGTGCCCCTGACATCAGCAAGGCCAGGGCGACCAAGGCCGCCAGGCCAAGCGTCAGGAAAAACGCGGAAAAACGTTTGAGTCGACGCATTGGTTCAGCCGGTTTGCGCAAGCGATCGTTAAAGCCCTCGGGCGGTTACGGGGAACGTTTCAACCGGAATCAACGCTTGGCGGCCTCTCGATGGGTAAGACGCTTTCCGGAAATCGCTTCAAATTCAATCCGCCAACGGCCAACTGAATACAATCAGATTAACACCACGTCATATTGTTCCTGGGTATAGAGCGCCTCCGCCTGAAGCCGGATCGGGCGGCCGATGAACGACTCCAGCTCGGCCAGATGGGCGGATTCCTCGTCGAGGAGACGGTCGACCACCTCCTGCGAGGCCAGCACCAGCAGGGTCTCCACCTCGAACTGACGCGATTCGCGCAGAATTTCGCGAAAGATTTCGTAACAGGTGGTCTCGGCGGTCTTGATCGAACCGCGCCCGCCGCAACAGGGGCAGGGCTCGCACAAAACATGCTCCAGCGACTCGCGGGTGCGTTTGCGCGTCATCTCCACCAGACCCAGGGACGAGACCTCGGTGATATGCGTCTTGGCATGATCGCGGGCCAGGCATTTGTCCAGCGCGCGCAGCACTTGGCGCTTGTGCTCGTCCTCGGTCATGTCGATAAAATCGATGATGATGATCCCGCCGAGATTGCGCAGCCGCAGTTGCCGGCAGATCGCCTGGGCCGCCTCCAGATTGGTCTTGAAGATCGTCTCTTCCAGATTACGGTGTCCGACGAAGGCACCGGTATTGACATCGATGGTGGTCATGGCCTCGGTCTGGTCGATCACCAGATGGCCACCGGACTTGAGGCTCACCTTGCGCAGCAACGCCTTTTTGATTTCGTCCTCGATCCCGTACAGATCGAACAGCGGACGCGCGCCCTGATAGTGGTCGATGCGATCCTTAATCTCCGGGATGTACTTGGCCGCGAAGGGCAATGCCTTATCGACCATGGCGCGGGAGTCGATGCGGATGCGCTCCACCTCGGGCGTCACCAGATCGCGCAGCGCGCGCAGCGCCAGCGGCAGATCGTCATGGATCAGACTGATCTCGTTAACCACCGAGCAGCGCTGCTTCACGCCGCGCCACAATTTGGCCAGAAAGGCCATGTCCTTGCACAGCGCCTCCTCGCTGACGCCCTCCGCCGCGGTGCGACCGATAAAACCGCCCTCGCCCTCATGAGCGTCGACATAACGTTGCAGGATGTCGCGCAGCCGACGCCGTTCCTCCTCATCCTCGATCTTCTGCGACACCCCGGTGCTGGCCATCGCGGGCATGCAGACCAGATAGCGCGAGGCGATCGAGATATTGGTGGTCAGGCGCGCGCCCTTGGTACCAAGCGGATCCTTGACCACCTGGACCACGACCATGTCGCCCTCGTGCACCAATTCGTGGATATGATCCTCGCGCGGCTCGCCCTGGACGCCGAGAATGTCCGAGGCGTGCAGAAAAGCCGCGCGCTCCAGGCCGATATCGACGAAGGCCGCCTGCATCCCCGGCAGCACCCGGCACACCCGGCCCTTGTAGATATTGCCGACCAGACCGCTCCGCTCGGCACGCTCGATGATGATCTCCTGCACCACGCCGTTTTCGACCACGGCAACCCGGGTCTCGGGCGGTGTCACATTGATCAGGATTTCTTCGCTCACGGGATCGTTGTCTCAGTTGTCAGTTGTCAGTTGTCAGTTGTCAGTTGTCAGTGATGACGGTAGCGGGCGGATGGGGGCGAATCAAACGGCTTGCGCGGGCAGGAGTTCGATTCCCGCCTGCTCCAGCAGGCGTCCGGTCTCGAACAGCGGCAGACCCATCACTCCCGAGTAACTGCCCTCCAGCGCGGCGACAAACAAGGCCCCATGGCCCTGAATGCCATAGCCTCCGGCCTTGTCCAGCGGCTCTCCGGTGCGCCAGTAGCGCCGGATTTCCTCCTCGCGGATCGGTCGGAAGGTCACGCGACTTTCGCTCATCTCGACCCACTCCCGCGCCCCCGCGATCAGGGCCACCGCGGTCAAAACGCGATGAGTTTGGCCGGACAGCAAGCGCAGCATGCGCGCGGCATCCTCGCGATCGCGGGGCTTGCCCAAAAGATGCCCTTCGCTGACCACCGCGGTATCTGCGGCCAGCACGGGACGACCATCGCGCTCCGGCAGAACGGATCTCCCCGCTCGGCCCTTCTCCAGCGCGATCCGGCGCACATACTCGGTGGGCGACTCCTCGGGCCGAGGCGTCTCGTCGATGTCGGCGGCGATGACCGCGAACCGCACCCCAACCTGAGTCAGCAGTTCGCCCCGACGTGGCGACCGGGAGGCAAGATAGATCTGGTGTTCAGCCGCCACGATGATAAGGATGCCCCTGCATCAGACTCCAGGCACGGTAGAGTTGTTCGGCCACAATCACCCGTACCAAGGGGTGCGGAAAGGTCAGAGCAGACAGTGACCAGCGCTGCCTGGCCCGTGCCAGACACTCCGGCGCGAGTCCATCCGGACCGCCGATCAGCAGGGCCTGGTCATGGCCTTCGGACAGCCAGTCGCCGAGATAGCGCGCCAGCGTCTCGGTGCTCCAGCACTGCCCCTGGACATCGAGCGCGACCACGCCTGCCCCCTTGGGAATCGCCTTCAGGATGCGCCTGCCTTCCTCCTCGCGGGCCAGCGCCGGCGGCGTCGCTTTGCCGCGCCGCAGCGGGTCGATCTCCACCAGATGCAGCGCGCACTCGGGCGGCAGACGCTTGGCATACTCGGCGTAGCCCGCCTCGACCCAGCCGGGCATCCGACGCCCGACACTGATGAGGTGAATGCGCATCTTGAACGGCGTCCAGAGTGAATACGGCGGAGGATGGCGCGAACGAAGTCGAGTTTACTCGAAAACCACGGATGCCATCGCTGGACGCGGTTTCGCTGACCTTTCTCAATCCCGGCTAGAATCCAACCATCGTTGCGCAACCAAACATCGGTGCATCGCTTCCGGACAGCAGTTGGTTCGGTTATGATCTGGCGCCTCGTCAAGCGACCTGTCATAGGTTGGCGGCAATCCTTTAAGACTGACGCGGACCATCGGCCCGCGACAGTCCACCCTGACATCAATTCGTCCACGGTTGTGGCGAGACGGAGAAACGCATGGGACTCGGCGGCATCAGTATCTGGCAGTTATTAATCATCCTGATCATCGTTTTGTTGCTGTTTGGCACCAAGCGATTGAAAAATATCGGCTCCGATCTAGGTAGTGCGATCAAAAGCTTCCGTAGCTCGATGGCGAACGCAGACAAGGATGACAAGGTCGACGATGAGCAACCGACCAGCGGACAGGCCGCCAGTCCTCAGGTTTCAACGTCGAAAACCAGCCAAGACACGGACAAGAATCGCACCTGAACCACGCTCGACAGACCAGGTTGACCCATCATGTTTGACGTCGGCTTCTCGGAACTGATCATGGTCGCGGTCGTCGCGCTCCTCGTCGTCGGCCCGGAGCGACTGCCCAAGCTCGCCCGCGTTGCCGGCATGTGGCTCGGGCGGGCACGACGCACCCTGGTCTCGGTCAAACAGGAGATCGACCGCGAACTGAAGGCGGGGGAACTCGCTGAAATTCTCAAGCAGCAGGCCGTCTCCAAGCCGCTGGAGACCATTCTGGAAGAGGCGTCCAAGCCTCCTTCGCCATCGTCTACCCCAGCCGCGCCGGCTTCCGCCGATCCCTCGGCCACGCCCGATCAACATTCGCGCGGCTAAGGCAGCGACGATTGTCCGTTTCGACTGCGTGACAAGCGCGCAGCCAAAGGCGAACGGAGCATCGGCAGACGCTTTCCCGGAAGTCACCTAAACCGCTTCGCACGCCGCAACTCCCGCACCGGGAAGCACCCTGGCGGTGCAAGACGATCCACTCAAGGATGGTCCCCTCACCACCGCCGGGAAACCTATTGACAACAATTCATGCCGTTAAAGAGGTTGCTCGATTGAATCCCCTATCCGCCTGGACATCCCGCGTCCACCAATCCTCGCGCTCCCGGCGCATGCCCCGGCCCGTGATGATCGCTCTGATCCTGACCTGTCTGCTAGCCCCGCTCGCGGCCATTGCCTCGCCAGTGACGCAGGAAATCGCGGTCTTCGGCATTCCGACCGAATTCATCCTCTTCGCGGCCACCCTGCTCGGGGTGGCCTTTTTTCACCATCATACCCTCCCCGTCGCCCTGACCGGACTAACCGCCATCGTGGCCTACAAACTCGCGTTCTCGGGCTTCCACGCGGGTACGGGGCTTACCGGCCTCGCGGGGCACCTGGTCGGCGAATGGGTGATTTTGGCCAACTTGCTCGGTCTCCTGCTCGGTTTCGCCCTGCTGGCCCGGCATTTCGAGGACAGCGGAGTGCCGCAAATCCTGCCGCGTTACTTGCCGGACGGCTGGCTCGGCGGCTTCGCGCTGCTAGTCGCGATTTTCGTGCTGTCGAGTTTCCTCGACAACATCGCCGCCGCCCTGATCGGCGGCACCGTCGCCTTCACCGTCTTCCAGCGGCGGGTGCATATCGGCTATCTCGCGGCCATCGTGGCGGCCTCCAATGCCGGCGGCTCCGGGAGCGTGGTGGGCGATACCACGACGACCATGATGTGGATTTCCGGCATTGCGCCGCTGGAGGTCTTCCACGCCTATGTCGCCGCCGGCGTGGCCCTGGTGATTTTCGGCATCCCCGCCGCGCTCCAGCAGCATCGCTTCTCGCCGATCGTCTGCGATGTCCCGGAAGGCAGCCGGATCGACTGGCCCCGCCTCGGCATCGTCGCCTGGATTCTCATCGCCGCCGTCGCGACCAACATCGTCATGAACTTCGGCTTCAAGGATCTGGCGAACGCCTTTCCGGTGCTTGGCATTGCGGTCTGGGTCGCCATTCTGCTTGCCGCCCGGCTGCGCAAGCCTGAGTGGAGCCTGCTACCGGAAGCCATCAAGGGCAGCCTCTTCCTGCTCACGCTGGTCGTCTGCGCCTCCATGATGCCCGTGGAAAGATTGCCGGAAGCCTCCTGGTATTCCGCCTTTACGCTGGGCTTCGTCTCCGCCGTCTTCGACAACATCCCACTCACCGCGTTGGCCATCGAGCAGGGCGGATTCGATTGGGGGATGCTGGCCTACGCGGTCGGTTTCGGCGGCTCCATGATCTGGTTCGGCAGCTCCGCCGGCGTGGCGCTCTCGAATCTGTACCCGCAGGCCAAATCGGTCGGCTCCTGGCTGCGTCACGGCTGGCATGTCGCGGTGGCCTATGTGGTTGGCTTCGCCGCCCTCATGCTCACCCTCGGCTGGCAACCGCATGTGGCACCGTCGGCGGCAACGCCAGCCGCAAGCGCCATGCACGGTCAACCATCGACGGTTCAGCTTGAAACCATGCCACAGGTCAATCAGGAGACAAATCGATGATTAAGTTTCTGGCACCGGTCGATGGCTCGGAATCCGCGGAACGCGCCGTCCGTCATCTGATTCAACTCGCTCGCTGCAAGGCGCCGGCGGAAATCCATCTCCTCAATGTGCGTGAACCGATCGATGCCTGGGAAGTACGCCGTTTCATGACCGAGGAGGAGATCGCGCAGACCCAGCAAGCCGAGGGCGAAAGCGACCTGCGGTCCGCGCGCGCCTTGCTCGACGATGCTGGACTCCCCTATCTCGCCCAGGTGTTGATCGGCCCGGTCGCGCAGACCATCGCGACCTTCGCCACCGAGCAGGGCTGCGACGCCATCGTCATGGGGACGCATGGGCGGGGGGGGCTCGGGAATCTCCTGATGGGATCGGTGGCGACCAAGGTGATCCATCTGGCGGGGATCCCGGTTACGCTGGTCCGGTAAATGCGTGCGGCACCGCCCGGCTCGGCCGGGCGGAGTCTCCAGAATCGGACTCCCCAAGGGTTTGCCCGCGTGATCGTGCGGTCGATCATCCCGTCATCATGGTCGCGACGCGATCCCGGGGAATGGCGTGGATCTCGCAGCGATTACGACCCCGTTGCTTCGCCTGATACAGCGCCTGGTCCGCCTGCTGGACCAGCACCTCCGGCTCGGGATAGGCATCCTCGGCAACCGTGCCCCCAAGACTGATGGTCACGCAGCCGGTGGGCGAGTTGGGGTGACGGATATTTAAGGCCATCACCGCCAGGCGTAGCGCCTCGGCGACGTTCCGTAACCCCGGCAAACCGGTGTTCGGCAGCACGAGGACAAATTCTTCGCCGCCATAGCGGGCGCAGGAATCGCCGCCGCGCCGCAACTTCTCCTGGAGCGCCTGGGCGACTTGCCGCAGACACTGATCCCCGGCCGGATGACCGAAGGTATCGTTGTAATCCTTGAAGTGGTCGATATCGCAGAGAATCACGGCGAGCGGGGTCTGTTGCCGTCGCCCGGACTGCCACGCCTGCTGGAACTGTTCGTTGAAGAAGCGTCGATTGCGCACCCCGGTCAGCGCGTCCACCATCGCCAGTTCGCGCAGTTGGTGATGATAGCCGCTCAACATCTGGCCCATGATCGCGATGACCAACAGCCCGCTCAGACCGATCGCCAGATGGCTGAAGGTCAGCGCGGCGAGCGGGATCGCGGCGACGCGCGGCAACGTCACGCTGATCCCGCCGCGCACGTCGCCTTCCCGATACCCCTGTTCTTCATGGCAGCGCAGACACGCCTGCTCCGTGATGAGCGGCGCCATGTAACGATAGGACCGCCCGCCGACGATCTCTCCCTTCTCCGCAAGACCCTGTTCAAACTGACGCAAGGCATCGGCTTCCCAATCCCTGGGTTGGTTCTCCGGGCGCAGCGGCTTCAAACTGGTGATGTGGAACTGCACCCCTTTGCTTTGCTGGGCGATCTCGGCCAGTTGTCGGGTCATAAAGGCGGGATTGACGAGCGTCAGGGTCAGGTCATCGGAGATTCGCAGGTCGCGCCGCGGATCCTTGAGGTAGGGATTCGGCTGGGTCTCCGGGGTCACCGGGACATAGACGCCGCCATGACGGGCATTCCAGCGCCGGGTGATGACGATCTGGTCAAAAAAGGAACGCGCGGTTTCGAGCGCTAGTTCCTGGCGTTGCTCGTTGGCCTGATGGATATTCCAGGCGAGCGACAGACCCACCAGGGCACACCACAACAGACCGGCCAGAACCAGCCTGAAATTTAAGCGGTGTCCGGTCACTCGACGACCTTGGGCTCCTGCCACGCCTCCGCCAGATAGGCAAAGACGCTGTCGATCCGCGCGGCTTCCAGCGCCCCGAAGCGTTGTCCCAGGCGATAGCCGAGATTTTTCCAGGTCAGCCGCTCCAGGGCGTCGGCCGCGTAAACCTTGTCGCGCCGGGTCGCATCCTCCCAGCCGTTCAGGAATTTGCCGCGACGGTGTTCGTCAGGGGCTTTGCGTTCGTCGCGGTCATAGATGCAGGCGGTGACGGCGGCGTCGATCTCGTGGGTCGGAATGGGCATGAGGTCTCCAGCGATTGAGGGTGCGGCGACCATGGGCACCGCGTGGGGGCGCAGTCTAGCGCCAAAGGCGATCCGGGTCACTGAGCCGCGAGCGGGTTCGGCATGACAGCATACCGTTTTTATACAATGAATCGATATTTTCAACATTGCATGACGGTGCTGGTTGGGGTTACAGTATTTTGACGCGATGCAGCAATGCCAAGCCGCACTGATTTTTCGAGCAAATTCCCAATCGAGGTCACTCGCCATGTCGATCGACGTTCCCGCGCCGGAGGATTCTACAGACCCGCTCCAACCGGAGCTGGTGGAGGGTCTGGCGCGTGTCGTGGCGGTGGAGGGCAGGCTGGCCTGGCTCGAACCCGAACAGACCACCTCTTGCGGCGGCTGCGCGGCATCCGGTCTGTGCGGGGCCAAGGGCATCGGTACGACCGCGAGTCGGCTGGAGATGCGCCGTTTCCCGCTCGTCAACGATGCGCATCTCGCCGTCGGCGAGCGGGTGGTGGTCGGGGTCGATGCGCGTGCGCTGCTCAAGGCATCGGGAACCGCCTATGCGCTCCCGCTGGGCATCATGCTGGGCGCCGGTGGGGTGGCGCAGTGGATCGCCGGAAGCGATGGGATCACCATGGCGACGATGTTGGCGGGGCTTGGCGTCGGCCTGCTCGCCGCGCGCTGGGGCGCCCGTTGGCTCGGTGCCCGCGGTCAGCTCGCCCCGCGTTTTCTGCGCCGCGCCAGTGCCGGCGAAACCTGTCGAATCGAGTAAACCGCGTCCGGCAGGGCCGGCGTCGCTTGCGGATCGGATCGAGATCGCCGGACTCCAGGCACGTTGGCGCTGACGCGGTTTCAGTTTTTTACATTTTTATTATCTAAACCGCGTGCGACTGATCGTCGTTGGTGGCCAGCAAGGCTGATGTCACTTAAAACAACGCCTGTCGCGCTGGACGCGGTTTAACGGGGTCTGAACATGCAGGAATACATTCTTCTGATGGTCGGCGCGGCGCTGGTCAATAACGTGATCCTGGCCCGTTTCCTGGGTCTCTGCTCCTTCATGGGCGTGACGACCCGGATCGATACCGCCATCGGCATGGGGCTGGCGACGACCTTCGTCATCACCGTCTCCTCGATGGCGAACTGGGCCGTCGAACACTATTTATTGGTGCCCTATGGCTTGGGCTATCTGCGCACCGTGACCTTCATCCTGGTGATCGCCGGCGCCGTGCAGTTCACCGAGATGACGGTGCGCAAGGTCTCGCCGCCGTTGTTTCAGATGCTCGGTATCTATCTGCCGCTCATCACCACCAACTGCGCCGTGCTGGGCGTCGCGCTGCTGCTGGTCGAGGGCAAGATGACGTTCATCGCGGCGACCCTGTTCGCCTTTGCCTCCTCGCTCGGCTACAGCCTGGTCATGGTCATCTTCGCCGGGCTGCGCGAGCGTCTGGCGCTGGCCGAGGTGCCGCCTCTGTTCGCCGGCCCGCCGATCGGCTTCATCGTCGCCAGCCTCCTCGCGCTGGCATTCCTGGGTTTTTCTGGCATTAGTACCACCTGAGGGCTGAAACAATGTTGATGGCGGTTGGCAGTTTAACGGCGATGGGCGTTGCCCTGGGTGGCATGCTGGGTGTCGCGGCGCGTTTGCTCGCCGTCGAGGAAGACCCCTTGGAACTGGAGCTTCAGGCCATGCTGCCGGGCTCGCAGTGCGGTCAATGCGGCTTCGTCGGCTGCGCTCAGGCGGCGGCGGCGCTGGCCAGGGGCGAGGCGTCGGTGACCCTGTGTCCGCCGGGCGGCAAGGCCGTGGCCGAACAATTGGCCAAACGCCTGGGCGTGACGGTCGATCTGGCCGATCACGCGCCGCGAGTGCCCGTGTATGCGGTCATCGACGAGGAACTCTGTATCGGCTGCACGCGGTGCGTCAAGGAGTGTTCGGTCGATGGCATTATCGGTTCCAGCAAGCTGATGCACACGATCGTCGTCGAAGTCTGTCACGGCTGTTCCAAGTGCGCTCAGGTCTGTCCCACCGATGCGATTCGCATGGTCGAAATCCCGCTCACCCTTGCCGCGTGGCATTGGCCGAAGCCCGCCTCGACCCATACGCACTAACGTCCTTCTCCCCGCCCCTCTTCCCAGCGGGGGGATTTCGAGCGCCCGCGGCGCGACTTTCACGGTGTCCCTGGAGCCGTCAAATACATGAAGCTTTTCCCGATCCGTGGCGGTATCCATCCCGAATACCGCAAGGAGTTGAGCGGCGAGCGCGCCATCGAGGCGCTGCCGCTGCCCAGCCGACTCTATATCCCGCTGCAACAGCACATCGGCGCGCCCGCCGAGATCCTGGTCTCCGCAGGCGATCTGGTCAAAAAGGGCCAGGTCATCGCGCGCCGACAGGGACCAATCTCCGCGCACCATCACGCCTCCACCTCCGGGCGCGTGGTCGAAGTGACCGAGATCCCCGCCCCCCATCCGTCGGGCCTGCCGCAGACGACCATCGTCATCGAGCCCGATGGCCGGGATGAGTGGGCGGCGCTGCCCGAGCCCATCGCCGATCCCTTCGCGGTCGCCCCCGAGGTCATCGAGGAGCGTGTTGCCGAGTCCGGCATCGTCGGCATGGGTGGCGCGACCTTTCCGGCGGCGGTCAAGCTGCACCTGGGCATCCAGTACCGCATCGACACCCTGCTGATTAACGGCGCCGAGTGCGAGCCCTATCTGACCTGCGACGACCGGCTGATGCGCGAGCACGCCGAGGCGATCGTCGATGGCGCCCGCATCATGGCGCATACGCTGGGTGCGCCCCGGATCGTCGTCGGCATCGAGGAGAACAAGCCGCAGGCGCTGGCGGCGATCACGGTCGCGGCCAGCGCCTTTCCGAACATCGAAGTCGCGGCGCTGCCGGTGAAGTACCCGATGGGTTCCGAGCGTCATCTGACGCTGGCGATCACCGGACTGGAGACCCCGGCGCGCAAGCTGACCGCGGATCTGGGCGTGGTGGTGCATAACGTCGCCACCGCGCGCGCCGTCCATCAGGCCGTGCGTCTGGGCCGTCCGCTGATCGCCCGCGTGGTGACGGTGAGCGGCGGGGCGATGCGCGAGCCCAAGAATATCGAAGCGCCCATCGGCGCGCGGGTGTCCGATCTGATCGACTTCTGCGGCGGCTTCGCGCAGCGCCCGGAACGGATCATTCAGGGCGGCCCCATGATGGGCACGCCGCTGCCGAATCTGGAGGTGCCGGTCGTCAAGGGCACCTCGGGCATCCTGGCGCTCACCGCCGAGGAGATCAACGAGCGCCCCGCCGATCCCTGCATCCGCTGCGGCGCCTGCGTCAACATCTGTGCCTGCGGTCTGTCGCCGGTCGAACTCGCGGCGCATATCCGCCATGACGATCTGGACGGCGCGGCGCAGCTTGGACTCGCGGACTGTGTCTCCTGCGGCAGTTGTTCCTGGGTGTGTCCCTCGCATATTCCGCTGGTCCATTATTTCAATTACGCCAAGGGCGCCCTGAACGCACAGGATCGCGAGCAGCGCAAAACCGAGCGGACGAAAATGCTGGTCGAGGCCAATGCGGCACGTCAGGAGCGGCTCGCCGCCCAGCGCGCGGCCCGCAAGCCCAAGGCAGCGCCCGCCGCCAACGAGGTCCAGTCATGATCGGCGGCGAGACCACCAAAAGCGGCCCCTTCGCTCACAGCACGAACACCGTCCAGCAGACCATGTTCACGGTGATCCTGGCCCTGTCGCCCGCCACGCTCTTCAATCTTTATCTGTTCGGCTGGCCGTCGATCTTTCTGTTCGGCGTCACCATCGGCGCCTGCGTGGTGACCGAGGCCATCTGTCTGGCGCTGGCCGGGCGGCCGGTGACGCGCACCCTGAGCGACGGCTCGGCCGTCCTCACCGGCTGGCTGCTGGCCATGACCCTGCCGCCCTGGGCGCCCTGGTGGATCGGCGTGCTCGGCGCCGTCTTCGCTATCCCGCTGGCCAAACAGGCGTTCGGCGGACTGGGTCAGAACCTGTTCAACCCCGCCATGGTCGCGCGCGTCGCCCTGCTGGTGTCCTTCCCGGTGGTGATGACCGCCTGGATTACGCCCCATCCGCTGTTCTCGGCCGGCGCGCCCGGTCTGGCGGACGCCATCGCCATCACCTTCGGCGGACAGGTGCCGGACGGCGTGACCGCCGCCACCGCGCTGGGTTATGTCAAGACCGAGCTGTCACGGGGGATTCCGGTCTTCCAGTCGCTCGTCGAATACGGCCGCGGCACGAATCTGACCTATACCCCGGATCTCATGGATCTGGCGACCGGCTACAAACCCGGTAGTCTGGGCGAGACCTCGGCGCTCCTGATCCTGCTCGGCGGTCTGTTCCTGATGCGCCGGCGCATCATCACCTGGCATATCCCGGTCACGGTGCTGGGGACGCTGTTCCTGATGGGCACCCTGTTCAACCTGCTGGATCCGGCCCGCTTCGCCCCTGGACTCTTTCATGTCATCTCCGGCGCGACCTTCCTCGGGGCCTTCTTCATCGCCACCGACTATGTGACCTCGCCGGTCTCCGAAAAGGGTCAGTTGCTCTTCGGCCTCGGTGTCGGACTCCTGACCTGGGTCATCCGCACCTTCGCCGGGTATCCCGAAGGGATGGCCTTCGCCGTGCTGCTGATGAACTCGCTGACCCCGATCATCGACCAATACACCCGTCCGCGCCTGTTTGGCCGCACGCGCAAAGGCGA
>NZ_CAIPNF010000016.1 GCF_903866365.1 uncultured Thiocystis sp.
CCGACGGGTTGACTCAGGTCGAAGGTCTCGGATGGCTTGTCGGGCCGGAAGAAGTCCCGGAAATCGCTGATGGTGGTCGACATCTTGTCGATCAGCCGGTGGGCATCGGCGATTTTCTGCGCCAGGTACTGCGGCGTCAACTCCTGATGTTGTTCGGCATCCTGGAGGTTGCCCAGCACCAGGGCCAGGGCGCTGAGGGGTTGGCGCCATTGATGGGCGATGTTGCCGAGCATCTCGCCCATCGCCGCGAGGCGCGCTTGATGCAGGAGCAGATGATCCTGTTCGCGCACCCGCACCAGTTGCTCGTTCAGCGCCTGGGTTCGGGCCTCCACCAGGGCTTCGAGTTGATGGCGATGTTGGTCGAGTTCCATCTCAGCGTGTTTGCGCTCGGTGATGTCCTGGAAGGTCCCGGAGATCGTAATGGTTCGGCCGCCCTCCCGGACGGCCCGACCCATCGTGTGGACCCACCGGCGATGGCCCTTGGCGGTGACGATCTCCAGTTCCAGGTCATAGGGCTCACCCAGGTCGATGGCGCGCCGCACCGCCTCGCTAATGATCGGGCGTGACTCGGGGGCATAGTAGGCGATGCCTTGCTCCATCGTTGGCATATAGCCCTGGTCCAGCTCGTGGATGTCGAAGATGGCCTCGGTCCAAACGTTTTGACCTGTTTCCACGTCGATTTCCCAGCCGCCAACCAGAGCCATCCGGCCCATCGCGTTCAACAAGTCCCGGTTCTTTTGCAGCCATTCCCGGCTCTCCTTCAGGGCACGCTCGGCCCGCACGAGCTGGCTCACGTCGAAGAAGGTCACCACGATCTGCTCGAGCTGCCCCTGGTCGTCGCGCAGCGGATGGGCCGCGCATTGCACCCAGGTCGGATCGTCGCGGTCGGCCCGCCGTATCCCCAGGATCAGATTCTGCAGCGGGTCGCCGGACGCCGCGACGCGCTCCACCGGGTATTCCTCCTGCGGCATCGGGGTGCCGTCGTCCCGGACGAAACGCCAGGCTGGAGCGACCGCCGCGAGGCCTTGCATCTGCGGCGCGTCCAGACCGAGGAGTTGCGATGCCATGGGATTGGAAAAGCGGATGCGGGTGTCGGGTGCGTGCACCACCACCCCGGCGTTCAGGTTGTCCACCAGGCCCCGGTAATCGCGCTCGCGCTCGCGTAGGGCGGCCTGGTTCTCCAGGCGTTCGATGGCATCGGCCGCGGTGTCGGCGACCGTGCGCAGCATGTCGACCAGCCACGCGGCGTCCGGCCGGCGGCGCCTATCCGCCAGCGCCAGGGTCCCCAACATCCGGGTCCCGAGCGCCATGGGCACGCACACGAAGGTGACGACACCGAGCGCCCGCAAGGCCGCGAAGGCATACTCGGGCCGCGTGTCGGCGGCGGTCTCGACGAGCGCCTCGCCGCGGGTGGCGACCTGGCCGGACAGCGTCTCCCCGACGGGGACGCGCAAGCGGCCGTCGGCGGCGGCGGAGATACCCACGACGCCGGCAAAGACCATGTCACCGCGCACCGCGTCATAGGTCTCCACGGCGACGATCGGGTAGCCGAGCCGGGTCGACAGGAGCGCCGGGAGTGCCTGGCGGAACCCGTCGGCGGAAACGGACGAGACCGCCAAGCGCGCCACCGCGCTCACCGTGTCGCGCACCAGCGTGTCCCGCACCCGCTCGGTGATGTCGGTCATGGCCCCTTGGTAGGCGACGACGGCGCCGGCGGTGTCGCGCACGGCGCTCACATCGGCGGAGATCCAGACCGGCTGTCCGTCCCGCCGCCTGGCCTCGATCTCGAAGCCCAGGACCTGCCCGCGCTCGGCAATCAGTCCGGCGAGGACCTCCCGCTCCCGGGGGTTGGCATAGAGCTGGGCGGCGATGTCGGCGATCTCTGCCATCAACTGTTGCGGGCTTGCGTAGCCGAGAATGCGGGCGAAGGCAGTATTGACATCCAGGTAGCGCCCCTGGGGCGTCGACCGATAAAGCCCCACCGGGGATGACTCGAACAAATCCCGATACCGGCCTTCCGCCTCGCGCAACTCCTGTTCCGCCTGCCGGCGGGCGGCAAGTTCCGCGGCCAGTCGCCGCGCGTGCCGGCGCGCCCGCAAGAACGCGCCGACCAGCGCGGCGAGCAGCACGCTGATCACGATTCCACTGCCGGCGATCAGTGAAACCCGGACATCGTCCTGTGCGAACGCTGACCGGCCGACTTGCGAAAAGCTCAAGGTCCAGCGCTGGCCATTGAAGTCGATGGGGATGTGCAATGCGTTCGCTGACGCCGGGGCGGGTGCTTGCTGGCCTGCGGTCTGACTGTCGTAGAGCAGGGCCGCGGGTGTGACCCGGTCCCCGTCGTAGATCGCGAGACGGATGTGCTTGCCGCCGTCGCGCTCCCCGTTCCCCAACACCCCGTGCATGAGGTCGTTCATCCGGAAGGGGCTGTAGACCCAGGCGAGCAGGGCCGCCCGGCGTTGATCGACCGTCTCCGTCGGCAGCCCAGGGCGATAGACCGGGACATACATCAGGACCCCGGCCTGGACGTCGGTGTCGGTCTCCTGCACCAAGCGGACCTTGCCGGAGAGTGCCACGACGTCCTGGTCGCGCGCCCGCTCCATCGCGGCCCGGCGCACCGGTTCGGTGAGCATGTCGTAGCCGAAGGCGTGCAGGTTGCGGCCCGCAAAAGGCTCCAGATAAACGATGGCGCTGTAGAGCGGACGCTCGCCCTGCGGCCAGACCCGGTAGTCGGGGAAGCCCTCGCCGCGGATCTCCCGCTCGTGCTCGGCGAGTCGGTCCGGGGGGATCAGCCGCGCCACCCCGATCCCCTGAACGCCGGGGAGGTTCAGGTGAATCTGGGCCTGCGCGATGTAGTCGCGCCAGCGTGCGCGATCCAATTCGCCCGACACGCGCAGGAAGGCCGCCGCGTCGCGCAGGACCAAGGCATGGGCATGGAGCCGGGTCTTGATCTTCTGTGCGATCTCGGCCCCGATCGTAGCGAGCGCCTGGCGGTTCTCGGACTCGACCTGCGAGTGGGTGTGCACACTGCCCAGCGTGGTCAGTGCAAGTCCCACGATGAGCGTAACCCAGACGGGCCAGGGCGGGCGAAAGTGGGCGAGGCGATCAAGCACGGTACGAGGCTGGTCCAACGGATGGTGCCCCCTGGGATTGCGAAAGCGGGTCGCGGTCTGCCCTCAAGGCGGCGGGGCCTGCGGTCAGGGCAATAAGCTTGCTCGCGTTAGTTGGTTTGAGCAAGGCAAATCCACCGCCGGGGGCGTCAGTGTGTGTCCCTGCAAGCGCGTCGCGTGAGGTATGCGTTTTTTTCCAGGTTCTCATGGATATCCTGGATCGACGCCTGTGTGCGACTGGCCAGGGTGCGCACCTCGGCCGCGACCACGGCGAACCCACGCCCCTGTTCGCCCGCGCGCGCGGCCTCGATCGCGGCGTTCAGCGCGAGCAGATTAGTCTGCTCCGCAATGCTCCGGATGACGTCGAGCACCGCCCCGGTTTGTCGCTTTCTTCATGGCTCCATACTCTCAAAGGTTGCCAGGGCGAAGCGACACATCAGGTTGAGCCCAATGGCAACCACATATCATAGAGATTGGTGGTTCCGCGTACCTGCCGCTGCGGTTGGATCGCGCTTGCGTCAGGCTCCAAACGCATCGCGGTTGGTCTTGCCGAGAAATGACTCCTGATTTTCTCGCTCTCGCTCGCTATGCTTACTCCTCTTCTTCGGCTATATTGCTGCATAGCAGCATAAACCGCGAGCGCGCTCGTGACCGCCATTTCGGCCGCTGAACCGGCCGCTTCAGAGGCTAACCGATGCTTCGAAAGATTCTGATCGCGAACCGCGGCGAGATTGCGGTGCGCGTGATCCGCGCCTGTGCCGAGATGGGGATCCGCTCGGCGGCCATCTATGCCGAGGCCGACCGTCATTCGCTCCATGTCAAAAAGGCCGACGAAGCCTATAGCCTGGGCAGCGATCCGCTGGCGGGCTATCTCAATGTCCACAACATCGTCAACCTGGCCCTGACGACCGGGTGCGATGCTGTGCATCCAGGTTATGGCTTTCTGTCCGAAAACCCTGAATTGGCCCGCGCTTGTGTCCGACGTGGCCTGGTCTTCATCGGCCCGACCGCCGACGTGATCGCCCGCATGGGCGACAAGACCGAGGCGCGGCTCGCCATGCAGAAGGCCGGTGTCCCGGTCACGCCGGGCAGCCCCGGCAACCTGGAGAGCCTGGACGCGGCATTGCGGTTCGCCGACGAGATCGGTTATCCGATCATGCTCAAGGCTACTTCCGGCGGTGGCGGGCGCGGTATCCGGCGCTGCGACGATGCCTCTGCGCTGCGCAACAACTACGAGCGCGTCATCTCCGAGGCCACCAAGGAGTTCGGTCGCGCCGAGGTGTTCCTGGAAAAGTGCGTGGTCAATCCCAAGCACATCGAAGTCCAGGTGCTGGGCGACCATCACGGCAACTGTGTGCATCTGTTCGAGCGCGACTGTTCGATCCAGCGGCGCAATCAGAAACTGATCGAGATCGCCCCCTCGCCGCAGCTCGACGAGGCCGAACGCCAGTATGTCGGCGGTCTGGCGGTGCTGGCGGCGCGCGCGGTCGGTTACACCAATGCCGGCACCATCGAATTCCTGCGGGATGTGGATGGACGTTTCTATTTCATGGAGATGAACACCCGCATCCAGGTCGAGCACACCATCACCGAGACCATCACCGGGGTTGACCTGGTGGAAGAACAGATCCGCATCGCCGCCGGGCTGCCGCTGCGTTTCCAGCAGCACGAGATCCAGCGGCGCGGCTTCGCCATGCAGTTCCGCATCAACGCCGAGGATCCCAAGAACAACTTCCTGCCAAGCTTCGGGCGCATCTCGCGCTATTACGCCCCCGGCGGTCCGGGCGTGCGCACCGATGGGGCCATCTATACCGGCTACACCGTCCCGCCGCATTACGACTCCATGCTGGCCAAGGTGATCGTCTGGGCGCTGAACTGGGAGGATGTCGTCAATCGCGGCCATCGCGCGCTGCGCGACATCGGCGTGTATGGCGTCAAGACCACCATCCCCTTTTATCAGGAAATCCTGCGCCATCCCGATTTCCGCTCCGGATGCTTCGATACCAGTTTTCTGGAGACCCACCCGGAGTTGCTGGACTATTCCACTAAGCGTCGCCGCGAGGATGTCGCCGCCGTGCTGGCGGCGGCGATCGCGGCGCATGCGGGGCTTTAAAAAGTTGGCAGTTGGCAGTTGGCAGTTGGCAGTTGGCAGTTGGCAGTTGGCAGTTGGCAGTTGGCAGTTGGCAGTTGGCAGTTGGCAGTTGGCAGTTGGCAGTTGGCAAAATGATGGTGTGGATATGGTTGGATTCGTGCAATGGGATTGATACGGTTCGAGGATCTTGATGTTTGGAAACGATCCGCGCGGCTCAGTACCGAGCTGTACAAGACGCTTGTGGGTTTACGTGATTTTGGATTTCGTGATCAGATCACGCGCTCAGGACTCTCCGTCCCCAGCAATATCGCGGAGGGCATGGAACGACGTTCCAGCAAGGATCAGCAACGCTATCTCGACATTGCCCTTGGCTCATGTGGTGAACTGCGCACCCAGATTTATATCGGAATTGAGATTGGCTACATCGAAAAGCACACAGGAAGCCTCTGGGTTTCTGAAACACGAGAGATTTCCGCCATGCTCGTCAGCCTCCGCAACACGCTCGCTGACAACTGACAACTGACAACTGACAACTGACAACTGACAACTTCTTACCAATATGCCAAAGATCAACATCACCGAGGTCGTCCTGCGCGACGCCCACCAGTCACTGTTCGCGACGCGTCTGCGCACCGAGGACATGCTGCCGATCTGCCCCAAGCTCGACGCCATCGGCTACTGGTCGCTGGAATGCTGGGGCGGCGCGACCTTCGATGCCTGCGTGCGCTTCCTGAAGGAAGATCCCTGGGAGCGTCTGCGCAAGCTGCGCGAGGCGCTGCCGAAGACGCGCCTGCAGATGCTGCTGCGGGGTCAGAACTTGCTCGGCTATCGCCATTATTCCGATGACGTGGTGCGCGCCTTCGTCAAGCGTTCCGCCGCGAACGGCATGGACGTCTTCCGCATCTTCGATGCACTGAACGATCTGCGCAATCTCAAGACCGCCATCGAAGCAACCAAGGCCGCCGGCAAGCATGCCCAAGGCACCATCTGCTACACCGTGAGTCCGGTTCACGATATCGCCGGTTTCGTCCAAATGGGACGCGAACTGGCGGCCATGGGGTGCGACTCCATCGCACTCAAGGACATGGCGGGGCTGCTGACGCCCTATGTCACCGCCGAGCTGGTGAAGGCGCTGAAGGACAGCGTGGACCTGCCGCTGCATCTGCACTCGCACGCCACCTCCGGTCTTGCCGACATGTGCCACCTCAAGGCGATCGAGAACGGCTGCGATACCCTGGATACCGCTATCTCTTCGATGGCCGGCGGCACTTCCCATCCTCCCACCGAGAGCCTGGTCGCGGCCCTGCGCGGCACCCAATACGACACCGGCCTGGATCTGGAGGCGATCCAGGAAGTCGGGATGTATTTTTATCAGGTGCGCAAGAAGTACCACCAGTTCGAGAGCGACTTCACCGGCGTGGACACGCGGGTCCAGGTCAATCAGGTGCCCGGGGGCATGATCTCCAACCTGGCCAACCAGTTGAAGGAACAGAATTCGCTGGAGCGGATGAACGCGGTGCTCGACGAGATCCCGCGGGTGCGCAAGGATCTCGGCTATCCGCCGCTGGTGACCCCGACCTCACAGATCGTCGGCACCCAGGCGGTGCTCAATGTGCTGACCGACAAGCGTTACCAGACCATCACCAACGAGGTGAAGCTCTATCTTCAGGGGCGCTACGGACGGGCGCCGGGGGCGATCAACCCGACCCTCCAGCAGCAGGCGATCGGCAACGAGGATCTGATCGACTGCCGCCCGGCGGATCTGTTGAAACCGGAATTGGAGCGGCTCGTCCACGACATCGGCGAACTCGCGAGCTGCGAGGAAGACACCCTGACCTATGCCATGTTCCCCGAGATCGGGCGCAACTTCCTGGAACAGCGTGCCGCCGGCACCCTGCATCCGGAACCGCTGGAGCCGCCGCCCACCGGCACCGGCCCCCGCACCGCGCCCACCGAGTTCAATATCGCCGTTCATGGCGAGACCTACCACGTCAAGGTCACGGGTACGGGCCATAAGAGCCAGGACGAGCGTCACTTCTATTTTGCGATCGACGGTATCCCGGAAGAGGTGGTGGTCGAGACGCTTGACGAAATCGTGCTGACGGGCGGCGCCGAGGGCGCGGTCAAGAAGGCCATCGCCGGCAAGCGGCCCAAGCCGACCCAGCCCGGTCATGTCGCCACCTCGATGCCCGGCAATATCGTCGACGTGCTGGTCAAGGAGGGCGACACGGTCACCGCCGGTCAGCCGGTGCTGATCACCGAGGCGATGAAGATGGAGACCGAGATTCAGGCGCCCATCGCCGGCACCGTCACCGCCATGTTCGTCATCAAGGGGGACGCGGTCAATCCGGGTGAGGTGTTGCTGGAGATCACGCCAGCGGAGGGCTGACCGCCAGGCGTCGGATACACTCGAAACAGCGCATTCCATCGGTTGGGCACACCACGCGGACGCGTCTCACCGCCGCCCTTTGCGCACCGTGCGCTGAATGATCTTGACGGTCTTCACGCCGGCATCGACGGTCTGGATGATCTCCAGCGGATGCTCGTGGAGCTTGAGGCTGGTGCCTGGCTCCGGGATGGTCTCCAGGTATTCGAGGATCAGGCCGTTGAGGGTCTTGGGACCGTCGGTCGGAAGCTCCCAGCGCAGCGCGCGGTTCAGGTCGCGCAGGCCGATCCCGCAGTCGATCAGCAGACTGCCGTCCTCCGCGCGATGGATCTCCTCAATGCTGTCGGACGGATCGGTGGTGAACTCGCCGACAATCTCCTCCAGCAGGTCGGTGAGGGTGATGAGCCCGAGAAAATCGCCGTATTCGTCCACCACCAGCGCGATCCGCCGCTTCAGCCGCTGGAAATTGAGCAGTTGCTGATAGAGCGGCGTCCCCTCCTGCACGAAATAGGGTTCGCGGGCGATCTTGCGCAGATGCTCCTTATCCAGCCCCTTCTCCAGCAGGGCATGCAGGGCATTGCGGGCATGAAAGACGCCGATCACGATCAGGACGAACAGGGCGAAAAACAGGCCGGTCAGGGGAAGGTCGTTCACGGAGTACCGAGATTTGGCGGGCGTTGGCGCTATTCTAACGACATTCCCATGGTCTCACCGAACGCGCGTTCTTGGCGGCTTGTTGTAAAGGGACGCCCGGCTCTGATCGGCGAGTCTCTGTTCACGATTCGACGGCCGCCAAGGCGCTATGACGGCGCGAATAGGTGAAATAGATCACGAGCCCCAGCGCCAGCCATAGCCCGAAACGCAGCCAGGTCACGAGCGGCAGATTCAGCATCAGATAGAGGCAGGAGATCGCGCCAAGCAGAGGAACGACCGGCGACCAGGGGGTCTTGAAAGGGCGCGGCAGATCGGGATGCGTCGCGCGCAGACTGACCACGCCGATGCACACCAGAAAGAAGGCGGCGAGGGTGCCGATATTCACCAGTTCGGCGACCTCGCCGATGGGTGTCAGGCCCGCGACCGCCGCCATCAGCAACCCGCTCACCACGATGACCCGAATCGGGGTGTGGGTGCGCGCATTCACGCGGGCGAAGACCGGCGGCAGCAGCCCGTCGCGCGACATGGCGAGGAAGACCCGCGTCAGCCCGTAATAGAGCACCAGCATGACGGTGGTCAGACCGGCGATGGCCCCGGCCGCGACCAGTCCGGCGGCCCAGGGATAACCGAGTCGCAGCATCACGTCGGCGACCGGGGAGCCGACGTTGAGGCTGGGATAGGCCACGACCGCCGTGAGCAGCCCCGAAACCACGATATAGATCAGGGTGCAGACTCCCAGCGAAACCAGAATCCCGATGGGCAGGTCACGCTGAGGATGGCGCGCTTCCTCGGCGGCGGTCGAGACGGCATCGAACCCGACATAGGCGAAGAAGATCAGGGCCGCTCCGCCCATGACCCCGTTCCAGCCAAAGGGCATGAAGGGACTCCAGTTGGCGGGTTGGACATGGGACGCCGCCACCAGGATAAAAATCGCGATGGCGATCAGCTTGACGACCACCATGATCGCATTGAAGCGTGCGCTTTCGCGCACCCCCAGGCTCAGGAGCGCCGCCAGGATCAACACGATCAGCGCGGCCGGCAGATTCACCAGCCCGCCCTCCAGCGGCCCCTTCGTCAACAGCTCCGGGAGGGCCAGTCCAACCGCCGCCAGGGCGTTGTTGACATAGCCGGACCAGCCGATCGCGACCGCCGAGGTCGCCACGCCATATTCGAGGATGAGATCCCAGCCGATGATCCAGGCGACGATCTCGCCGAGTCCCGCGTAGCTATAGCCATAGGCGCTCCCGCAACCGCCGACGGACGCGGCCAGTTCGGCATAGGCCAGGGCACTGAAGGCGCAGGCGGTGCCGGCCACCAGATAGGACAGGACGATGGCCGGACCCGCTTGGGTCGCCGCCGCGACGCCCGTCAGTACGAAGATCCCGGCCCCGATGATGGCGCCGATCCCGAGCAGGGTGAGGTCCAGCGGGCCGAGCACCCGCCGCAGTTCCCCACCATGCAAGTCGTGACCCGCGTTGATCGTCTTGGTTCGCAATAATTCGGACAACCGCATGGAACCTCCTGAAAACTCAAATGGACTTGGAGATCGCCACCAGTCGAAGCGATATCAAGAATTCGTCGGCGCGGGTTTGCCCGCACCCATCAAGTCCGCGCCTATTTCCGCCAGAACTGCGGCGTAAAGAGGATCAGCAGCGAGAAGACTTCCAGCCGCCCGAGCAGCATGGTCACGCTCAAGACCCAGGTTTCGAAATCGGTGAGTCCGCCGTAATTGGTCGCCGGTCCGACCACGCCCAGGCCCGGCCCGGCGTTGTTGATGCAGGCAATGACTGCGGTGAAGGCCGAGATAAAGTCCAGCCCGCCGAAGATCAGCAGGAAGGTCATGGTCACGATGCTCATGAAATACAGAAAAATGAATCCAAGGATGGCCACGACCACGCTGTTGGGAATCGGCATCCCACCCACCGTCACCGGTGCGGCCAAGTTTGGATGCAGTAGCCGGGTCAGCTCGCGACCGCTCTGGCGGATCAGAATCAGGGTGCGGATCATCTTGATGCCGCCGCCGGTCGAGCCGGAACTGGCGGTGATCGCGGACAGAAACAGCATCCAGAAGGGGACGAAGGTCGGCCAGAGCGCGTAGTCCGTGCTGACGAAGCCGCAGTCGGTCGCGATCGACACCAGATTGAAGCTGACGAAACGCAGGGCAGTCCAGAAGCTGGCATAGACATCGAGAAGCCAGAGATAGGCGGCGCAGCCGACACAACTGAGAAACAGCACGGCCAAGACGCCCTTGGCTTCGGCGTCACGCCAGTAGGGCCGGAAACTGCGCTCGCGCCAGACGGTGAAGTGGGTGGCGAAATTCAGCGCGGCCAGCACCATGAAGACGATCAGCACCGCCTCGATGGCGGGCGAATCGAAGGCGCCGACGCTGGCGTCGCGGGTCGAGAAGCCGCCCAGACTGAGCGCCGCGAAGGCGTGACAGATGGCATCGAACCAACTCATGCCAACCAGCCACAAGCCGAGGATACAGGCCAGGGTGAGCACCAGGTAAATGACCCACAGCACGGCCGCGGTGTCGGCGATGCGGGCGGTGAGCTTGGCGTCCTTGATGGGACCGGGCACCTCGGCGCGAAACAACTGCATGCCGCCGACGCCGAGCATGGGCAGGATGGCGACCGCCAGCACGATGATGCCCATGCCGCCCAGCCAATTGATCGCATGCCGCCAGAGGTTGATGGAGGGGGCGAGGGTATCGAGCCCGACCATGACCGTCGCGCCGGTGGTGGTCAGGCCGGACATCATCTCGAAGAAGGCGTCGGTAAAGGAGAGTTGCTCATGCAGCATCAGCGGCACGGTGGCGATGGCCGAGATCAGGGTCCAGGACAGGGTGACCAGGATGAAGCCATCGCGCGCCTTCAGTTCCATCCGGTAGCGCCGGGTCGCCAGGGTCATGGTGCCGCCCACGGCAACGCAGGCGGCCAGACTGACCACAAAGGTGAGCAGGGTGCCGTCGCGATAGATGATCGCGCAGGCGATCGGCAACAGATAGGTCACGCTGAACACCATCAACAGGTGTCCGAGGACATTCAGGACCGAGAGCAGCGCGCGCATCAGAAAAAGGCCAGACCGACCTGGAAATAGCGTTCGATCCTGGGCACCAGATCCTTGCTCGCCAGGAAGAGAATGACATGATCCTCGGGCTCGATGAGGGTGTCGCCATGGGCGATCAGCACCTGACCGAGGCGCAGGCTGGCACCGGGAATGTCGCGGCTGACCCCGCGCACGATCGCCCCGATGCTGGCGCCCTGGGGAAGTTCCAGCTCATCGATCCGCCGACCGATGACCTTGGAGGTGGTGGGGTCGCCATGGACCACGAATTCCAGCGCCTCCGCCGCCCCGCGGCGCAGACTGTGCACCGCCGCCACGTCGCCGCGGCGCACATGCGCGAGCAATGAACCGATGGAGATCTGGGCTGGGGAGATGGCGATGTCGATGCGGTCGGCCTGGAGCAGCTCCGCGTAGGCGCGCCGGTTGATCAGGGCCAGCACGCGGCGCGCGCCGAGACTCTTGGCCAGTAGCGCGGCCAGGATGTTGGTCTCGTCGTCGTTGGTCAGTGCCAGGAAAACGTCCATGTCGTCGATGTTCTCGGCGGCGAGCAGGGTCTCGTCCGTGGTGTCCCCATGCAGCACCAACGTGTTCGTCAGGGTGGAGCCGAGTTCCCGGGCGCGCGCTTCGTTGGCCTCGATGAGCTTGACCTGATAGCGCTCCTGCGCGACGCCCGCCAGCCGGGAGCCGATATTGCCGCCGCCGGCGATCATGATCCGGCGCGTGGGCTGGTCGCGGCGGCGCAGTTCGCTCAAGATCTGACGGATGTTCTGGGTGGCCGCCAGATAAAAGACCTCGTCGCCCGCCTCGATCAGGGTGTCGCCCTCGGGCGCGAGCGGTTGATCCCGGCGATAGATGGCGGCGATCCGGGCGTCGATCTTCGGCATGTGCCGACGCAGATCGCTGACGGGATGCCCGACCAGCGGGCCGCCCGCCACGGCGCGCGTCGCCACCAGACTGACCAGGCCGTCGGCGAATTTCAGGACTTGCAGTGCCTCGGGAAATTCGATGAGCTTGAGCAGATAGTCGGTGACGATCTGCTCCGGGCAGATGCTGAAGTCCACCGCGAAATTCTTGCCGTCCAGCAGCTCGGGATGCTGGGCGTAGTCGGCCGAGCGCAGCCGCGCGATCTTGGTCGGGATTTTGAACAGGGTGTCGGCGGTGCGGCAGGCACAGAGATTCGTCTGATCGCTCTGGGTCACGGCGATTAAAAGATCGGTATCCTCGGCCCCGGCCTGGCGCAGCACCGAGGGCAGCGCCGCGTTCCCCGCCACGGTGCGCAGATCCAGGCGATCCTGCAATTGGCGCAGACGCCGGGTGTCGGTGTCGATGACGGTGATTTCGTTGGCCTCGGAGACCAGGCTCTCGGCCACCGACGCGCCAACCTGACCGGCACCTAGAATGATGATCTTCACGGCTGATGGCTCCGCGCCAGATCGTCCTCGAAGGCCGGGCTGCCGAAGCCGCGCAGCGTGTCCCCCTCGCGAACGATGAAATAGGCCGCCAATCCCTGGGAGGTCGCGAGCGCTGGCCCCCGCGTCTCTCCGAGGACCATGAAGGCGGTCGCCAGACCGTCGACGACCATGGCGCGGTCACCGACCACCGTGGCCGAACCCAGGTTGCGTTCGATTGGGGCACCGGTACTGGGATCGATCTCGTGAGAATAGCGTTTGCCGTCCTTCACGAAGAAATTGCGATAGTCGCCCGAGGTCGAAATGGCGCGGTCGGAGACAGGGACGATGCGGTGCACGGTGCGCTGGTCCGGCAGCGGCTCTTCGATCGCAATGGCCCAGGGCTGGTTTTTGGCATTGCGTCCCTTGGCGCGAATGGTGCCGGCCACCGCGATCATGTAATGGCTTGCGCCAGACGCGTCCAGCCCGGTCGAGACCCGGTCGGCGCCGACCCCTTCGCCGAGTGCCGAAAGATCGATGTAGAGATCGCCTCGTGCCTTGCGAACGGCCGGCGGCGCAGCGCGCAGTTCCAGCTTACGCCAGCCGACACGCGCTTGGGCCGCCTGGATCTCCGCTGCGGTCGGCAGCGTCTCCGGGCGACCCTCGGGACCGAAGCCCCAGAGGTTGACCAGCGGTCCGATCGTGATGTCGAACGCGCCATCGCTCAGGGCGGCGATGCGCTGGCCTTCGGCGATCGCCGCGTGGAGGTTGGGCGAGAGGGGGATCCAATCGGTGCTGGGATTGCGGTTGAGGCGCGACAACTCGGAGGTCGGCTCATAGGTCGAGAGTTCGGCGATCACCTCGTTGAGCGCCGATTCGACCTGGCGTTTCAGCGTCTCGGCGGTCATGCCGACGGGTGGGCGGGCGACCTTGACCGAGTAATAGGTGCCCATCGTGGGGCCTTCGATCTCGATCAAGGGGGCTGCGCGCTCGCCGCAGCCAGTGAGCAGAAGGGCGCTTAAGGTCATCGCAGGCAGGATCCAGGAACCGCGGCGGCGGTTTTGCCCGGATCGGCGGGGACTGTCCATGACTGTCGGTAGAAATTGCATCGTCCGAGTACGTTTCGCCGTGGTTTAGGTTGGGCGGTCGGACTGCGCATCCTGGGACTGATCTTTCCCAGAGGCGGCCTCGTCCGAACCCGCGAGCCCGCCACTGGTGACGGATCGCCGGAAGTCCCGGATGGCCGCGCCCAGATCCGAGGCGATGGTCGGTAACCGTTTGGACCCGAACAGGAGCAGCACCACGACCAGAATCAACAACAACTCCCCGAAACCGATGCCGGAAAAACCCATGGCCAGGAACCTCAGTAGAGAGAGCGAATACAAGTGTTCGGCGCACGCGTCACTCGAACATGCCCTGGAGCCATCGACAGGTACCCCTCAGGCAATGCGCGCATGATCCTACGGCACGCGCCAATTTGCCAACACCTAATTGATGACGAGACGCCCGCAATGCATTCGCCCAGTTCAGACTCCGGCTGTTCTTCGCGGGCGCTCGCGATCACGCTGACGCTTGGCGCCGCATGCGCGCTGCTGTATCTGCTGCTGTTTCTGTTCTCTGACCGGCATACCGGCATACCGGCATACCGGCATACCGCAAGTCCATTTCCTTCGATAGAACAGATGCCCAGTATATTCATGGCATCCGCATGATGATGCTTGGCCGCGAGTTCCAATCAGGGCGAGCGCGCATAAATCCTCAGCCAAACACCACCTTGGCTCGGTAGTCATCATTCCACGCGGCCTTGCGGCGCTTTTTGGCCAAGCTGATCGCCGACCCCTCCTGATCGAACAGGTTCATGCTCAGGTGGCGCACCGAGGTCATGATGGCGGGGGCCTGACCCTTGCGGATGTGGCTCGCATCGTCACCGAAGACCACGTCCAGGCGCCAGTGCAGACAGTTTTCCACGCCCCAGTGCTCGCGCACGGCGTGGGCAAAACGGGCGGCATCGGCGGCTCGATACGAGGGTCTTCCAAGGACGTGAAATGCTCAAGAATACTCGCTGACATGAGAAACTCCGATCATCGTTTCTCGCTAGGGAGTGTCATCAATTCTCGTCGTGTGGGATTCGCACGGAGATCAAGTGCGCCTCGATTATTTGAGCAGGATGCAGGCCGAAGCCAAGTGGATTCCCGCGAGGAAGTTGCGGGCCAACTTGTCATCGCGGGTGGCAATCGCTCGGAATTGTTTGAGTTTTTCGAAAAAGTTCTCGCTGAGGTAGCGCGCTTTGTACAACGCTTTGTCATCCTCCCGCGCCACGACGCGGTTGCGCTGCGGCGGAATGACCGCGATCACGTCGGCCGCTTCCAGCACCTCCAACACGCGCGCGTCGGCGTCAGACGCCTGATCGGCCAGCAGGGCGTCCGCCTCCAGGCCCGGCAACCAGCGATCGGCGCCCGCCAGATCCGAGGCCTGGCCGCCGCTGAGAAAAAAGCCGGTGGGATTGCCCAAGGTATCCGTAAGGGCGTGGATCTTGGTGCCGAGGCCACCTTTGCCGCGCCCGATGGCTTGGTCGCCCCCGCGCTTGTTGAGCGCGCCCGCGCGGTGTTGATGTGCCCGTAAGAGGGTGCTGTCGAGCATGGCGTACGCGTGGTCCGCGTCCTCTGCCAAGGTCTCGAACACCTGCTGCCAGACCCCGGTGCGCGCCCAGCGCGTAAACCGGGTGTGCACCACGCGAAAATCCCCAAAGCCTCGCCTGCGCTGCGCGAATGCGCCTTGCAGGCGGGATTCTATGTCGTGCGCATCCACGACTCCGTGTTCGAACTAGACGTGCCGCCGGATTTTCAGCCCAAGGCGTTCTGATCCGGCGCCAATAGCCCGGTAGCGAGCCCCGTTGCGACCGCGGTCAAGACCCGGCGTGTCACTGCCATTCTGAGTCCGGCCTTCTGACCGTGTTGAGGAGGAAGTCCGCGATCGCGTCCGCGTCATCGAGCGGCAGGATCGGCGGGTGTCCGTCAGCGGGCAGCGCGTCGGGGGTCGCCACCGCGATGATGTCGTCATCGCCCGGATAGAGCGGGGCCTGGCCGAGAGCGGCGCGATAGATCTCGATCTTGGGATAACGGGCATGCTTGAAGCCCTCGACCAGAATCAGGTCCAGTCGATCCGGCGCGAAGCGCGCAAGCATCGCGTCGAGGTCGGGATCCTCACCCTTCACGGCATTCTCGACCTGCAAGGCCCAGCGTTCGCGCGAGGCCAGAAGGGTCTGGGACGCGCCGGCGGCACGGATTTCGAAGCTGTCCTTGCCCGGCACGTCGAGGTCGAAGGAGTGATGGGCGTGCTTGAGATAACCGACCCGCAGCCCCCGTTCGCGCAGGACCGCAACGAGCCGTCGCAGCAGGGTAGTTTTGCCGCTGCCGCTCGGGGCGACGAAGCCGAATACCGGAAGATTAACGCGCATCGTCTGTTTTTCGTTCCTGTCAAGCGCACTTGAAACGCAAAGCGCGCAGAGAATTTCGATCGTTTCAGCCCGGTCGGTCGCTCGCCACGACGCCTGCCGCGACGGTCGCGGTTCAGGCGCTCCCCTTGAGCATCCCGATCACGGCGGCGAGTTCCTCGCTCGCCTCCGCGATCACATCGACCTTGCCCGCCGACTCGGAGAACCCCAGGCCCAGCTTAAAATAGGCCGGCACTTCGTCATAGCGCGGCACCGGACCCCGCGACTCGGACTGATTCATGCGATAGAGCCGGGCCACCAGCACGATATCGCAATCGTCGGGCCGGTTGCCCTTGTCGCGATGCCAGTGGCCCGATTCGCGCACCACCTCGACCAGCTCGGGGCCAAGCCCCCAATAGCTCATCACCAGTTCGCCCACCATGTCGCGCAGCTTGAGGATGGCCGCGTCCAGTTCGTCATCGTCGATCTCGCGATAATGACGGCTGACAAAATCCAGGATGGGAATCTCGCCGACATCGTGCAGCAGTCCCGCCAGCAGAGCCTCCTCGGGGTTGAGCCCCTTGCAATGCCGGGCAATCACAAAGCTCAACGCGGAGATATGGACACTGCGATTCCAGACCGCCTTCATCCGCTGCTTCATGAGCGGCGATTTGGTCTTGAAGATCTTTTGCATGGCCATGCCGACCACGGCCCCGCGGGTGAGATCCATGCCGAGCCGGATGATGGCGCTGCGCAGGTCCGCGGTCGGCTTGGCGCCGCGGTAGACGGGACTGTTGGCGAGCCGGATCAGCCCCCCGGTCGCGGCCGGATCCATCTGCACGATACGCGCCAGCCGCGCCGAATTGATGTTCGGGTCGCTCATGGCCTCCTGGATCGCCCGCGCCACCTTCGGCAGCGAGGGCAGCGCGAGACTGCCGCTTTTGCAGGCCTGATAAAACCGCATCAGCAGGGCGCTCTCGGCCTCGCTGAGATCCAGATCGTCGAGCGAGCCGCCCGGCGTGGGGCGGTCGCCGCTGAGCGTCTCGTAAAGCTGTCGATCCAGACGCAGCAGTTCGGCCTCGCCGAGGGCGACGGCGGAGTCGCGCAAACGTCCCGGCTCGAACACCGGACGACAGGCCCGCAGCGAACCCGCCTCCACGATGTCCTTCTGGTCGCCCTTGAGCAGACAGAGCTTGCCGGCCAGCACATAATCAAGCCAGGGATATTCCTGGGTCGCGACGAGTTTTTTGCCCGCCGGGAGCGACGCGATCTGACCGCCTCGGGCAAGACGCGCGCGCTGCTCCCGCGTCAATCGATGCACTGGAATCAGGTCTTCCAGGGTCTCCGCGGACAAGCCGGGGGTGGCGGTCAATCCAACATCTCCGCGAGCCGGATCGTCACCTTTGGCAACAGAATCGGCGACAGCGTTTCGTTCATCGTCGGTTTGCGGATCAGAGAGTACTGACCCTCCGCGAACTCGCGATGGACCGTCAGTTCGCCTGACTGCGCGTCCAACAGCCAGACTTCCGGGATGCCGACACGCGCATAGAGCGGAAGTTTCACGTCGCGATCATAGAGCAGCGTGGTGTCGGAAACCTCGACGATCAACCGTATGTCGCTCGGGCCGGGGTGCCGGTCGCTGTAATTGTCGCGGTTGACCAGGGCGATATCCGGCTGGGGCTCGCTGCGGGTGTCGAGCGCAACGGGATTCTGGACACGCACCATATAGTTGGCGCACGGCCCGCCGCCCAGCAGTTCCGCCAGGCGATCAACAAGGAAAGCGTGTTTGCAACCGATCGGCGCCATGTCGATCAACTCCCCTTCGATCAGTTCGACACGGTCGGTCGCGTCCAGCAGACCGGATTGCGCCATCCGCCGATAGTCCGCCACCGACCAGCGGTGGCGCGACGGACTGGGCGCGGTTGCTCGCGAAGACAGCACGGATGACATGCAATACTCCCGACCCTTGGTTGTCAGGGGAAAAGATGCCTGAAGTATATTCGGCGCCGGCTTCCCATTTTGGACATTTCACCTTCGACAGCGCAGAATGCCCATCGACAGCGGGGCGCAATGCCTCCTCCCTGGCATCCGTCGATGCGCATCCCTGACGACATCCCCCAAGCAACCAAACCGCAAAAACCATGGCTCAATACATCTTTACCATGAACCGGGTCGGCAAGATTGTGCCGCCCAAGCGCGTCATTCTGCGCGACATTTCGCTCTCGTTTTATCCCGGCGCCAAGATCGGCGTGCTGGGTCTGAACGGCTCGGGCAAATCCACGCTGCTCAGGATCATGGCCGGTCTCGACACCGAGATCGAGGGCGAGGCCCGTCCGCTCGCCAATATCAAGATCGGTTTTCTGTCGCAGGAGCCGCAACTCGATCCCGCCAAGGATGTGCGCGGCAACGTGGAGGAGGCGCTCGGTCACATCAAGGACGCGCTGACCCGGCTGGATGAAGTCTACGCCGCCTACGCCGACGCGGACGCCGATTTCGACGCCCTGGCCAAGGAACAGGCGGATCTCGAAAACCTGATCGAGGCCACCGACGGACACAACCTGGAGCGCACCCTGGAGGTCGCCGCCGACGCGCTGCGCCTGCCGCCCTGGGACGCCGACGTCACCCGACTCTCCGGCGGCGAGCGCCGCCGCGTCGCGCTCTGCCGGCTGCTGCTCTCCAAGCCCGACATGCTGCTGCTCGACGAGCCGACCAACCATCTGGACGCCGAATCGGTCGCCTGGCTCGAACGCTTCCTGCTCGAATATCCCGGCACCGTGGTCGCCGTCACCCATGACCGCTACTTCCTGGACAATGTCGCCGGCTGGATCCTGGAACTCGATCGCGGCCACGGTATCCCCTGGGAAGGCAATTATTCCTCCTGGCTGGAACAGAAGGAACAACGCCTGGAGCTGGAACAAAAGCAGGAACACGCCCGCATCACGGCCATGAAGCACGAGCTGGAGTGGGTGCGATCCAACCCCAAGGGGCGTCACGCCAAGAGCAAGGCGCGCATGGCCCGCTTCGACGAATTGCAGTCGCAGGAATTCCAGTCCCGCAACGAGACCAACGAGATCTACATCCCGCCGGGGCCGCGTCTCGGCGAACTCGTCATCGAAGCGACCGGACTCAAGAAGGCGTATGGCGACAATCTGCTCTACGAGGATCTGACCTTCAACCTGCCGCAGGGCGGTATCGTCGGCATCATCGGCCCCAACGGCGCCGGCAAGACCACGCTGTTTCGGCTGCTCACCGGACAGGAACAACCCGACGCCGGCACGCTGCGCATCGGCGAGACGGTCCAGATCGCCCATGTCGATCAGAGCCGCGACGCGCTCGACGACAACAAGACCATCTGGCAGGAAATCTCGGACGGCTCGGACACCATCGTGGTCGGTCGTTATGAGATGTCCTCGCGTGCCTATTGCGGGCGGTTTAACTTCAAGGGCGGGGATCAGCAGAAGCGCATCGGCGACCTCTCCGGCGGCGAGCGCAACCGGGTGCATCTGGCCAAGCTGCTCAAAAGCGGCGGCAACCTGCTGCTGCTCGACGAGCCGACCAACGACCTGGACGTCGAGACCCTCCGCGCCCAGGCGCTGCTGACCTTCCCCGGCTGCGCGGTGGTCATCAGCCATGACCGCTGGTTCCTGGATCGCATCGCCACCCACATCCTCGCCTTCGAGGGCGACTCGCAAGTGACCTGGTTCGAGGGGAATTACGCCGACTACGAGGCCGACCGCCACCGCCGTCTGGGCACCGACGCGGATCAGCCGCACCGGCTCAAGTATCGGCGGTTGTCGGCCTGATCGGCGGTCAATTCAGACCAGCGTCCCGCGTCGATCAACGGTTGTTGTTTGACCGGCTTCCAGGCATCCGCCGATCCCGCCTGCTCGGCCACGACCCGGTCGAACGCCTGCGTGATCTTGCCCAGCCCGGAAAGGATGACATGGGCGCTGGATTCGCGGATCAGACGCCAGGCATCGGCGGCGAGCTTGATGAGCACCCTGCCCCAGCGCCCGCGACGAGGACATCATGGGGCGCGTCTCCACAGCACGAAATGCCTGGAAGGTCTTGTCGTCGGAGTCGTTGGCGAGGTCAAGACGGCCGATGGTCTCGCATAGGCCACGCCTTCCATCTGCTTGGGTCAAGCGTCGGTTTTGGCATCGAGCGCAGGAGACGCCTGGCACCTTGACGACCGCCGCGAGGCGTTCTCGCCCGGCTCGCTGCCGAGCGAGATGACCGAAGCGTCGACGCGCGGTCCAAATCTTTCGCTGTACATCGCACCCTGACGGGAAGACCCGCACAATAGCGCATGGGCGGGCGTGGTTTTGTCAGCGCACCTCATCACCTATCAGTTACTCACGGGCATGAAAGGCGGGCAACGGGAGATCGTTTTGGAGACACCGCTTCAGACGACGCAGGCCGCGGGTAAACCACGAGACCAGGCTGCGATCGAGTTTCCGGAAGCTCCAATGCCCGGGGTCACTTTGCGCCTGGGTTTTTTTCTATGGCGGCAAACTCAGCTTAACGAGCCGCTCCTCCAGTGGATGTCCCGTGCCGCGGGTTGGAGCGGCGCCGTTTGGACCGTGCGCAGTTCTTGCCCGACCAGCGGGCCGCCATCATAGGCATTGACCTCTGGCGGCCGAAGGCCGGACGCTCATCGCCGCTCCTTGATCTCGATCCCGAGCGAGCGCAGCTTGCGATAGAGGTGGGTGCGTTCCATGCCTGCCTCCTTGGCCATCTTGCTGACGTTGCCGGCGTGCTTTTCCAGCTGATAATCCAGATACGCCTTCTCGAACTGTTCGCGCGCGGTGCGCAGTGGCTGGTCGAAGGACACCAGACCTTCCAGCGCCTGAACCTGAATCGGCGGCGGCGCGCCGAGCGCGGTCTCGACTTCTTTCTGCCCGATCTCGTCGCCGGCGCCCAGAATCAGCACGCGCTGGACCAGGTTCTTCAGTTCGCGGACATTGCCCGGCCAGCCGTAATTGCGCAGAAAGTTCTGCGCGCCGACGCTGAAGCGACGGTAGGGCAGTTTTTCGTGGGTGGCGAAATAGTCCAGATAAAAATTCAGCAGGTCCGGCACGTCCTCGGCATGTTCCTGCAGGGACGGGACCGTGAGCGGGACGACGTTGAGATGATAGAAAAGATCCTCGCGGAAGCGTCCGGCGCGCACCTCGTCTTCCAGGTTGCGCTGGGTGACGGCGACGATGCGCACGTCGATGCGCACCGGTTCGTTGCCGCCCACGCGCAGGAAGGAACCGCTGTCCAGGGCGCCCAGCAGTTTCAACTGCGCCTCGAGCTCCATGTCGGCGACTTCGTCGAGCAGCAGGGTGCCGCCCGCGGCCTTCTCCAGACTGCCGTAATGGGTATGCTCGCCCTCTTCGGTTCCGAACAGTTCGCGCGCGGCGTTGCCGCCGGCCAGCGAGGAGACGCTGAGATCCACGAAGGGCCGTTCGCGCCGCGCGCTTTGGGAGTGCAGATAGCGCGCGAAGGTCTCGCGCCCGCTGCCGGCCTCGCCCATGATCAATACCCAGGTATCGTGCTGGGCGATACGCTTGACCTGTTCGCGCAGTCGCTGCATGGACGCGCTGCGCCCGATCGGTTCATGGACCTGCGGCGTGCGGCGCTTTAGCCCGATGTTTTCCTGCTGGAGTTTGTCCGCCTCCAGCGCGCGCTCGACCGTGAGCAGCAGCTTGGCCATGGACAGCGGTTTTTCGAGAAAGTCGTAGGCGCCGAGCCGGGTGGCCTCCACCGCGGTCTCGACCGTGCCGTGACCGGACATCATGATGACCGGGCAGGGCAGGTTGTCGTCTTCCGACCATTCCTTCAAGAGTGTGATGCCGTCGATGTCGGGCATCCAGATGTCCAGCAGAATCAGGTCCGGGCGCCGGTCGCGCAGGGCATGACGCGCGGTCTCGCCGTTTTCGGCAATGGCCACGGTATAGCCTTCGTCCTCCAGAATTTCCTGGACCAGGCCGCGAATGTCGGGCTCGTCGTCCACCACCAGGATGTGTGTTGCGCTCATGGGTGTTTGTCTTGCTCCAGACCTTGGTTCGTCCGCGGGGCGGCTTGCCAGACCGGCAGCCGGATCCTGATCAAGGCGCCCTCGCCGGTGTTTTCAGCCGCGATCATACCGCCGTGCTCCTCAATAATCTTCTTAACGATGGCGAGCCCCAGCCCGGTCCCCTTGGCTTTGGTGGTGACATAGGGCTCGAAGAGCCGTTCCAGCAGGTGAGCCTCGAAACCGGGACCGTTATCGGTCACGGTGAGCTGAATCGCGGCGCCGGCGTCCCTTTGGGAAGCCTCTGGGGCCAGGTCGTCGATCACTGTCGTGGTCACGCCGATGCGTGCATTGGCGCGGCCATCCAATGCCTCCTGCGCGTTTTTGATCAGATTGTGGATCAGTTGCCGCAGTCGCAGCGGATCGCCGCGAACCTGAACCCCCGCCGCGTTCAGACCGATGTGCAGCGCGGGCGTCCCGGCGCTGCGATAAAGATCCAGAACCTCCTGAATCAACTGGTCGAGAATCAACGGCTCCTGCTGAATCCGGGGCGCCCGCGCATAGTCCGAAAAGTCGTTGACCATGGCCTTCATGGCCTCCACCTGCGCGATGATGGTGCTGGTGGCGCGGTCGATGATTTTGGCGTCCACCTCGTCGGCCTTGGACAGTAGCTTGTGACGCAGCCGTTCGGCGGAGAGTTGGATGGGGGTGAGCGGATTCTTGATCTCGTGGGCCAGACGTCGCGCCACCTCGCCCCAGGCGGCGTTGCGCTGGGCGGTGATGAGCGAGGTGATGTCGTCGAAGACCACCACATGACCGCGCTGCTCGGAGTCCGGCAGGGGTAGCGGGCTGCCGCGACACAGGAGCGTCTGGTTGCTCTCGCCGCGTTGCAGGATCACCTCGGCGCGCCATGCCTCGCCGGCGGCGAGGTGACGGCGGACGGTTTCGGTCCAGGGGGTGAGACAGGGCTGCTCGCGCTCGATCCGTTCGAGCGTCGGACCCGCCTCCTCGGCGAAGCTCAGGGTCAGAATGTTGCGCGCGGCGGGATTCGCGGTGCGCAGACACTGGCTTTCATCGAAGGCCACGACACCCGACGAAAGACGGCCAAGCACGGTCTCCAGATAATTGCGTTGGGTCTCCACCGCCAGTTTGCTGCGCGCGGCATCGTCGCGCGCCCGGGCGATCCGCCGCGACATGGCATTGAAGGAGGCGACCAGAAAGGTGATTTCGTCGTCATGCGCCGGTAACGGGATCTGCTGCTCGTAGTCGCCCGCGGCGATGGCGCGGGTGCCGCGGGCGATGTCCGCCACCGGCGCGACCAATCTGCGCGCGGTATGAAAGGCCGCGATCAAGGCCGCCATGAGGCCGAACAGGAGCACCAGCGACAGGGTCAGCGAAAAGCTGAATTTGAGCGACTGGCGCAGATAGGCCAGCTCGGTGTAGCGATTGTAGGCATCTTCGAGACGCGCCGAGAGTTCGCTGATGCGCGCGGAGGTCGGGAAGATCGCCTGCATCTGCATCTCGCGTCCGCCGGGATCGTTGACCAGCGCGCGCACCACCAGTTCGTCGCCGGGGCCGCTTTCCAGTCCGACATAATTGTTACCGGCGCGCACGCTCTGCTGAATCTCGCGCTCGGCGTGGTCGGGGACCAGTTGCGTGGGATCCTCGTTGGCCGTGCCCAGCACCTGGCCGCCGGGTCCATAGACGGTCAATTCGATGGCGCCGGCCTGACGGCGCCGATGATTGAGACTGAGCGCGATCGCGGTTGCCGAGCGGTCCTCGATGCCGGCGAGCAATTGCTCGGTGTATTTGCCGAGCACCCGTTGGTTGAGATCGAGCGATGCCTGATTCAGCAGCAGCGCATCCTGCATGGCGCGTCCGATTTTGACATCGAACCAGCTATCGATCCCGCGCAGGAGAAAGCCGAGCGAGAAATAGTAGACCACGCCCACCGGCAGCAGCGAGATGAGCGCGAACAGGGTGACGATGCGCGCGGTCAGTCGCGATCCAGCCGCCTGGCGGCGATGACGCCGCACCAGCTTGACCACGTTGACCGCCACCAGCACGGCCAGCACCAGGAGTCCGGCCAGCACCGCGAACAGCAGCGGCACGAAGGCACGGCTGAGCGCCTCGGAGTTCTGTACCGCGTCGCGCATCAGCACCAGCACCACGAACAGTCCGACGATCAGGCCAGCGACGGGCAGGATTCCGAGTTCGCGCAGTTTCATCAAGGGCTTAGCGGCCACTTATTCCACTCGCTGGAGAGCTTCCAGGACGGTTTGAGATAGGCCATGGGGCGCAGCGGCAGGGGCAATTCCTCGATGTCCAGAAAGACCTTGATCTGGAGTTCGTAATCCTCTTCCTGGTCCAGTTTGTCCTGCGCGATCAGCTGCACGTTCTGAAGTTCGCCCAGCGCGCGGATCGCGGCCTCGCGGGTCTCGAATCCGCGCCCGCTGGTGCCCGGCAGGCGGTACACCTCGTAGCGTTCGGACAATGGCTTATAGCGGATGGCGTAGCGCATCTGCCGATCCAGCAGACTGTCTTCCCACAGCCAGGCGTTGACGCGCCGGATTTGCAGGTGGATGACGATCGTCAGGGGAACCCCGTTGTTCAGCGCTTCCAGGGCCTCTTCACTGAACGAGGAGTCGATGGTGGCGTCCAGATAATAAACCCCATCCTCCAGCCGAATGCGGGACTGCCGGAACGCGAAGTCGTCCCCCGCGAGGGCGGACGACAGGATGATCCAGGTCAGGAGCGCGAACGCCAGACTCAGTGTCAGCGCTTGCCGAATCCGTGTTGCGTGTCCCCCGCTCATGCGTCCGCCCGTTCGATGAGCGCATAGTAAAAGCCGTCGCTCCCGCCGGGCGTTGGCAGCCACTGACGCCCGTGAGGGCAGGTCTGGCCTGAAGCGGTCGGCAGATCCCGTTCGCGCGCCTCGGGCTGACGGGACAGATAGGCGGCGATCTGCTCGTGGTTCTCCTCGGCCAGCAGCGAACAGGTCGCATAGAGCAGGCGTCCGCCGGGCGCGAGCAGGGGCCAGATGGCGTCGAGCATCGCTGCCTGCGCCGCGGCGAGTTCGGGAATGTCGCGGTCGCGCCGCAGCCATTTGATGTCCGGATGGCGGCGGATGACGCCAGTGGCGGAGCAGGGGACATCGAGCAGAATGCGGTCGAAGGGGCGTTCGGTCCAGGTGCCCAGGGGAGCGGCGGCATCGGCCTGGATGACGCTGGCCGTCAGACCGAGCCGGGCGAGGGTCGCGCGCACGCTGTCGAGCCGCGAGGCGTCGCTGTCGATGGCGATCAGGTCGAGTGCGTTGTCGGCCCGTTCCAGGATGGCGGCGGTCTTGCCGCCGGGCGCGGCGCAGGCATCGAGGACGCGCTGTCCCGGGGTGGCGTCTAGCCATTGAGCCGCGAGTTGGGCGCCGCTGTCCTGCACCGACACGAGCCCGCGCTCGAAACCGGGGAGATCCCGGGTGGCGCGGGGGCGATCGAGGATCAGGCCCGTTCCGCACTCCGGGACGGGGCGCGCGGCGATGCCGGCGACGGCGAGCTGGTCGGTGTAGTCGCTCAGGCTGACGCGCAGTCGATTGACCCGCAGGGCCATTGGCGGACGCTCGTTGCTGGCGTCGACGATGCGCTCCCAGTCCGCGGGCCAGTCGCGGCGCAGGCGGGTCAGCAGCCAGTCGGGAAAGAGCCAGCGGGCTCCAGGCTCATGCTCGATCTCGGTCAGCAGGGTCTCACGTTCGCGCAGGAACCTCCGCAGCAACGCGTTGACCAGGGGCGCCTTGTCCGGCTTGCCGAGGAGTCGGCTGGCGTCGACGGTGGCCGACACCGCGGCGTGCGCCGGAATCTTCATCGCGATGAGCTGATACAGCCCGACCAGGATCAGCGCCTCCAGATCCCGGTCGGATGTCTTGACGGGGCGATTGAGCAAGCGTCCGGCCAGCGCCTCCAGCCGGGGCAGGAGGCGCAGCGCCCCGTAGGTCATCTCCTGGATTAAGGCTTGATCGGCGGGTGTGCGCGCGGCCTGGGGCTGCTGGAGAACCCGCGTCAGCGACTGACCCTGATCGCGGACCCGATGCAGGTTGAGCGCGGCGGCCGCGCGCGAGTCGGCGCCGGCGGGAGTGGCTGGACTCGCGGCGTGCTGTCCTGGATCAACCAAGCCGCCGCCCGTCCAGGTGTCGTGCATTGAGGAAATCCGTTGCGCTCATGGGTTTTTTTCCGGCAGGCTGAAGACGGACGATGCGCAGCGTGCCCCGACCGGTCGCCACGACGATGCCGGTCTTGCCGGTGGCGACGACCTCTCCGGGCGCGGCCGGGATCGCCGCCCCCTCGTCGGCTTCGGCATCCCAGACGCGCAGCACGGCGCCGTCCAGGCTGGTCTGCGCGACCGGCCAGGGATCGAAGGCGCGCACCTGACGCTCGATGGCGTCGGCGGGCTGGGTCCAGTCGATGCACGCCGCTTCCTTGGTGAGTTTGTGCGCATAGGTGGCGAGCGCGTCGTTCTGGGGCTCGGGGACGGACGAACCGTCGAGAATTCCCGGCAGGGCCGCGAGCAGCGCGCTGGCGCCCAGGATGGCGAGTCGGTCGTGGAGACTGCCGCCGGTTTCGCGCGGGCCGATCGGCGTCTCGACGCGATGGTAGACCGGACCGGTGTCGAGACCGGCTTCCATCCCCATGATGCAGACCCCGCCGAGCGTGTCGCCGGCGAGCACCGCGCGCTGGATCGGCGCCGCGCCGCGCCAGCGCGGGAGCAGCGAGGCATGCACGTTGAGACAGCCGAGGCGGGGCGCTTCCAGGACCGCGACCGGGAGGAGCAGTCCATAGGCGACCACCACCATCAGATCGGCATCGAGCGCGCGCAGTTGGGCGACCGCGTCGGCGTCCCGTTTCAGGCTCTCGGGCTGAAAAACCGGGACAGCGTGTGCCTGGGCCAGCGCCTTGACCGGGCTCGCCTGGAGCTTTTGGCCGCGTCCGGCGGGGCGATCCGGCTGCGTGTAGACCGCGACCACCTCCAGCCCGGCGGCGCGTCCGGCGTCCAGCAGGGCGGCGAGACTCGGGACCGCGAACTCGGGCGTTCCCGCGAAGATGACTCGGGTGCTATTCATCGCTGGGCCATCGCATCGTCCGAGCGCCGGAACCCCGACCGACCTCCCGACCCGGAGCGCGCCGGCGAGGGATACGCGAAGGCGCGCTTCGCGCCGACTGCCCGCGCTGACCGGTCCGCATCAGAGGATGCCCCGTCGCGGTTCGCCGGCGGGTGCCGCGGACTGTCGCAGATCTTTCTCCAGTTTGCGGCGGATGCGCTGGCGCTTGAGCATCGAGATGTGGTCGACGAAGAGTTTGCCTGCCAGATGGTCGATCTCGTGCTGGATGCAGACCGCGAGCAACCCATCGGCGTCCAGGGTAAAGGACTCGCCCGCGCGGTCGAGCGCCTGGACGCTGACTCGCTCGGCGCGGGTGACCGTTTCGTAAAAACCCGGTACGGAGAGGCAGCCTTCGTCCATCTGTTCCGTGCCTTCCAGCGACAGGACGCGGGGATTGATCAGGCACAGTGGCGTGTCATGGTGTTCGGAGGTGTCGATCACCAGCACCTGGAGCGGGACATCGACCTGGGTGGCCGCCAGGCCGATGCCCGGCGCGGCGTACATGGTGTCCAGCATGTCGTCGACCAGGCGGCGGATCGCGGCGTCGACGTGCTCAACGGGCCGTGCTTTTTGGCGCAGCCGCGGATCGGGAAAGGTAAGAATATCGAGCTTAGCCATCTTTGCAAGTTTGCAGTAAACGAGTGGAATAGAGAGAGTCGCGTGCGCTACTATCGTTAAGAATACTACACCACCTTAATGGGGGCGGGTGAATCCCGTTTCGACCACCCCGGAGGGTTCGTCGCGCCATGATCAGCCGTTTCGCCATCACTACCCTGCTTGCCGGCACCTTGCTGCTGCTAGCCACCTTGGCACCTGCCGTCGAACTTGCGCCCGACGCGCCGGAGACCTATGTCGTTCGCTCGGGCGATACGCTCTGGGAGATCGCCGGGCGGTTTCTGCGCGACCCCTGGCGGTGGTCGGAGGTCTGGCAGGCCAACGCGGGTCTGGACGATCCGGATCTCATCTACCCCGGCGACGTGCTCCAGTTGACGATGGTCGACGGTCAGCCGCGCGTGCGCGTGGCGCGTGGCGGCAGTGCGGCGGCAGGATCCCGCGACGGCATGCGGGTGGTGCGACTGAGTCCGCAGGTTCGCGCGTCTTCGCTCAAAGAGGCCGTACCGACGATCCGGATTGCCTCGATCGCACCTTTCCTGACCCAGCCCTATGTGGCGGACTCGGATCAGATCGAGCGCGCATCCTATGTGGTGGGGTTCCCGGACGAACATATTGTGGCGGGTTTGCACGACTCTATCTACGTGCGCCGAATCCATTCCAACCAGCAGACGAATTTCCAGATTCTCCGGCCCGGAGACGCGCTGCGCGATCCCGACACCAACGAAATCCTGGGCTACGAGGCGCTCTTTGTCGCCAACGCCGCGCTGGAGCGTATCGGCGATCCGGCCAAACTCCAGGTCGTGCGCTCGGAGCGCGAGGTGTCCATCGGTGATCGCGTGATCCCCGCGAGTGCCGAGAAACCGCTCGAGAATTTTTACCCGCGACCCGCGCCGGCGGGAACCCGAGGCCGAATTCTGTCGGTGCTCAACGGCGTCTCGCAGATCGGTCAATTCGATGTCGTCGTCCTCAATCGCGGAACCCGTGACCGCATCGCACCGGGCCATGTCTTCGAGGCATTCGTCGGCGGCACCAAGCAACGCGATCAGGTGCGCGGCGGCAGTGTCTTCTCCAACTGGCGCAGCGAGAGCCCCTTGTCGACCGAATTCTGGTACGGTCGCGATTTCGAGAATAAGGGCTGGCGTCGCGACGAACCATCCCCGAACGAACCCTTGCCGCTCCACGCGGATTTCCGCCGGAAGAATGCGCAGTTTTTCAAACCCTTTGAGCGGGCGGGCGTCCTGATGGTCTTCCGGACCTTCGAGCGGGTGAGTTTCGCCCTGGTGTTGGATGCCCAGCGCGCCTTCACGGTTGGCGACCAGGTCGCGCCACCGCCCTCCTGATCGCATCTTGGGTCCGCGCTCGAATCCGCTGGACGCGCCGCTCGACGCCTGGCTCGCCTTGGTCAATGCGCCAGGGATCGGGCCGCGTGCCGTCGCTGGACTGATCGAACACTTCGGCAGTCCCGTCGCGGTTCTGCGCGCATCCCCCGAACGGCTTGCCGCCGCGGGCCTGAAGCCGGCAAGCGTGTCGGCCCTCAAACAGCCAGACCCGGACGCCCTCGCGGCCGCGCTGGACTGGTCGGCTCAGCCCGATGCCCATATTCTCACCCTTGCCGATTCCCGTTATCCACCCCTGCTCGCCGAGATTCACGATGCGCCGCCGCTGCTCTATGTGCGCGGTGACGTCGGTCTGCTCGCCGAACCACAGCTCGCCATCGTCGGTAGTCGCAATCCCACGCCGGGCGGACTTGAAACCACCCGGGAGTTCGCCCGGCAACTGGTCGGTTTCGGCCTCATCGTGACCAGCGGTCTGGCGCTCGGCGTCGACGGCGCCGCCCATGCCTCCGCCCTGGCGGGAGGGGGGCGAACCATCGCGGTGCTTGGAACCGGCCCTGATCGCGTCTATCCCGCGATCCATCGGGATCTGGCCCGTCGGATCGCCGACGCGGGCGCGCTGGTCAGCGAGTTTCCGCCGGGGCAGGGGCCGCTGGCCCGGAATTTCCCACGCCGCAACCGGCTCATCAGCGGGTTGAGTCTGGGGGTGCTGGTCACCGAGGCGGCACTGAAGAGCGGATCCCTGATCACCGCCCGTGCCGCGCTCGAACAGGGGCGCGAGGTGTTCGCCGTGCCGGGGTCGATCCGCAACCCGCTCGCGCGGGGCTGTCACGCACTGATCCGCGATGGCGCCAAGCTGGTCGAATCCGCCCAGGACATTCTGGTGGAACTGGCGCCGATGCTGCGTTGCGCGCTGGCGGCCCCAGTCGCGGCGACCGCGGACCTGGCGGACGCGGAAGCAGCGCCTGCGCTGTCGGCGTCCCTTGACGCGGAGTCACGGCGGTTGCTGGATGCCATGGGGTTCGATCCGGTTGCCCCGGATGAATTGATCGAGCGCAGCGGGTTGCCCGCCCAGCGCGTGGGCGCCATGTTGTTGGTCCTGGAATTGAGCGGTCATGTATCATCGGCGCCTGGAGGACGCTATCACCGTTCTCGCACCTAACCCGCGTCAGCGATGACGCCTACCGGTTCATGCCACCGCATGTCATACCGGTCGCGGTCCAGTCATGGCCGGTCATGGCATTGTGTGGCGATTGTCTCCGTCAGCCTGACGGCCGACGCCCTCCACGAGGTTGGTTGATGTACGAAAACATGGTCGATGTGTTGATCTATCTCTATGAGAATTATATGGACGGCGAGAGTCAGCCCCCGGTCGACCAAAGCGATCTGGAAGACGAGCTGTCGGAGGCGGGTTTCAGCAAGACCGAGATCGACAAAGCGCTGCTCTGGCTCGACGAATTGGCCGTTGGGGTCGACGCCCCTCAGTCCCACGATCACGCCACGGGTTCGCTGCGTCTCTACTGCGAGATCGAATGCGCCAAGCTGGATTTGGAAGCGCGCGGACTGCTCCTGTTTCTGGAACAGAGCGGAATCCTCGATCCGGCCAGCCGCGAACTGGCGATCGACCGTCTGCTGGCGATCGATCACCCGCTGGTCACGGTCGATGAAGTCAAATGGGTGGTGCTGCTGGTGCTCATGAATCGCCCAGGCCGGGAAGATGCCTTCACTCAGATGGAGGACATGGTCTATAACGAAGAGCCCGTGTATCTGCATTAAATTGCGTCCGCTAGGGCATGCCTTGTTGCGCGCATGAATCGATTATTGAATCGCTGATGCCGCGTTTCGCCGCTCGCTTTGACCGATCGGCGAGGCTGAATTTGCGCGCGGCAAGGCAGATCGCTCTGGACGCGGCTTAAAATCGGTTTACCCTAGGAAAATCGCGCCACCTCCGACCAGAAGACCACATGAATCTCGTTATCGTCGAATCGCCCGCCAAGGCCAAGACCATCGAAAAGTATCTCGGACCCGATTTCGAGGTCATCGCCTCCTATGGCCATGTGCGCGATCTGGTGCCGAAGGAGGGCGCCGTCGACACCGCGAACGGCTTCGCGATGAAATACCAGATCATCGACCGCAACGAGAAACACGTCCAGGCCATCGCCAAAAAGCTCAAAGGGGCCACGGCGCTCTATCTAGCGACCGACCCGGATCGCGAGGGCGAGGCGATCTCCTGGCATCTGTATGAACTGCTCAAGGGCCGCAAGCAGTTGGGCGACCGACCGGTGCATCGGGTGGTGTTCAACGAGATCACGAAACGCGCGGTCCAGGAGGCGGTCGCGAATCCCCGCGAACTCTCCTATGACCTGGTGAACGCCCAGCAAGCGCGGCGCGCGCTGGACTATCTGGTCGGTTTCAATCTATCCCCGCTGTTGTGGAAGAAGATCCGCCGCGGACTCTCGGCCGGGCGAGTCCAGAGTCCGGCGTTGCGTCTGATCTGCGAACGCGAGAACGAGATCGAAGCCTTCGTCCGGCAGGAATACTGGACCATCGAGGCCGATGCCGCGAAAGACGCCAAGTCATTCAGCGCCAAGCTGACGACCTTCGGCGGCGACAAGGTGGAGCAGTTCACGATCACCGACGAGACCCGCGCCACCGAGGTGCGGCAGACGCTGGAACAGGCCGCCAACGGCACACTCAAGGTCGAGCAGGTCGAGCGCAAGCAACGCAAGCGCCATCCCGCGCCGCCCTTCATCACCTCGACCCTCCAGCAGGAGGCGGCGCGCAAGCTCGGTTTCACGACCCAGCGCACCATGCGGGTGGCCCAGCAACTCTATGAAGGCGTTGACGTGGGCGGCGGCGCGGTCGGTCTGATCAGCTATATGCGGACCGACTCGGTCAATCTGGCCCAGGAGGCGGTGGAGGAGATTCGCGCCTATGTGACCGATCGCTATGGCGCCGCCGATCTGCCGGATCAGCCCCGTCTGTTCAAGACCAAGGCCAAGAACGCCCAGGAGGCGCATGAGGCGATCCGCCCGACCTCGATCCTGCGCGAGCCGGCGGTGGTTAAGGCGCATCTGAGCCCCGAGCAATTCCGGCTCTACGAGCTGATCTGGAAACGGACCCTGGCCTGTCAGATGGCGCATGCGCTGATCAATCAGGTCGCGGTCGATCTCAGCGCGGGAGCGGGCAATCTGCTGCGCGCGACCGGCTCGATCATCGCCGAACCGGGCTTCATGCGCGTCTATCTCGAAGGACGCGATGACGCCAGGAGCGCCGATGACGACGAGGAGCGCATGCTCCCGGAGATGCAGGTCGGGGATCTGGTCGATCTGCTGGCCATTCGGCCCGAGCAGCATTTCACCGAGCCGCCGCCGCGCTATTCCGAGGCTTCGCTGGTCAAGGAACTGGAGGAATTCGGCATTGGCCGGCCATCCACCTACGCGTCCATCATCTCCACCCTGCAGGATCGCGAATACGTCATCCTCGACAAAAAACGCTTTTCGCCGACCGACGTAGGACGGGTGGTCAACAAATTCCTCACCGAGTATTTTCCTGCTTACGTGGACTACGATTTCACCGCGCGGCTGGAAGACGAACTGGACGCGGTTTCGCGCGGCGAGGAGGAGTGGGTTCCGCTACTCGAACACTTCTGGAAACCCTTCAAGGAGTTGGTGGATTACACTCAGGAGAACGTCAAGCGCAGCGACGTGACGCAGGAAAAGCTCGATGAACTCTGCCCCAAATGCGGCGGGCCGCTGTCCATCCGGCTCGGGCGTAACGGACGCTTTATCGGCTGCACCAATTATCCCGACTGCGATTACACCCGCGACCTCAACGCCGACAAGGCGGAGGCCGAGGCGCCGGAGATCGTCGAGGGCCGAACCTGCCCCGAGTGCGGCTCACCGCTGGAGATCAAACGCGGTCGTTACGGCAAGTTCATCGGTTGCAGCGCCTATCCCAAGTGCAAGCACATCGAGCCGCTGGAGAAGCCCGAGGATACGGGCGTGGTCTGTCCCAAATGTCAAAAGGGCACGTTGCAAAAGAAAAAATCGCGGCGGGGCAAGATTTTTTATTCCTGCTCCACCTATCCCAAGTGCGATTATGCGGTCTGGGACGAGCCCATCGCCGAACCCTGTCCAAAGTGCGGCTGGGCGGTGATGACCATCAAGACGACCAAGACCAAGGGCGCGGCCAAGGTTTGTCCGCAGAAGGAATGCGGTTATCGCGAGCCGCTCGATCAGCCCGAGACGCAAGAGGCCGACTCCTGAGCGCATCCAGGGGAGGGTGCTGGCGTCAGCGCCATCGGCTTCTCCAATCGCCGTGGGTGATCGCTGATGTGCGGTTTGCCGAATGGCCATTTAACCCGAATATTTCATGAATTCACCACAAAGGCACGAAGAACGCAAAGGAAACAATACCTTGAGGATTTCCATGCGGCTTGTCTCCTGGTCGAGCCAGCCTCGGCCAAGCTTCCGCCAAACATCCTTGATTCAATCCTTTGCGGCCTTCGCGTCTTTGCGGTGAGAAATCCGGGTTAACTTCAACGAATTTCCAATCGACGTCTAACGCTTCCGAGTGCTTCCGCCCGCTAAGGAACCCATGATTCCCCGCACGAGCTGACGCCCGATCTGACTGCCCAGCGAGCGCATGGCGCTGGTGGCGAAGGCTTCAATGGGGGTCTGGCGGTTGCTGGTTCGCCCGGCTGCGGGATTCCTGGCGCCGCGACCGCCACCGAAAGCGTCGGAAAGGTCCGCTTCAGCCGCGGCCGCTTGCGTCCGCTGTTCCAGAATCTCATGGGCCGAGACGCGGTCGATCGGGATGTCATAAATCCCCTTGACCAGCGATTGCTCCAGGATGGCGCGACGTTGCGCCTCGCTGATGGGTCCAAGCTGGCTGCCGGGGGGCGCGATGTCGACTCGCTGGACGATGCCGGGGATGCCCTCCGCATCCAGGGTGGAGACCAGCGCCTCGCCGACCCCAAGCTCGGTGATGACGGTCTCGGTGTCGAGCGCCGGATTCTGCCGGAAGGTCTGGGCCGCCACCCGCACCGCCTTCTGATCCTTGGGCGTGTAGGCGCGCAGGGCGTGCTGCACCCGGTTGCCGAGCTGACCGAGCACCGATTCGGGCACGTCGAGCGGATTCTGGGTAACGAAATAGACGCCAACGCCCTTGGAGCGGATCAGCCGCACGACCTTTTCGATATTGTCCAGCAGCACTTTGGGCGCGTCGTCGAACATCAGGTGCGCCTCGTCGAAAAAGAGCACCATCTTCGGTTTCTCCCGGTCGCCGACCTCGGGCAGTTCCTCGAAGAGTTCGGACAGCAGCCAGAGCAGGAAGGTGGAATAGAGCGCCGGCGCATGAATCAGCTTGTCGGCGGCGAGCACGTTGATGTAGCCGTGGCCGTGCTCGTCGGTCTGCATCATGTCCTGGAGCGCCAGCGCCGGCTCGCCAAACAGGATGTCGCCGCCCTGCTGTTCCAGCGCCAGCAGGCGGCGCAGGATGGCCCCAACACTGGCGCTGGAAACATTGCCATAGCGGGTCTGAAGGTCGGCCGCGTGCTCCGAAACATGGCCGAGAAGCGCCCGCAGATCCTTCATGTCGAGCAGCAGCCAGCCGTTCTCGTCGGCGACCTGGAAGACGATGTTGATGACGCCCTCCTGAACTTCGTTGAGATTGAGCAGCCGCGCCAGCAGCAGGGGGCCAAGCTCGGTGAGCGTGGTGCGCACCGGATGACCCTGTTCGCCATGGATGTCCCAGAACATCACCGGGTTGGCGGCGTAGACGAAGCCGTCTTCGCGTTCCAGATGCATGCCGGCGACCCGTTCCGCCACCCGCCGATTGTCGCCGCCGGCCTGGGCGATGCCCGCGAGATCGCCCTTGATGTCGGCCAGAAACACCGGCACGCCGATCCGGCTGAACTGCTCGGCGAGCCGTTGCAGCGTGACCGTCTTGCCGGTCCCGGTCGCGCCGGCCACTAATCCGTGACGGTTGGCCATGCGCGCGAGGAGGGAGACGGACGCATCGCCGTGTTTGCCGAGGAGGATGGACGATGTCATGAAAGGCGCTCCGTGTAATTTGGGCGATGCGGACGTGTCGGCGAGTATACCCATTGCATTCGGAGCGATCATGCCAAATCATGGAGGTCGATAAAAAACCCCTTTGGACCATTTGAATCCGGACATGATCAAGATGTACAACCCTCTTCGCCAATTCGCCTTCCTGCTCGGCGCGGCGTTTCTGTTGATCGGCTGTTCGCAGGCGGCCGGACCGACGCTGACGGCGCCGGAGGCGCTCGCCAAAGCCCAAGCCGCGGAGCTGACGCTTATCGATATCCGCACCCCCATGGAATGGCGCCAGACCGGCGTTGCACCGCTCGCCCTGCGCATCGATATGCAAAATCCAAAGGGGCCAGAGGGCTTCGCGGACAAGGTGCTGACGGCGGTGCAGGGCGACAAATCGGCCCCGATCGCCATCATCTGCCGCACCGGCAATCGCAGCGGTTACATGCAGCAGGAACTGATGGCCCGCGGGTTTTCCAACGTCTACAACGTCTCGGAAGGCATGGTCGGCAGCAAGGCCGGTCCTGGCTGGATTCGGCGCGGTCTGCCGATCGAATCCTGCACGAACTGCTGACGATGGAGCGGACCCCGGCATTGCCGCGTCGCCGGGGCCGCCAGATACAGATCGCCCTGGAAAGAGCGGTTGAACCACGAAAAACACGAAAAACACGAAAATTTTCAAAGGGTCGCCAAGCCGCTGGATTTAGGACCACTGGCCACTCTCAACCTCAACCTCAGGAGTTAGCATGTCCAACCCTTCAGCTTATCTCGCCAGTGTCCTGCTCGCCGCCACCGCCACGCCCGCATTCGCGGAAAACCCCAGGGTCGCGCTCGACGTGACCATCGGCGGCCAGCCCGCCGGGACCATCGTCATCGAACTCTTCGCCGATGTCACGCCCAAGACGGCGGACAATTTCCGGGCGCTCTGCACCGGCGAGAAAGGCAAGGGCAAGAGCGGCAAGGATCTGAGTTACGCCGGCAGCCCCTTTCACCGCATCATCCCGGAATTCATGATCCAGGGCGGCGACTTCACCAACGGCAACGGGACCGGCGGCGAATCCATCTATGGCGAAAAATTCCCGGACGAGAACTTCCAGCTCAAGCACACCGAGGCGGGCACGCTCTCGATGGCGAACGCCGGACCGAACACCAATGGTTCGCAGTTCTTCATCACGGTCGCGCCGACGCCCTGGCTGGACGGCAAGCACGTCGTCTTCGGCAAGGTGGTCGACGGGATGGATGTGGTGCGGGCGATGGAAGCCCAGGGCTCGCGCTCCGGGCGTCCGCTCACGGAGGTGGCGCTGGAGGCATGCCGTCAGCTCTGAGGTCGGAAGCGCGTGGAGGCGGTTCCCGAATCCGGTTTGGGACCGCGCTCCATCAGGGCCATCCTCGCGGTGTCCTGGCATCGGCTCCTGACTTGGGGCGATGCCGCCCGCATCCTGGAAGTGCCCGGTGCGGTCGTTAAATAACGAGTAAAAAGATAAGTTAAACAACGACAGCGACTGCGACGACACTGACGCCAAAGGTATTCGTTAAAGGGCTTCCATGGTTGCGCTATTCCAGCGCTTTATACGCCTTGAGGAGCTTTGGGATTTCATATTTCCACTCCAGTTCGTTTTCGACCCGGCGCCGGCCAAACGCGCCCATGGTGCGTCGTCGGTCTGGATCGTCAAGCAGCTCGACGATTTTGCGACCCATGTCTTTGGGGTCATTTTGCGTGGCGTAAAGCGATGACTCTTGCGCCGAGAAGCGACCTTCGGTCAGTTCGAACTGGACGATGGGCTTGCCGAGCGCCATGTATTCCATGATTTTGTTCATGGTCGATTGATCGTTCATGGGATTGGCCACATCGGGATTCACGCAGATGTCCGCAGTGTTCAGGACTTCCAGAAGCTGCTGATCCGAGACACGACCCGTAAAGGTGACATACTCGTCGACCCCGAGCGTTCTCGACAGATCGATCATCTCCTCCAGCGAGGTTCCGCCGCCGATCAGGCAGAATTGAATGTCGTGGCGCCCAAGATCCCGGACGATGAAATCCACCGCCTGAAGCAAGAGATCGATCCCCTCCTGTTTGCCCATCACCCCAACGTAGCCGACAAGAAATGCGCGCCCCTTTTTCCAGGAGGGGACGGGCGGAACGATCTTCAGGCGTTCAAGCATCGGCCCGCTGCGAACCACGAAGACGTTGGCGGGATTCATACCGCCACGTTCGATCGCAATTTTTCGGTAGGACTCATTGGTGGCAATCGAAACGTCGGCGGTGCGAAAGGTCATGCGTTCAAGCCAGACGAGAAGCTTCCAGTAGAAATTCCGTTTGCCGAATTTGGCTTCGTAGAGTTCGGGATTGATATCGTGATGATCGAAGAGAAATTTTGTGCCGAAGATCGCTTTGAAGAGTCCGCCGATCACAAAAAAAAGATCGGGAGGATTACAGGCGTGAATGATGTCCACGCCATGCTTGCGCCGCACCTTCAGCGCCAGCCATAGCGTATGAAAGAGGGCGACGGAGTACTCGACGAGATACCCTTTGGCACCCTCCGCTTCCAGCGGAAGTCGGTAACGGTAGAGATGAATTCCCTCGATTTCCTCGTAGCGGGCTTCATAGCCTTTTCCCGTTGGGCAGATGATCGAAACGGCATAGCCATTGGCGGCCAGTGTCGTGGCCTCCTGCCAGACCCTTCGGTCAAACGGAGAAGGTAAATTCTCGACGAGGATCAGAACACGGCGAAGGGTTTGATTCATGGGTTCGCTCCAGGCAGGTCTGGCTAATACAAGGATTTCCGAAACAATCCGGGAGTTTATCCCAGGCTCGCTTGCCAGTCGCTGACCCGGCGGCAGGCGATGGCGGCGCGTCAGGGTCGCCAGCGCAACCCTCAAGCCGCCGCGGGTCGCATCTCAGTGGTGGGTGGCGTTGTCGTCGGAGGGTGGCGGATCCTCGCTCTGCGCATCCGTGGGATCGCTGATCCGGTGGTTCTCGTCCAGCCAGTCGCCGAGGTCGATCAGTCGGCAGCGCTTGCTGCAGAAGGGACGCCAGGTCGAGGTGTCGGTCCATTCCACTGGCTTTCCGCAATGGGGACAGGCAACGGTGATCGCCATGGTTACAACACGCAACAAGTGAGTCTGAAGTGAACGTCATCGGCACGCTGGGAGGGGCGCCCGTTGGATTCAACCGCCATGAACCGGATGCTGAAGCGGTTTTTGTGTCCACTGATCTCGGGGTAGCTCGCTTCGGAGGCGTCGAGTCCGACGCGCAGCATCTGTGCTGGAGCAGCGGGATTCAGCGCCTCTTGAAAAAAGCCTCCCGTGGCCAGGGTGCGTCGAGGCGAAGCGCTGCCGCGCACCAGGGAGAGCGCGATCTGGATCGCGCTGACCGCTGGCGTGAGGTCATGCCGCCAGTGATCGAACCGCGCCTGCCGTCTCTCTGGCGGCTGGATCAGCCAATAATGGTAATGCGGCAGATCGAAGCTGCAGGTGCCGCCTGGAATGCTGCTGCGTTGGGCGATCGCCTTGAGGAATTCATCTTCGCGGGCGGTTTGACCAATGGGGCCGTTCATACCTTGTACCCCATCGACTGCATCGTCGAGGTCGCCCAATACCTGCGTCAGTGCGTTCGGATCGACGCCGGGTTTATCGGCGAGTCGGCTGAGTGTGCCGAGGTGGCGGTCCAGCTCCTTGAGAATCTCGTTCTTGATATCCGAACGCGCCGTGATGGCGGCGATCTCCAGCAGCGCTTCGATCGCGACCCGGGTGGCGGAGGGATCGAACTGATCGGCGAAGTGCTGAAGTCGCTCGAACAGATGCTCAAGCCGCAGAAAGGTGCGGATGCGTTCGTTCAGCGGATATTCGAAAATGATCGATGTCGACACGTTGATGTCCCAAAGCTAGGCGGGAGGCTCGTCGAGTTGACGCGGGCCGCACGGCGAGTGCGGCATGGTGCTCCATAGGGCTAGCCCACGCGCGGTTCGGATACTTAAATTCTCCCGGTTTTCCCGCGCGATGTCACGAACCACATCAGCCCAGACGCAATGTCCGTTTATAGAACTCCGGGATGGCGTCCGGGTCGGTCGTCATCAGAATGTGGTCGAGCAGTCGGGCCGGCACCCGGCCCTGTCGACCCATTTCAGCGAGTTGCAGGCGCAGCCCCTCCCAATAGAAAGCGCCGCCGGAGCCGTCGAAAAAGACCACCGGGCTGGTCTCGATGACACCGAGCTTCATGTCGGTGAGGGTGAGTCCGACCTCCTCCAGCGTGCCGACCCCGCCCACCAGAAAGAGATGAAAGCTGGCAATCTCGAACCAGCGCTGGCGGGCCTGACGGCTGCGTGCCTGAAAGGTCTGATAGAACTCGGCGGTCTGGTTGAGTTCCTGGTCGATGGTCTCGATGAAGCTCGACCCCACCATGAGTCCAAGTTTGTGGGCGGCGTCCGTCACCTGTTGCATGGCGCCCGGTCCGCCGCCGGTCAGGATGCCGATGTCGCTGCCGAACAGGTTTTTCAGATTGCCGAGCAGACGTTCGATCTGGTGGGCGGCGGCGTCGTTCAAGGGCTTGACCGAGCCATAGATCGCAAAGATCAGACAGGAGCGGAAACGATCGACCTTGTCCGGCGTGGTGAAATAGCCGCGCAAGCCCCGGAAGACATGCCGGACCACCTGGCCGCGCGATTCGTTGCACCAGAAGACCTCCAGTCCCAGGCCCTCGTAATCGGCGAGCCGACCATGGTCGCGGGAGGAGAGAAAGGGGCCGTGCTCGAAGGATGCGCGCCGGAAGACGATGCGGGCGACGCGCTGGCGTAGGGCGGCGGCGCAGATCTCGGTGTGTTCGATCAGATTCGGGAAATAGCCGAGCAGCAGGGTCGCGCGCGCGCCGTCCGGCAGATCCGCCAGGATCCGCGTCCCGTACTCGGTGTGCAGGTGCAGATCCAGCCCTTCGGCGACCAGACCCGCCGCCAGATCGGTGCCCCCGCGCGGATCGCGCGGAACCCGCGGCTGGGTCCACACCTGATCGGGGTCCGCGCCATCCAATAAGGCGCGCGGCGCGCGGGTCACGGCCATCATCCGATGCGAATAGCGGTCAGTAACCGGGCTTGCCTCCAGCCGGTCGAAAATCGCCAGCAGCGACTGGCAGGCCATGTCGCCGCTCCCTTCGCTGGGGCAGGGCAGGTCGTTAGCCGCGCTGGCGGGCGCGGTCTCGGCCGGCTCGGAGAGCGGCGGCGCGGGGAGGTTGTGGCCATGCCAGTACCGCGGCTTGGGTTTGAGCAGGATCGCCTCATGCACCGAGGCCGCGACGCTCGGATTGATGATGAGCTGCTCGGTGCGATTGACGAATTCCAGATAGACGTTGGTTCCGCGCGTGGAGACCGGGTCGAGGACCGTGGCCTGGAGATGGAAGCCCAGCGAATCGTCCAGGTTGCGCAGCACCACATAGTGACGGTGCAGGAACATGGAGCAGGCGGTCACCAGGCCGTCCTTGGGCAACAGCTCGATATGGTCGACCGCTTCGCGGATTTGCAGCCGGTTGAGCAGATCCTTGCCGTCCGCGTGGGTCGCGATGGCGGTGACTTCCTCGGGGGTCAGGGGTTTCTGGAAGCGAAAGATCTGACGCTGCGGACGCAGGATCAGATAACCGTTGCCGTCGAGCGAGAACCCGGCCGGGACTTGCAGTGCGTTCTCGCGAATCAATTGGTGGATGGCGGACGAACCGAGCCGGTTGTCCGTCGGGCAGAACACCAGCCGTCCGACCCGCAGTCCAGGTACCACGATGCGCTCCAGATGTTGCGCGATGCCATAGGAATGGATCGCGGCGGCGATGCGCAGTCGCAGGTCGCAGTGTCGACCGTTGAATTCGGATGTCCCAAGCGGAAGGATGTTGATGCCCATGCGCGCCAGCCGGCTGCGTGCCGCGAACACCAGGTCCGCTTCGCGATCGCCGACGAGGTCGCGAAAGGCCGTCGAGATGGCGAAACGTGCCGTGACGACGAAACCTTCGTCGTCCGTGTCGAGCAGAGCGGTGATCCAGCCGTCGTCGGTTTCGGGTGTCGCGTACATCGTGGGTGTCTCGGAAGCGCGGTTGGTTATGGGATGCTCATGGAGCGGGCTGCCGAGCGTATCACAGGGCGTCTTGAAAATGCCCCGTAACCCAACTGCCGCCGAGTCAGCCCGCAAAAAACCGTGCCAACCAACTCTGGTTCTGTCTTCCTGCATCCTTCTGTCGTGTCGGCCGCCGCAGTGCGGGAGGAAGGGGAATATCCATGGGCGCCAGGTTTGCGATGATGGCCTGCGGGCGACCCAATACCAGCAGATGAGCTTCCTCGGCACCGATCCAACGCTCGGCGGCGACTCGCCCTTCGTCCAGGAGCGGTGCGCGATGCTTGGTATCATGCGCATCCGTGGCGAGGATATGCACCAGGCCATCGTCCAGGAAGCGCTCGGACCAATAGGTTGGGTTGCGTCCGAAACGGCCCGTCAACGCCCCCGCGGTCAGTTGGATCCAGGCACCGCCACGGACGGCGTCGACGAACCAATCATAGTGATCGTCATCGAGCCAGGTGAGTCTTTCGGGGTGCGTGATCACCGGGACATAACCGGCCGCCAGCACATCGAAAAGCAAACTGGCGAAACCCGCGGGGACCGTGTGGTGGGGAGGTTCGAAGAGGCAATAGCGGGAGCCGTGCAGTGTGGGCATGTGCCCCGAGCGAAGGCCGTTGACCATTTCCGGAACGATTTGTATGTCCGCGCCGTAGGTGATCTCAAGCGCAATGTCGGCCTCCTGGAGTTCCCTTTGCAGCTTCTCGACATGGTGTTTGATGGCTTCGCCGGTATTGTCGAAGAGACCCGGGTAAATGTGCGGGGTACAGGCGGTCATGGTGATGCCGTCAGCGACTGCAATGCGCGCCATGGCAAGCGCCGTTTCAAGATCCCTCGCGCCATCGTCGATGGCGGGAAGCAGATGGCAGTGAAGATCGATCATATGTTCTCATCAACGGATTCGCATTCAGGGATGGCTGCCGCGTCCTTGATAGAAAAAATCAAAGAACACCTCGGAGAATCCAAGCGAGGACGCCCATGTCCAAGTCTACGCCGGTGCCGTTGCGATTTCCTCCCGCCGACGGCAGCAATGCTTCAAGCCGGACGGGGCATTCGCCCCATAAGCGCCAACTTAACCGCACCGTTGACGCTCTTGTGCATTCATCATCTGAATGACCCTGGCCGGAAGGGTTTGCAAGCGGCGGCGGCGCGGACGTTCCTTGAGCACGTCGAGGCAGGCGTTCCATTGCTCGGCGCACCACTGTTGAGCGTCGAGAATCCAGCCATCGACCTCTTGGCGAACGATCGCCAGCCGCCGCCACGGGGTCAGGCGACGCGGTCGATCCAGCGGGTCGATGCCGCCCGTGGCATGACGCTGGGCGCGTCGCTCGATGACCCGTGCATCAAGCCATTTTCCCCGGATCCAGACCTCGCCTCAGCGACTGTTTTGCGGGGTGCGCAGGGTATCGAGATCAAGCCGCGACTGGAGCCGCTTGAACGCCAGCGCCACTGGCCAGCGGCAGCGGGACAACGCCAACACCGTGGGGCCATCCAAGGTCTCGGGAGCCACCGTGGTGAAGACCATGACCCAGCCGGCCAGAAACCGGGTGGCGTCACTCGGGGTTCGCCCGTTGCGTTGAGCCGTTTTTCGGCACCGCCGCCGGGCGGCCTCCGCCGCCTCCGGCGGGAGACGCACCGCGTACCGCCAACCCGGTCCGCTCGCCTGCGGCGCGCGCCGCCACACCGGGAGACGGATCGTGTCGTCCGTGCAGGCGCGCAGAGACGCCGCGACCTCCAACCGCACCGCCGCCGGATCGAACACGTCCGCCTCCCCTGAGCGGGCAAACACGGGCATCGCCGTGGGGTTCACGCGCACGATCGCCTCCACGCCACGCGCGCACCGATCGAGAATCACCTGCGGCTGATGGTCGCCTCGGTCCACGAGTACGCTGTCTCCGGCCTGCCACGGATACCGCGCCAGGCTTTCCCCGCCATCCGCTCCGGTCACGTCCACCGCGTGCACGGTCATGTGGGTTCAATCCAGTGCCAGATGCACCCGATCGTCCGTTCCCTGCGCACCTGACCCTTGCCGCGACGACCCATCGACGATCGGCAACCGCCATCCGGTCAAGGGGGTCTGCGTGGCGGGGAACATCGTGTGCAGCAACGCCTTCAGCCAGGGGCCGCAGGCTCGCAAGCGCTGGTGGATCGCGGTCTCGGCGAGGCGTTCCTCCAGCCGCGTGAAGCTCCCGGCGGTGGTTCGCAGGGCTTGGTCGAGCCCGCAATACAGCATCACGACCTGCAGCAGTTGCGCCGGCGTCTTGAGCTTGCGCGGGCGTACGAATGCCTTGAACTCACGCGCCATCGTCGCGTACTCGGGTGGCAATTCCTTCAGAAAGGCTTCAAACGCAAGATCGACGGGCTGGGAGGCGCGGAGCATGGCGGCAAAATGCCCAACAGATCGCGCCTCTCTACGGATTTTCAAGGGCTTTCCGGCTATGTTGGCGCCTATGGGTGAATACCCCGTCCCGCCTGGAAAGAAGAACATCGCGCCTAGTTCGCCAGAATGCAGAAAACAATTCGAGCCTGGAGCCTTTTCTTACAACCGAGGATTTTTGATGAAAGGTGAATTCACAGCGATTATCGAGGCGGCCCCGGAAGGTGGATTTTGGGCGATTTGCCCGGAGATACCTGGCGCGAATGGACAAGGAGAGACGCTAGAGGAAACCAAGGAGAGTCTGCGACAAGCCATCGAAATGATCCTGGAGGACCGCACCTCGGATATCCTGCGTGGACTTCCACAGGATGCCATTCGCGACACAGTCGCCATTAGATGAAACGGCTTTTCCTGGAGAGAAAGTTGCGAATCGCCGGACGCCAATCAAGCGAGCAGGGAAACGTTAAATTCCGCCGCTCGCTGTATTTCGTCAAGGATTTGAAGGCCGGCGATATCATTACCCCAGAAGCGATCCGCAGCGTCCGCCCAGGATTTGGCGCCGCGCCGAAGTATTTGGAGGAGATTGTGGGGCGACGGGTGACGTTGGATGTGGGGGCGAATACGCCGGTGCGGAGATCGAATATTGGATAGTGCGTTCCTGTATAGAATCGTCGGATGGGCAAAGTGCGGCGTGCCCATCTTTGACGCGCCGTAGGCATGCGATGGGCTACAATGCAGTCCGTCTTTGTCACGAAACATTGATCTGAACGCACCTTGAAAACCGCCGCGCCGATGAGCCACGATCAGAATTTCAAGAATCTCATCCTCGACTACCCACGCGAGGCCGTGCGTTTTTTTGCCGCCGCGGAAGCCATGCAGGTCGATCAGAACGCACGGATCATTCCCATTCGCGAGGAACAACTCAAAGCGCGTTTGAGCGAACGTTTTCGCGAACTGGACACCCCGCTGCTGGTGGAATGGCCCGATGGACGAAGGGAGGCGCTGCTGTTCGTGTTCGAAGAAGAAACCGACCCCCGCCGGTTCTCGATTCATCGGCTTGCCCATTATTGTCTGGATCTCGCCGAGCTGTTCGCCACCGACCGCGTCGTCCCGATCGTCATTTTTCTGCATCCGGGCTGTTTTCCGACCCAACTCAGTCTGGGCGGCGACGCCCATCGCTATCTGGAATTTTGCTATCTCGCTTATGCGCTCTTCCAAACGCCCGCGCGGGCCTACTTCGACAGTCCCAATCTCGTCGCCCGTCTCAATCTACCCAACATGGCCTATGCCCCGGCGGACAAAATCGAGGTCTATGCGCAGGCCGTGCGCGGCCTGCTGGAACTGGAGCAAGACCCGGAACGACAGCTCAAATATCTCGATTTTATCGACATCTACGCCCACCTGGATGAGAATGAGCGCGTCATTTATCAGCAACGTTATGCCCGGGAGGCAGCCACGATGAGCGGATTTGCCGAGCGTTTTATTCAACAAGGCGAAGCGAAAGGACGTCAGGAAGGACGCCAGGAAGGACGCCAGGAAGGACGCCAGGAAGGACGTCAGGAAGGCCGCCAGGAAGAAGGCGCGTTGATCCTCACGCAGTTACTGACACTCAAATTCGGCCCGGTCAGCGATGCCGTGCGGCAACGTCTGCAAGGCGCCGATCCTGACACGCTGCTACGCTGGTCGGCACGGGTACTCGCGGCAAGCGGTTTAGAGGACGTTTTCTCTGAGACCGAGGATCTGTCGGATGGATAACGGTTCCCACTCGTTCCCACGCTCCCGCGTGAGAATGCCGTCGCACCGCTCCAGCGGTGCGTGTCGGCAACGCGACGCTGGAGCGTCGCGACCTGCTCCCACGCCGGAGCGTGGGAGCGAGCAAAAATTGTTTCTGACAAACCCGGTGTCAATTCGTGTTGACCGGAAAGTGCCAAGACGCAAGCGGTCAAGTCGACATCTCCTTAACTTCTTGAAAAGAAGTCGGAAAATATGTTTTTAGGCTTAACTTAATGGCAGTGACGCCGGAGCGTGGGAGCGAGAAAGAGAAGGAAAACGTGGTCTGTCCCGGTTTCTCCCGCGAAACAGGATGACACACCGATGAATGCAATCGAATTTCAGGCCGTTGCCCACGACGGTGTTCTCGACATTCCGCCTGAGCATCGCCGTTTACTGGATGGCAAAACGGTGCGCGTTGTCCTGGTGGATGCCGAGGTCCAGGGCTCCGGCGGCCACCAGACCCTCTTTACGCGCCTGCGACAGGTGCGCGTCCAGGGGCCGATTGACCTCTCGGCCAACCATGACGCCTACATCGTTGGCGAACGGGATGTCTGAGTCTGTTTTCGTCGATACCGGCTACATCCTCGCGCTGGTCAACGAAAACGATCAACATCATGCCGAGGCGCTGGCGTTTTCGGAACGGTTTGACGGACAGCCGGTTGTCGTGACGGATGCCGTGCTGCTGGAGATCGGCAATGCGTTATCCCGAATGGATCGCAACGCCGCTGTACAGATCATCCAGGATCTCCGCGACGCTCCAGGCGCGACCGTGGTGAACCTGAACCCCGAGTTGTTAGTCGGCGCTTAATCTGTATCGGCGCCACATCGATAAGCAGTGGGGACTGGTCGATTGCGTCTCCTTCGTTGTCATGCGCCGTTTAGGTTTGACGACCGCGCTCGCCTTCGACCAGCACTTCGTCCAGGCTGGGTTCCTCTCACCTCGATTCTGACGCTGGAATACTTGGGAATATGCAATGGGAGACCTGACCCGTTCCTTCCAACGAATAGTTTCGTAGGGTACGCATCGCGTACCGTTCAGCGAATAAAAAACCGCCGTGTTTCGGGAAGAAACACGGCGGTTGAATCAAGCGATCCGTTTATCCAAGTGGCGTCCGTGCCGTTTGCGAGGGTGTAAGGTACGCGATGCGTACCCTACCTGGCTGATAAGCCCCGGTTTTCCCACTTCAGGAAACAAAATCATGCAAATCGCCATCAACCTACCGAATGATTTCGTCGAAATGCAGACGGCGAGTGTCATCGAACGCGAAATGCGCGCAAGTTACGCCCTCGCGCTGTTCAAGGCGGGACGGATAACATTGTCTAAAGGTGCCCAACTGGCCGACTTGACGGTCCATGACTTCATGAAGTCATGTAAGGATAGCCAGATACCAGTCATCGACATGACCAGGGAAGAACTGATGGAGGATCTTGAATCCATGAGGCAAGCATGATCCTGGTCGCCGACTGCTCAGCGTTGATCGCGCTGGCATCCTGCAATGGCCTGCGCTGGCTGGAGGCGCTCTTTGCGACGGTGATCGTCCCGGAGGCCGTTTACCGCGAGGCGATTGTGAGCCACAAGCCGGAAGCGCAACAGTTAAAAGAATTTCTCAAGGATAAAGTCAGAAAGATCGATCCCGGCAGCGCCGTCTTGCTGGATGGATTTTCTGACCTTGGCGAAACCGAGGCCATGGTTTTATACAAGCAATGCTCGGCTGATAAGTTGTTGATTGACGACAAGCGTGGACGAAGGGTCGCGCGGATCAATCACATCAGCACGATTGGCTCGCTTGGCATCCTGTTGGCCGCGAAACAGGCGGGCCTGATCGACCGGATTTCACCGTCTCTGGCCAAGCTCGACGACGCTGATGTGTTTATCTCAGCCGATCTCATTGCGACAGTGATGGATCTGGCGGGCGAGGAATGGCCGTTGTGAGATCCTATCTCGAACGAATAGGCAAAAGAGAGAAGGAAAACGTGGTCTGTCCCGGTTTTCTTATATAATTTATATTGCACAACTGAACTGAACCAGTGCCGCAATGGGAGACCTGACCCGTTCCTTCCAACGAATAGGCAAAAGAGAGAAGGAAAACGTGGTCTGTCCCGGTTTCTCCAATATTTTTATTCGCCACTCTTGATTCCGTTGAGATACTGACTAATGAATGATCAGCCATATCCGCCGCTACACACATTTGCGCAAAATATATATTCCCAGAATGGAGAGGACGGAATCATTGCTGAAGTTTTAAAGAGGATTTCGCGCTCAAGTGAACTTGATCACTGGTGCGTTGAGTTTGGGGCATGGGACGGGGTGTATCTTTCAAACACCTATAATCTAATCAAAAACAAAGGTTACAAAGCGGTTTTAATCGAGGGTGATCAAAAAAAACACAACGAGCTTTGCAAGAATATCCCTCAGTGCGATGTGATTAAGCTCAACGCGTTCGTTACGCTTGACGG
>NZ_CAIPNF010000017.1 GCF_903866365.1 uncultured Thiocystis sp.
ATCTTGACCTTACGGTCATCCTGCGACCCGACGACTGTAGGCTATAAGCGAATCGCAAGACCCACGAGGGTGGTCGGGAACTCTAGCGCGTTGAGGCCAAAACGAGAATTGCCGAGGGGGCCAGCCGGATGCGTTTTCATGCGTGGATTCAGGTATCCTAAGCCGCTTCCAGACAGCTGTGGGTTTGCGGAAACGGCATTTTTCGCTCTGGACGCGATTAGATGCCTAACTCTCTTTATTTTCCTGTGCGGATGTTGGCGGAGAAGTAGCCCCGAGGATCCTCTAACGGCTCCATCGGTACTGTCGACCGCGCAACGTCGCCGAGTCGTCAATCCGAATGAAGCAAGACATCAAAGACCTCATCAGCGCCGCACTGACGGCACTCGTGTCCCGCGGCCAGCTCGACGCCCCGGAATTGCCCGAGCCGATGCTGGAGCGTACCCGCGACACCGCCCACGGCGACTTCGCCACCAACGTGGCGATGGTGCTCGCCAAGCTCACCCGCGCTAAACCGCGCGACCTGGCGCAACGGCTGGTGGAGGCGCTGCCGTCCTCGTCGTTGGTCACGCGGGTGGAGATTGCCGGGCCGGGCTTCATCAACTTCTTTCTCGCTGACGATGCCTATCGGGCGGAGATTCCCCGCATCCTGGCGGCCGGTCATGAATTTGGCCGGAGCCGGATCGGCGCCGGTCAACGGGTGCAGGTCGAATTCGTCTCGGCCAACCCGACCGGCCCGCTGCATGTTGGACACGGACGCGGCGCCGCTTATGGCGCGGTGGTCGCGGATCTGCTGGCGGCGGTCGGCTTCAACGTCCATCGCGAGTATTACGTTAACGATGCCGGGCGTCAGATGGACATCCTCTGCACCTCGGTCTGGCTGCGCTATCTGGAACTCTGCGGCGAGGATCTGCGTTTCCCGAGCAACGGCTACAGAGGCGATTATGTCTGGGACATCGCCGCGACCCTGCACCGCGAGCATGGCGATGCCTATCGCCATCCTACGGAGGAGGTTTTCGCCGGGGTGCCCGAGGATGCCGCTAGCGCCGACGAGCGCGATGAGGAAGGCAATCCTCTACCGGATGCCCCTGGAGGCGACAAGGAGACCCATATCGACGGACTCATTGCCGCCGCCAAGCATCTGCTGGGCGACAACCGTTATCGCTATGTCTTCGAGCTGGGGCTGAACACCATCCTCGACGATATCCGCGACGATCTGTCCGGGTTCGGCGTCGAGTATCAGGAGTGGTATTCGGAACGCTCGCTGACCGAGAGCGGCGCCGTCAACAAGGCCATCGAGCGTCTACGCGCGGGTGGCCATCTGTACGAACTGAACGGCGCGCTCTGGTTCCGCTCGACCGCCTTCGGCGACGAGAAGGACCGCGTAGTGGTGCGCGACAACGGCCAGACCACCTATTTCGCCTCCGACATCGCCTATCACATGGACAAGCTCGAACGTGGCTTCGATCGCGTGATCGACATCTGGGGCGCGGATCATCACGGCTATATCCCGCGCGTGAAGGCGGCGCTCCAGGCGCTCGGCGACGACGCCGACCGGCTCGACGTGCTGCTGGTGCAGTTTGCGATCCTCTATCGCGATGGCGTTAAGGTGCCGATGTCCACCCGCGCCGGCGAGTTCGTCACCCTGCGCGAGTTGCGCCACGAGGTCGGCAACGACGCCGCGCGCTTCTTCTATGTCATGCGCCGCTGCGAGCAGCACCTGGATTTCGACCTGGATCTGGCCAAGTCCGAGTCGTCCGACAACCCGGTCTACTACGTCCAGTACGCCCATGCCCGCGTCTGTAGCGTGCTGCGTCAGGCCGCCGAGAAGGGCATGGCGGTCGACCCAAGCCCTGGCGTGACCAACCTGGAGCGTCTCGTCGAGGATCACGAACAGGCGCTGCTGCGCAGCCTGACCCGTTATCCCGAGGTGGTCGAGACGGCCGCGCTCAAGGCCGAGCCGCATCAGCTCACCCAGTATCTGCGCGAGTTGGCCAACGATTTTCACACCTACTACAACGCCCACCAGTTTCTGGTGGAGGACGCCGTCCTGCGCGACGCGCGGATCAAACTGATCCTGGCCGCGCGGCAGGCGTTGCGCAACGGCCTGGGCCTGCTCGGCGTCTCGGCACCGGAGAATATGTAAGATGGTCAAGGAAACGCAACGCGGTACCCCCGCGCGGCCGCTAGCGAAACGCAAACAGAGTCGTTCCTGTGTCTGGTGGTTCCTGCTGGGCATCGCGCTGGGCGTGGTCGCCGGCAATTTCATATCGACAAGGCGTGAAGCCACTGACAGGCAACCCGACGCAACGGTCTCTCCAAACCGCGAGCCGCGATCGGCGCCGGTGTTACCGAGCTTCAAGTTTCAGGAAATTCTCAGCGACACCTCGGTTGAGGTTGGCGACAAGGGACCGCCGCCACCGCCGCCGGCACCTCGGCCCCAACCGCCCGCCGAGCAACCGCCGCCGGTGGGGGAAGCGCCGACGACGTCACCGTCTGCCGTGCCACAGCCGGCCGAGCCCGCCCCGGCGGCTCGCGGCGGAACCTATGTGGTGCAGGCGGGTTCCTTCACCAGTGCGGCGGATGCGGAGCGCCGTAAGGCCGAACTGGCCCTGCTGGGGATCTCCAGCAAGGTCCAGACCGCGACCCTCCCGAGCGGCAAGACCGCCTATCGCGTGCGGACCGGCGCCTATTCCAGCAAACAGTCCGCGGAGCAGGTGCGCGCTCAGCTCAAGCGCAACGGCAAGGAGGGAATGACCATCCCCATCAAATGAGAACGAACGGCAAGCTTGCGGCACGCAGCCGCTCGCGACGGGACGGCGCGGTCAATTGAGGTCCGGCGTGTGGCCGGCCGCCACATAGACCGCACGTTCGGCGACATTGGTGGCGCGGTCGGCGACCCGCTCGTAGTGATGCACGATCCACAGCAGGTAGGTTCCCGTGAGTGCGAATTCCACGTCCACGCGCATTCTGCCGAGCAGCTGCTCGATGATCGCTTCCTCGTCGCGATCGACTTGCTCCTCGCGAGTCACGGCCGCGCGCGCGGTGTTTTCGTCGCCGTTGGAGGTGAAGGCGTCGAGCGCGGCGGCGAGCATGCCAATGGCGTTGCCGGCGACCTCGAGGATGGCCGCGACGGGTTCGGGCGGAAGTCGGCTTTCTCCGATTTTGAGCATGACGCTCGCCACGTCTCCAGCATAATCGCCGATACGTTCCAGTTCGGACACCAGTTCCATGCAGGCGCCCAGCGCGCGCAGATCTTCGCCCGCGGGCTGATACGCGGCGAGGGTCACCAGGCACTGCTGTTCCAGCAGGCGACGCTGTTGATTGATTTCGGTATCCGCCGCGATGATTCGCTCGGCCAGGGACAGGTCGTGTTCCCGCAGACAGGTGACCGAGCGATCCAATGCCTGAATCACCAAGGCACCCAGGTCGCCGATGGCCGCCTGAAGCTGGATACGCTTTTTCTGCACCAGATTGATGTTGTCGGTCATCGCGGCATCCTCGTGTGAGTCATCGAAAGTACGCTCAATCGGTCTGCAATTGTCTCACAGGCAGGTTGCGGAAATTGGGATCCCGAAAAAAAACCGCCCGAATGGGCGGTTGGAGCATGCGTTCGGTCTGGCGTTTGGGGCGCTGGAGCCATCAGCTCAAACCCCTACGCGCATACCGATAAGGCGGCGGTATAACATCCGGGTTAGCGGAAGCCCCAGCGCAGGGCGGAGGCTCCGTGACCAATGCTTTGCGCCGCATCGCCGATCGAGCCGAGGCCATTGGCGACATTCGAGGTATTGCGGCCAAATACCTCGGTATCCTCGGTCCGATTCATGACCCGTACCCGGTTATCCGTCAGATCGGCGTTGCTGTTCATGAGCCGCGAACGCGCGCGGGATTCGCGGTCGATGGCCCCGGCGGCGGCATGGTTGACATCGGCCTGGCTGCGCAGCACTTCGTGATAGGCGCTATCGCCGTAGACAATAAAATTGTCGGCGGACACGGCGGATGCCGCCAACAGCAGCGCGACGGAGGCGATCCCGCCAGAGAGTCGATGCATGATCATGGTTGGCTCATCGATTCGGATTGCGATGAAATTCGGGGTGTCCGTGCGGACGCGGTATAAACGGAAAGCGCGATCAATATGTCAACTCTCCGCGATCAACGATTTTGGATCGGTCACAGCGCACAACTGGTTGAGGGCACCTATCTTCGGATCGATGCGACCTATGCCGGCGACCCAACCTCTTTACTCGTTTTTCGCTACAAGGGGATCTGTCGGGCCTATCGAAATCTCTGCGTGCACATGCCGCGCGAGCTCGATTGCGAAAACGATATGATTTTTGACGAGACCGGTCAACATTTGCGTTGTTCGATGCATGGGATCGTCTATGACCCGCTCACGGGCGAATCGCTCAGCACGCTCTGCAGCGGCCAGCGGCTGACGCCGGTCCGGGTGATGGAGGACGAAACAGGGATCTGGATCAAGGATCGGCGAGTCAGGCCGCGGATGGCGGCGGATGGAGGTTGAAGCAACGTCGCGACAGAGGAAAAAGCCGTCGAACCGCACGGCGTCGCACCTGTGCGGTTCCGGCTGCCGGATGCTGGTTCAGGCGCCCATGGCGCGTTGCAGATCCCCCTGGGCATCGTCGCTGGTGAGCCGCAGATCGAAACGCTCCTGCAGAATGGCGAAGACGTTGGGCGTAACGAAGGCCGGCGGATTCGGGCCAAGCGTGATGCCCTTGACCCCGAGACTCAGCAACGTCAAGAGCACGGCGACCGCTTTTTGCTCGAACCAGCTGATGACCAGGGTCAGGGGCAGGTCGTTGACGCCGCAGTCGAATGCCTTGGCCAGGGCGACCGCGACGGCGATCGCGCCATAGGCGTCGTTGCACTGCCCCATGTCCATCAGACGCGGCAGACCGAGGTGTTCGCCATAGTCATAATCGCGGATGCGGAACTTGCCGCAGCCGAGCGTCAGGATAAAGGAATCCTTCGGGGTGCTCTGCGCATAGTCGGTGAAATAATTGCGCCCCTTTTCGGCGCCATCGCAACCGCCGATAACGAAGAAATGGCTGATTTGACCCTCCTTGACGGCATCCACAATGGTCTGGGCCCGGTCCAGCAGCACGGTGCGATGGAAGCCGACCATGGATTCTCCCGCGATGTTTTCTTCGCAAGGGTCGCAACGACGCGCCTCCGCGATCACGGCCGAGAAATCCTCGTCCAGACGCTGACCGCCCGGCACCGCCGTGGCGCGCATGGTAAAGAGTCGGCCCTGGTAGCTCTCGGGCGGGATCAGCACGCAGTTGGTGGTCACGACCACGGGGCCGGGGAAGGCCGCGAATTCCTTTTTCTGATTCTGCCAGGCGCCGCCGTAGTGACCGGCCAGGTTCGGGTGCTGCTGGAATTTTGAATACATGTGGGCCGGCAGCATTTCGCCGTGAGTGTAGACCTTGATGTCGGTGCCCTTGACCTGTTCGAGCAGGTTCCAGAGATCCACCAGGTCATGCCCCGAGACCAGAATCCCCGGTCCCGCCTGGGTGCCTTCCTTGACCTTGATCGGCGCCGGCTTACCGAAGGTTTCCACATGGCCTTCGTCGAGCAGTTCCATGACCCGCAGATTCATTTCGCCGCACTTGAGGCAGAGTTCCAGCAGGGTCTCCACGTCGAAGTTGACGTTGGTCATGGTCGCGAACAGGGCTTCCTCGATGAAGGACGAGACCTGTTCGTCGGATTTGCCCATTCGCCGGGCATGATGGGCGTAGGCGGCCATGCCCTTGAGTCCGTAGAGCAGGGTTTCCTGAAGCGACTGGACATCGGCGTCCTTGCCGCACACGCCGGGGGAGGTGACGCAGGCGGTCTGGCGGAAGGTTTGTTCACATTGATTGCAATACATGGAAACCTCTGGATTTGAAGAATGGCTCAAGGAAAATCGGCACGCGGGATGGGTCAGGCTCTGGCCGGGTACGTGGGTAAGAGTGTCGCGGGAGCGGCGCGGGATGGCCTTGACCGAGGTCAAATCGCTGCTGGCGCGCGTCGCCGTCCCAGCGTCCTTATTTTTCTGATTTCAAACGGAACCCTTGCCGTTGTAGGTGTCAGGGCGCGCCCGCATTTATCATAAAGGTGAAAAGGCGTGAATAGCCGTTGCACCTGCGTTCAACCGCGTCCAGAGCGAACAACGTCGTTTTCAGCCTTTTCCCGCGTCGCGGCCGCCCGGACGATCGATGAGGCGCGTTTCAATTTTCTGTCTCTCTAGTACAGCGGCGCCAAAGTCACTGTAAGGGCTTTGGCGTTCAATGGTACCCTATTGACTTTCATGTTCGCACAGTTCAGTCAGTATGATCGGCCAACCCCTTTACCGCATGAACCTGCTTGCGTCAGAACGGACCACGCTCGAAGCCCTGATCCGCCAGCAGACCACCCCCCAACATCTGGCGAAACGTGCCCGGATCATCCTCCTTGCCAACGGCGAGGCGGCCACCAACCGAGCCATCTCCGACCCGTTAGGGGTCATTCAGGCGGAGGTGACGACCTGGACGAAGCGCTGGATTGAGCGGGCACTGGATCCCCTGGCGGAGCGACTGGCCGATTTGCCCCGCAGTGGGCGTCCGGACACCATCACCCCCGAGCAGTGGTGTCAGATCCTGGCGTTGGCCTGTGAGCCGCCGGAGCAATACGGTCGCCCCATCACCCATTGGACGAGCCGGGAACTGGCGCAGGAAGCGATCCAGCAAGGGATCGTGCCACGGCTCTCGGCCGGGCATCTGCGCAAGGTGTTAAAAAAAAGAGTTGCAGCCACACCGCAGCCGGTATTGGCTCAATGCCAAGGCCGATGAACGCAAGGATGAACGCATCGCCGAGATTGGTGACGTGTCTCAGCGCATCCCTGGCAGCGCCGAGGAGATCGCCTTCCGCGTCGATGAGGCGACCGGGATCCAGGCCCTGGAGCGCATCGCCGCTGACCTGCCCCTGTCGCCCGGAAAACCGCTCGCGCGCGAGTTTGAAGACGCGCGCCATGGCACCCAAACGCTGATCGCCGCCCTGCACATCGCCGTTGGCTCGATCTTCGCCCACGGCGGAGACACCCGCACCGAAGACGATTTTTGCCGTTTTATCATCGCGTTGCTCAAAACCGATCCCGGCGACCGGAGGGATCACGTGGTGCTTGATCAGCTCAATACCCACCAATCCGAAGCCCTGGTGCGTCTCACGGCGACCCTCAGCGGAGTGGATGTCGACCTCGGTATCAAAGGCAAACGCGGAATCCTCCACTCGATGGCGTCGCGCGAAGCGTTTTTGTCTCAGGCCGACCACAAAGTGGTGTTCCACGACACCCCTAAGCACGCTTCCTGGATGAACCAGATCGAAATCTGGTTCGGCATCCTGGTCAAAAAGGTGATCAAGCGCGGGCACTTCCTGTCCAAGGAGGATTTGCGTGCCAAGCTGCTGGCCTTCATCGCCTACTTCAACGCCACCATGGCCAAACCTTTCCGTTGGACGTATCAAGGAAAACCGTTGATGGTATGAGCGCCATTACAAAGATTTGAGCGCTGCTGTACTAGGGCGTGTCATCAATTGTAGTTGTGTGGGAATATTGTCGCCCGACCACTTCAAAATGAACGAGGAGCCCGGATGACTCAGCGTCGCTATGCCCTGCGTGACGATCAATGGGAGCGGATCAAGAACCTCCTGCCTGGGC
>NZ_CAIPNF010000018.1 GCF_903866365.1 uncultured Thiocystis sp.
AATTCCGGACATGACTTTGCCAAGCGTCAAACCCCGTGGGAGCCCGCTGGCGGGCGACAGGCGCTTTCCTTACGGATTCCCGATCAGCACATAGATCGTGCTGTCGCCGGTCTCCGACAACCCGAGCCCCAGATAGGCCGGTCCGATCCAGGTATCCGAGCCGAAGAAAATGCTCCCGCCGAAACGGGTTGCCTCCGGGCTCAGGATCACATCCTCGCCCGTTCTCGTATTGTGGACGACGCCATCCGAAAGCCAGCCGCCCTCCAGCGAGGCGCCCAGATAGAGCCCGCGACCGATCGGCGGCGGCAGCGAGGCGATCTGGCGATAGTAGGCGAGCGCGCCGAAGGCCATGTCGTTGCCGCGGAACTGCTCATTGGCGAAGCCGGAGAGTTTGAGAAAGCCACCCAGCGGAAACTGGTCGTAATACGGCATGGTGGCGCCAAAGCTGCTCCCGGCCCGAAGTTTTGCGGCGATCGTATTGGCCCCGAAACTGTGGGCGGTGGCGGCGCTCAGCAGCGCGCGAGTGTAGTCGACATCCGACCCCAGCGCGGCGAGCGGACTCAGCGACTCCAGCGCGAGCCGGATGCCCGAGCGCGGCGCTCCGGCGCTGTCGAGCGTGTCGTAGACGATCCGCCCGCGCAGACCGGTATCGGTGATCCGATCCTCCGGAAGTTCGAGCGAACCGGTGTCCAGCGCGACCTCGGTTTGGCCGACATAGGGACCGACCCGCAACTCCACGCCCCGCAGCGTGGTACCAACATCCGCGCCGACCCGCACCCGTGTCACATCGTAGCGCGCCACCCGTTGATCTCCGACAAACACGCCGTAGGGACTCTGGCTGTAATCCAGGAAAGGCGCGACGAAGGCGGCGCGGTCGAGATCCAGCGGCTGGTAGAATTCGGTGTGAATACTGGGTGCATTGCCAAGCGTCAGCTCGGTGCTCCATTCGGCTCCAAGCTGGTTGACCCAGGTCTGGTCGTAGGTCGCGCGCAATCCGAAACGGCTGTCGCCCTGATTATCGGACGCCAGACCCAGCCCGAATCCCAGATAGCCCGGTCCCCACGCCTTCTCGACCGCATCGACGATGAGCAGATCGGCGCCGTCGCGCTGGGGCTCGAAGCGGTAGCTGATCCGCTCGAAGTCGCCGCGTCCGTAGACCTTCTGGATTTCGTCGTCCAGCCGCGCGCGGTCGAAGGGGCGATGCGACTGGTCCTCGATCAGACCCTCGAAGACGCCCGCGTTCACCCGCTCCAGACCCGCGATCCGGACCTCGCCCACGCGCTGCACTGGTTGGCCGGGGCCAAAACGCTCGCGCTTCCAGGCCGCGTACTCGGCCTCGCTCAGACGGTAGCGCGCCAGCCTGGGAGCGGCCTTGCGGGCCGCCGTCACGCCGGTGGCGATCGCCTCGGCGGCGCGCGCGAAATCGCCGGAGCCGATGTCGCCCAGGTCCGGGACGATCAGCACATCGCGCTTGGGATCGATCTGTTTGAGCGAGGCTTCCACGTTCTGCTCGGTCAGGATGGCGATCATCTGACCGGTGATGCCGAGAATGCTGCCAAGCTGCTCGCGCGGGAGAAACCCGGATCCCAGGTTGACCACGATGAGCGTATCGACACCCATCGAACGCGCCACGTCGACCGGCAGGTTGCGCACCAGTCCGCCGTCCACGTAGATGTGTCCGTCCCATTCCATGGGCGCGAACACGCCGGGCACCGCCATGCTGGCGCGCATGGCGACCGGCAGCGGACCCCGGTCGAAGACCACCATCTCGCCATTTTCCAGGTCGGTGGCGACGGCCCGAAACGGGATCGGCAGCGCATCGAAATTCGGAGCCGTTTCCACGCCCTTGACCAGATCGTTGAAGAATAACTGGACCTTCTGACCCGAGATGGCGCCCTTGGGCAGTCGCAGATTGCCGTCGCGCACCCCGATCGTGAAATTCCAGGTCGGGTTGAAGGACGTCTCCTTGCGCCGCGCCGGCCATGTCTCGCGCGGCGGGTTGTCGTCGAACAGCGCGCCCCAGTCCACCTGCGTCACCCGCCGTTCCAGCTCATCCGCTGGCACGCCCGCCGCATAGACCCCGCCCACCAACGAACCCATGCTGGTGCCCGCGATGGCATGGATAGGGATACGCAGCTCCTCCAGAACCTTAAGCACGCCGATATGCGCCGAGCCTTTCGCGCCGCCGCCGGCCAGCACCAGGCCGATGCGGGGACGCGACGGATCGCCGTTGGCGGCGACCAGCGCGCCCGTTGGAACCGTCAACGACAGTGCCACGAACAGGATGATAAAAAAAGCGAATAGCGTCCGTCTCATAGGTGTCTCGTCAGAATCCAGTGGACAAGGGGCATCGGCAGGCGGAAAACCTGTCTCGCGAAGACAGCGCCGCATCGGCATCGGCGCATCCTGCTCGAATCAGTCAAGAAGCGGGTTCGGAATTTGCTCGGGGTGCGGACCAGAGGGTGGAACGGAATCCGCATTCGTTTGCGGCGGGTCGACCACCAGATCAGGCGTGCGACGCTGCCTGCGGCGTCGCTTGGCGACCGCCGAGTCAGCGTCGGCATCGCTAAAAAAGACCCCCGCAAGAAAAGCGAAGTAAACCATGTTGGCGGGCATGTGCAGATTGTAGTCCACCAGTGAGTGGAGCAGCATGAGAAACAGACCGATCCCCGCACCGATCTGGACAAAGCGAAATTTCGACCAGATATCCCGCGTCCAGATCTTGCCCCACTGGAAAAAATACAGGCCAAGCAGGAACAGAATCAGGAGCGCGGCGAGGAGACCGCCCTCGAACAGCCACTGAAGATAGTCATTGTGCGCATAATTCACGAACCATGGGCCGAGTTCAACGGACTGAAAGGCAGGAAAAACGTCCGCATAGCTGCCTGGACCGCTGCCCAGCGGGAAAAACGCGCCGATCCCGTCGATGGTCGCCGAGAACATTGTCCAGCGGAGATCCTCCATGGGATCCAGTTCGGAAAACCGATCAAGCACCGGAGCCAAACCGATCACGACCCCGATCCCCAACGCGAAGGCAACGACAGTCCCCGCCGCTCCGTAGACATTGTCCCCGCCAATCCGCCGCGCAAACCCAAAGGTGACCAGCAGCACGCCCAGCATGACCAGCGCGACACCGGTACGCGAGCGGGTAAAAATCGCGCCAACGAGCAGAAGCAGCGCCAAGGCCGCGTAGATAAAGGCTTGGTGACCTTGCATGGAACTGAAGAAAGACACGCGACGGCGCCAACTTCGGGTCCGTTCGTGGTCCTCGCGTCCCATGGAATAGAAAAACAACCCAAGCGTCACCGGCAGCACCATTTCGAGGAGCCCTGCCAGATGATTACGATTGGTATAGGTCCCCACGGCACTGCCGAAGTGCGTGAAGTCCATCCCCAGATAGAGACCGCTTTCCTTGCCCGCGCCGAACTGCATCAAGCCAAGGATGGCCTCGCCCGCCGCGATACCGATGAGCAGTAAAACGAGCGTGAAAATGCGATTCGCATCCAATGATCGCGTGCCCAAAAACACCGCGACAGGCAACAACAGCGCGAGAAACGCGGCTTGAGTCTCCAGCGGCACGATCGACAGACGCATCGGGAAACCATCAAGGTCGAGCAGAGACAGCGAGACACGATAGAGCTCTCTCCCGGGGAGCAGATGGCCCACGGCGGCAGGTAGCGGAATCAGGTAGAGCAGCGGGATGATCAACAGCAGGCTCAATGCCAGCAGTTCACGCGGCGTCAGCATTGCGCGCGGGAACTTCCAGACCAGGATCGCCAAGATCGCAAGCGCGAGGAGTTCCAGAGCAAGGAGTGCGAGCGGGAGGTTCCCGGCACGAAACAAAGGTGCGAACAACAAAATCGCCGTCATCAGCGAAAGAATCGCCGCGTGAGCGGACACTCCCGAGCGGGCGCGCTCCGTTTTCAACGGCGCGCTGCGAGCTTTCCGGAGCGCTGGCTTGACGTCACGGTTCGCGGGAGGCGGAGCCTCTTGAACCAAAAACGCGACGAGCTCAGGCGTAGGATCTTCTAAAGGATGCTGCGATGTTGCCAATGGATCAACTCTTTGAACTCAAGCGATTTCCGGAAAAAATCATAAATAATTCAATTGGTTTTTTTGCTTTTTTGTCACTTTCCGCGCCACGGATTAAATGTTGGACGACCCAGGATTGTCCGTTCTTTCGAGCAAGGGCGTCCTGAGCGAAGTCGAGAAGGGGTTAACGTGAAGGGACGATCGGCATCGTCTTGCCCGAAACTCACTTGAGACGGCCATATGACCAATGTCCCAAAAGCCAGGGCGGAATGAGCGTACAAAACCAATGTGCCCGGCCCACCCCGCAGGGCGGCCTGTCGCAGATCGTGGGAAGCCAACAATGCAAGATGCTGTAACCGATTGCAATTTCACAACCCCATACCAAGCCACAGAGTTCTTGCTTGCCAGATTAAAGCAGGCGATGATGTTAGCGGATTCGAGAACACATTGCCAAGTGCCCGCCCTGGACATGCATCACCTCACACCATCCCGCTTCTTAGCACACACTTAATAATGATTAAAGCACTCAGGTTCATCCTTGCGGCATCGATTTGTTTAAGCCTGCTCGCCTGCTCAACGTCCAGAGCGCGCTCATCCGCCGTCGCCGCCCCACCCCAACCATCCCAGGACATCCAAGCAGCAGGCTCCATGCCCATGGTCCTCGGCCTTCCGCCCAACCCAGGGACGACCGGCATCTACCGCATCGGCCCACAGGATCTCCTCAAGGTCGAGGTATTTCGGGTGGACGAATTATCCAGCAAGGAGCGCGTCAGTCAGGATGGCTCCATCGTCATGCCGTTGATCGGTCCGGTGATGGTTGGCGGCCTGACGCCGAAGGAGGCGGAAGACCGGATCACCGAGATTTTGGGGAAGGATTATCTACAGGATCCGCAAGTCAATGTCTTCGTCGAGGAATATGCAAGCCAAAAAGTGACCGTCACAGGTTCTGTTAAATCACCTGGGGTCTTTCCCCTGACGGGTTACACTACGCTGCTGCAGGCGGTCGCCCTGGCTGGCGGGGTCGACGAGTTAGCGAATACCAAGGAAGTGATCCTTTTTAGGGGCCAACATGGCCCTGCGCAGGCCTACGTCATCAACCTCAAAATGATCCATGAAGGCGACCTTCAGGATCCGGTGGTCATCGGCGACGATCGCATCGTGATTCCTCAATCAGGCAGCGCCGCGCTGATCAAGAACGTCACGGGCACCATCCGCGGATTCGTGCGGCCAATCTAAACCGTGTCAACTCCAACGCCGACCGGCTGTCGCCAACCTGGCCGACCATTCGAAACGACGCATGTCACTCTGAACGCGGTGTACCATTGATCCGAGGCTGAAGCATTAGGATGACAAACGAAAGCAACGCGGAAGGCGCGATCCCGCCGAACTACCAGCTAGAACTCGCCACGCAACGCAAGGAGCTTCAGCGCCTGAGCGGGATGCTCCAGGCAGCCAGGGCGGAGCCGGAGGACGAGGATGTCATCGATCTGCGCGAGATCTGGAATCTGCTCGTGCGCCGCCGCTGGACCATTGTCACCACGCTGGTTGTGGCGATGATCGTCGCCCTCCTTTACAGCTTTCTGGCGACCCCGATTTACCGCGCTACGCTCCTGCTCCAGATTGAACGCGAAGACAACAAAGTAGTTGAATATCAAAGCGTCACCCCATCGGAGGCCATGGACTCGTCGCAAGATTTCTATCAAACGCAATACGAATTGCTGCAAAGTCGCAGCCTTGCGCGACGGATTATCGACCAGCTCGGGCTGGAATCCTCGCCAAGCTTCGTCGGCGAGAAAAAAGACTCTTTTCTCTCCGGTCTGGCCCAGACCGCGACCGGCTGGATGTCCAGCGACACCGCACCGGTTGAGGAAAAAGCGCCCGACCTGGAGACGCTTTTCCTGAGCAATCTGACCGTCGCGCCGCTCAAGAACTCCCGGCTCGTGCGCGTGAATTACGACAGTCCCGACCCGCAGGAAGCGGCGGAGATCGCGAATGCCGTGGCCAGCAACTTCGTCAACACCAGCCTGGAGCGACGCTTTGAGGCAACCTCCTATGCCAAAACCTTCCTCGCAGAGCAGATCCAGCAAATCCGGGCCAATCTTGAAGACTCGGAGCGGCGGCTACTGACCTACGCGCGTGAACGCGAGATCGTCAACCTGGACGACCGGGTCGCGATTTACCTGAAAAAACTCAACGAAATGAGTTCCGAGTTAATCAAGGCGGAAGCGGAGCGGATCAAGGCCGAAGCGGAGTATCAGGGGCTCCTGGACAACGGCGCATTCAACACCGGGGCCGTGATCGACAGCCCCCTGATCCAGAAGCTCAAGGAACGCAAGGCGGAGCTGGAGACGCGCTATCAGGAACAGCTCAAGCTGTTCAAACCCGGCTACCCCTCCATGCAGGAACTCCAGCGCCAGATCGCGGAGGCCAGCCAGCAGATCCACACGGAGTCGGCGGCGATCGCCGGATCGGTGAAAAGCATCTTCGAGGCCAAGGTCAGACAGGAAGCCAAGCTCACCCAGCGGACCAGCGAGATCAAGCAGGAGATCCTCGATCTGCAGGATCGCAGCACCGACTACCAGACCCTCAAACGAGAGGTCGACACGAATCGCGAACTCTACGACGGCCTCCTCCAGCGCATGAAGGAAGTCGGGGTGGTCGCGGGGATCGGCTCCAACAATATCGCCGTCGTTGACGTCGCGGAAACGCCGCAAAAGAAATACAAGCCCTCAACCAAACTGAATCTCGCCATCGCCATCGCCCTCGGCCTGTTCGGCGGCGCGCTGCTTGCGTTCCTGTTCGAGACGCTCGACGACACGATCAAAACCAGCGCCGACGTGGAAAAGCGGATCGGCGCGCCGGTGCTTGGGATCATCCCGTACATCCAGCCACAGACACAGAAAAGCGCGGCCAACGACATCGCGCTGCTCGCGCACAAAGACCCCAAAAGTCCGTTGTCGGAAGCCTTCCGTTCGCTCCGAACGTCGCTGGTCTTCTCCACCGCCGAGGGCGCGCCCAAAATCATCCACATCACCAGCTCCAGCCCAGGCGAAGGCAAAACGACCGTCGCCACCAGCACCGCCATCACCTTCGCCCAAACGGGGAGCAAGGTACTCCTGATCGACGGCGACTTACGCAATCCGTCCGTACACAAGATATTCACGCTACCGAACTCCAGCGGGCTGACGAATTATCTTGCGGGCAATACCAAGGCGGCGGAAATCGCCCAGCCGACACAAGTCAAGGGCCTCTTCGTCATGACCAGCGGCCCCTTGCCACCGAATCCGGTTGAGTTACTCTCCAGCGCCAAGATGCTCGACCTCGTCCGAATCACCGCCGAACGTTTCGACTATGTGATCATCGACAGCCCGCCGATTATCGGCCTCGCCGACGCCCTCGTGCTCGCCAGTCTCGCCAGGGCAACCATCTTCACCGTCGACGCCGGCGTCACGCGGATCGGCGCGCTCGATGGCTCCATCAAGCGACTGCGCGACGCAAACGTCAATCTGCTCGGCGCCGTTCTGACAAAATTCGGCAAGGCCGGCACTGGCTATGGCTATGGCTATGGCTATGGCTACAGCTATGATTACCACTACACCTACAACTATGGAGCCAAAGACAATCCGGCGGTCCAACTGCCGCTGGAAACGGCCTCTTGATGGCTCACTCCAATGGCGCCAGAACTTCTCATCCTTGCACTCGATTTTTATCGGCATCCGCTGCGCTATCGGCATCTGACCGAGCCGAGGCAACCTCTCCCGGACGTATTCGACAGCCTGCTGAGCGATTTCGCGGCCGCCCTCTCGCCCCAAAACATCGAGTCCGTGGCGCTCAAGCTCGGTCAGACACCCGCCGACATCGAGAAGGCCGCCCGGTTCTTCATCCGACAGGTTCTGGTGGTTCCGGAGGCGGACCATTACCGTCTCCTTGGACTTTCCCGGCACGCATCCGAAGCAACCGTGCGCCTGCACTATCAACTGCTGGTTCGCCTGTTTCATCCGGACCGTCCCACGGCTGAAGCAGAGCTTGACAGCACCTTCACCGCCCGAATCAATGACGCTTACAGCACCTTACGCGGCGCGGAGACGCGGCGGCTATACGATGAGCAATTAGCCACCCTCGCGGTAACGACCTACCCGCCAACTGACGTTCGCACGTTTTTTCTGCCCACCAAATCGATCTTCGCGTCATCATCCCACGACAGCCGATCAACAAATGCCGCGTCGAAGCGATGGCAAGTTGTTTCCGCTGGATTGCTGATCGGGTTTGGCCTGATGGTTAGCGTGTTTGTTGTGCGGTTACGGATCGACACGACCCCTGTCATGCCCCCCTCCCTCGATGCAAACCGAGGGATACAGCCGAAACCGAATCACCTGGATCAGGATACGGGCGCTCGCGAAGCGCAACTCGCCGAGGTCCAGCCTGCCGAAATTCAGCGCATCGAAGCGCAACCTGCCGAGGCGAAACACATCGAAGCGCCGCGCACAGAGACGCAACGCGCCGAAGCTCAGCGGATCGACGCGCAACGCGCCGAGACCCAGCGTATCGAAGCGCAACGGATCGAAACGCAACGTGCCGAGGCGCAGCGTGCCGAAGCGCAACGGAACGAAACGCAGCGCGCCGAGGCCCAGCGCATCGAAGCGCAACGCGCCGAGACCCAGCGTGTCGAAGCGCAACGGATCGAAACGCAACGCGCCGAGGCGCAACGCGTCGAAGCCCAACGTGCGGAGGCGCAACGGATC
>NZ_CAIPNF010000019.1 GCF_903866365.1 uncultured Thiocystis sp.
CACCACCCGGACATCCTCGGCGATCCCGAGCAACAGCCGGCGCAGGTTCTCCTCGTGCTCCATCTGATCCTTCGCGGCGATGATGGCGTCCACGTTCGCGATCTGTCCGATCCGCGCCAGATCGCCGACCATGCGCGCGATCCCAGGGCCGAAGCGTTCCTCAAGCTGGGCCTCGGTCAGATCGCCTTGCTCCAGACAGCCATTGAGCAAGGCCGCGATCAGGGTCTCGTAGTCCATCCGCAACCGCACCAGAATATCCGCAGTGGACAGCACATGGCGCACATGGGTCTCGCCGGTCTCGATCTGGCGGTCGCCGCGACAGCGGGTCAGCGCCGCGCAGGCGCCGGCGATCTGTTTGCGCTCCTCCGCCGGATAGTGCGTAGCAAGACTGTCGAGCCAGTGACGGATGGCGGACTCGTCGCTGCTGTCCTGTTCGGGAAGGTTGTAGGTGGATTTGACCATGAGATAAAGCCTCCAGCGGCCAGCCGTCGGCCGCCAGCGGAGCGTCGCCATCGACGGATGGCGGGCGGCCGAGCGCTGGCGGCGGCGAACGTCAGTCTAAAATGTGACTCACCAGCCCATCCGCCAGTTTCGGCTCGAACCAGGTCGACTTGGGCGGCATCACCTCGCCGGCATCGGCCACCGCCATCAGCTCCCGCATCCCGGTCGGATACAAGGAGAAGGCCACCGCCATCTCGCCCGCCTCCACCCGCTGGACCAGTCCGTCCAGACCGCGAATGCCGCCGACGAAGTCGATCCGCTCGTCGCGCCGGGGATCTTTAATCCCCAGGACCGGGCCGATCAGGTTGTCCTGCAGCAGACTCACATCGAGCCGCGCGACCGGATCGTCGTGGGGGATGCGGCCGGGATCCAGGGCCAGCCGATACCAGTGACCGGCCAGATACATCCCAAATTCGGCCGGTTTCTCCGGTCTGACCGGAACCGGGCTGCCCTCGATCGCGAACGCCACCGACAGACGATTCATGAAGGCATCGACATCCAGTCCATGCAGATCCCGCACGACGCGGTTGTAATCCAGGATTTGCATCTGATCGTGCGGGAAGATCACGGAGAGGAAACCGTCGCCGGACGCGCCGCTCGCCCGTCGCGCGGCCGCGACCCGCGAGGCGGCGGCGGCGCGATGATGGCCGTCGGCGATATAGAGCGCGTCCAGCGCCTCGAAGGCGGCGGTCAGATGCGCGATGCGCGCGGCATCGTCGAGGATCCAAATCTCGTGACGCACGCCATCGGCGGCGGTCAGATCGACCTCGGCGGGCGTGGCGCCGACCTCGGTCAGCAGGTCATCGATCGCCGGCGTGGCGCGATAGACCAAAAACACCGGCCCGGTCTGGGCGTTCAGCGCCTCGATCTGACGCATCCGGTCATCCTCCTTCACCGGCCGGGTAAACTCGTGCTTCTTGATCCGCTCCGCGTCATAGGCTGCCACCGAGGCGCTCGCCACCAACCCGGTCTGCCGATGCGCGCCCATGGTCAGCCGATAGACGTAATAGCGCGGCGCCGGATCGCGGATCAGCAGACCCTCGGCGAGCATCCGCTCCAAATTCTCGCGCGCCCTGGCATAGACCGCCGGGGCATAGGGGTCAGTCCCCTCTGGAAGATCGATCTCGGGGCGCGAGATATGCAGAAAGCTCCAGGGACGCCCCGCGACCATCCGCCGCGCTTCGGCGGCATTCATCACATCATAGGGCGGCGCGGCGACCTCGGCCGCGCGGCCAGGGGCCGGACGCAGACCGGCAAAGGGTTGGATCAGGGACATCAGGGGCCTCGCTGGCGGATGGCAATGCGCTTGGATGGGATGACCGAGTGGGTCACGGATTCTCTCGCATCGGCAGTTCGTTTTCTCAGTCCGCGATGGTATCAGCATGCTCGAAGCGATGTAGGATAGGCAACGGAGAGCCACTCGCGAAGCACCCACCGAATCCGGACGGCGACATGAGCAACAGCAGCTATCTCAAAGACCTGATCCTTCTGCGCAACGATCCCGCCAAGGTCGGTCCGATCCGCGCGGCGGCCGAGCGCGGCGAGGTGGACGCTCAATACGCGATGGGACTGATCCACGCCGAGGGACGCGGGGTGCGAATCGATCTGGCGCAGGCGCACTACTGGCTGTCGCTGGCGATCGATCAGGGCGACCGGGACGCCGCACGGTTGCGCGAGGTTGTCGGCAGCCAGATGACCGACGAGGAATTCGCGGCGGCCAAACGGCTGAAAGCCGGCGGCGCCCTGAGCCTGCTGTCGTCGGACCGACGGCACTGACGCCGCATGACCACCCTCGTCCTCGCCGAAAAGCCCAGCGTTGCCCGCGACATCGCGCGCGTACTCGGCGCCGGGCGCCGGGGCGAGGGCTTTCTGGAAGGCAACGGCTATCGCGTCACCTGGGCACTGGGCCATCTGGTCCATTTCGCCGAGCCGGACGAATATGGCGAGGATTGGGCCAAACGCTGGTCGGCCGACCAGCTTCCGATGATCCCGGAGCGCTGGAAACTCAAGCTCGACCCACGGACCGCCGCGCAATTCAAGCTGATCAAGGCACTGCTCGCCGACCCCGGCACCGAGCGTCTGATTTGCGCGACCGACGCCGGACGCGAGGGCGAGCACATCTTCCGGCTGATCTATGAACAGGCCCGCTGCAAAAAGCCCTTTGATCGGTTGTGGGTGTCCAGTCTGACCGACGAGGCGATCCGCGAGGGTTTCCGCGCGCTCAAGCCCGGTCAAGCCTTCGATCATCTAGCCGAGGCCGCGCGCGCCCGCGCCCAGGCCGACTGGCTGGTCGGCATGAATCTGACCCGCGCCTACACCGTGCATAACCGGGTGCTCTGCACCATCGGCCGGGTCCAGACCCCGACTCTGGCCATGATCGTCGCGCGCGATCAGGCCATCGCCAGCTTCACCAAGGCGTTTTTCTACGAACTGGTCGCGCATCTAGCGGAGGGATTCGACGCGCGTTATCTGCTCGATGGCGCAACCCGCATCGATAATCAGGAGACGGCCGAACGCCTGCACCGTGAACTCAGCCCTCACCAGACCGGCACCGTGCGCACGGTGGACAAGAAGGTCCGCCACAACCGCCCTCCTCCGCTCTACGACCTGACCAATCTGCAACGCGACGCCAACCGCCGCTTCGGCTTCACCGCCGCGCAGGTGCTCGAACAGGCCCAGGCGCTCTACGAGACCCATAAGCTCATCAGCTATCCGCGCACCGAGAGCCGGCACATCTCGGAAGACATGCTACCGCAATTGCCCGGCATCCTGCGCCATCTGGACCACCCGCTCGCTCCGGAGGCGCTCGCGCGACTGGAGTCCGGGCATCGCTTGAGCAAAGCCTATGTCGACCGCACCAAGCTGACCGATCATCACGCCATCCTGCCCACCGACAAGACCCCGCCCGCGAATCTGCCGGACCCGCTGCGCAAGGTCTACGATCTGGTCGCCGCGCGCTTCGTCGCCGTTTTTCTGCCCGATCAGCGGGTGGAAGAGACGCGGGTCGAGATTGCCATCGGCGAGGGGCTGTTTCTGGCGCAAGGCGCGGTGGTGCTGGAGCCGGGCTGGAAGCGGGTCGAACCGAGCAGGCGTCCAGCCAAGTCGCCCGAGGCGAGCGCCGAAACCCATGACGCCGGGATGCCAGGCCCATTACCGCCTCTGGAACCCGGCCAGACCGTCCATGTCGACCGTCTGGACGTCGTCGAAAAAGAAACCCAACCGCCGCGTCACTACGACGACTCAAGCCTACTCGCCGCCATGAAAAACGCCGGACGCACGATCGAGGACGACGCGCTCGCCTCGGCCATGGCGGCATCCGGTCTCGGCACGCCGGCCACCCGCGCCGAGACCATCGAAAAGCTCATCCGTACCGGTTATCTGGAGCGCCAGCGCAAACAGATTCGCGCAACCGCCAAGGGGCAGGCCCTGGCCGGTCTGGTCGCCGCGCCGCTGCGCAGCCCCGAACTGACGGCCGGCTGGGAACAGCGGTTGAAACAGGTGGAACAGGGCGAACAACCAGCGGCGGAGTTTTATCGCGACATCGTCGCCTTCGTGCGCGAGATGATCCCCGAGATCGCCCACGGCCCGGCTTTGAGCCCGGAGCAAGTCACCGCCGCCCGCGCGGGCGAACCGGCGCGCAAAGGCGGCAAGGCGGGAAAGACCGGCCATAGCGTCAGCGGCATCAAGTCCACCGGGTTCGGCGCCTGCCCGATCTGTAAAGAGGGCGAGATCACCGAGAACACCAAAGCCTTCGGTTGCAGCCGCTATCGGGACGGCTGCGGTTTCACCATCTGGAAGACGGTCGCGGGCCTGACACTGACCGAGGTCCAGGTGCGTCAGCTCATCGAGCGCGGCCAGACCGACCCCATCGACGGCTTCCAATCCAAGGCAGGGAAACCCTTTCGCGCCGCGCTGCGACTTGACGAAGCAGGCAAGGTCAGCATGGATTTCAACGTCGAGCGGAGCGAATCGCCGAATGAGGCGCGTCAAGCCATCTCCGATATGCGTTCACCGGACTCAGACGCTGCCCAGCGACCGAACGAATCCGCGCCCGCCCGGCCGCCCAGCATCCGGGAGCGACCGCCTGCCTGCCCCAAGTGCGGCCAGGGCCACATCATCGAGGGCCGCCGCGGCTATGGCTGCAACCGCTATCGCGACGGCTGCGATTTCGTGGTCTGGAAGACCATCGGCGACCTGACGCTCACCGAGGAACAGATCCGCGCACTGATCGAGCAGGGGAACGCAGGGCCGATCGCAAGCATTGTCAACGACGCGACAAGTGACCGCCACACAGTCAACCTGCGTTTGAATGCACAATGGCAGATTCTGGTCGAGTCCGCCGATCTTGAACCGCCATGCTCAGTATCGGGAGACATCGCATGACTCTGACAGCACACCCTCAGGCGAGCGGCAAGAGAGAACAATGGCAGCCAGAGATGCGCCATCCAGATCGATTCGCCGCCCACTGCCCGCGATTCGCTTAGTTCGCCGAGAGCGTCAACGGGCCGTACAATGACAATACCCGCTGCAAATTCAGCCCGCTGATTGGCTTCACCAAAAAGGCGTCCACCCCATAGGTCTTAGCCACTTTGACATTGACCATGGTGGCATTACCGCTCACCAGACAGACGAACGTCTCCGGCGACCAGGACTTGATCTGTTTGAGGACATCGATGCCATCCAGGCCCGGCATGTCGATATCGAGAAAGACCAGCGGCGGTCGTTGCCGGAAAAACTGACCCACGGCCTGGCGACCGTTCTCCGCCGCGACAATCCGCTGGACGCCCTGTTCGCGCAGCAGACGCGACAGCAACTTAAGCGACAATGGCATATCGTCCGCCACCAGCCCCGTGGCTTCGGACAAGACAGGTCGTGTTCGGGGCTGGAACCGCACCGGCGCCTGCCGATCCATGCGCAAAACCGCCTCGTCAGGGGGAATTGCATCGGCTGGCGGAACATCCTCCTCGCTCAACCCCCGCCAGCCCTGGCGCTGCAGGATCTCCACCTGATCCGGATCGGTCAGGATCTGACCGCGATTCGCGAGCGGAACTCCGTTCGCAAGATAGATTTGATAGGGCAATGGCTCTCCAGCGGTAATGTCCGTTGCCACGACGGGAGCCATTAAAGCGATGACTGCCATGATCGCTCCATGTCATCGAGCAAGCAGGCGACTTCACCCAAGTCGCCCCGCAACAATTGGAATTCCATGGCGCCAGCCAGGCGCGTCAGTTCCGGCATTCCGAAATTCGCTCCAACGCCCTTGATCTGATGCGCCTGAGAGCGAAGGGTTTCCTGATCCCCCGCAGCAAAAGCGGTTCGGAGCTTCGCCATTTTGACTGGCAATTCGGCCAGAAATTCTGCACGCAACCGTTCAAGTTCCGGATCTTCGCCTACCCGGCAGTCGATCAGGCCCGGTGTCATCCGATTTGTCTCCCCATTAGGCAAATAGCGCGCGAGCATTTGATAAAATGTGTCCAGATGAATAGGTTTAGGCAGATAGGCATCGCAACCCGCGGCCAGCGCCGCTTCGATGTCGGGCCGGTCAATGTTTGCGCTGAGCGCCACAATCGGTTGACTGAAGCCAGTCAGCCGCAGTATTTCGGTGGCGTCGAGTCCGCCCATCACGGGCATTCGCATATCCATCAGCACCAGATCGAACACCGACTGCTGGGCCATCTCCACGGCCTCCTGACCATTCCCGGCAATCTCCGCCGCCAGTCCGCAGCGTCGTAGATACAGGGAAATCAACTCCTGATTGGCACGATTATCGTCCACGACCAGGATTCTGCCGCTGAGCGTCGGAGGACGGACCGTCCTCACCGGGCTCACCTGAGAGGATTGGTTGAAGGCACGGATATCCCAGGACAGATCCGCGGCCGCGACCCGCCCTGTCGCCAGCATGGCAACGAAGACGGAACCGATGCCCGCAAAGCTGGTGACCCGAATACCGCCCCCCAGGTTCTCCGCTAACTCCTTGGAGATGGAGAGCCCGAGACCAGTGCCGCCAAAACGCCGGCTGATGGAACGATCCTCTTGGGCGAATGGCTCGAACAAGGACATCAGTTGACTCTCTTCGATGCCGCAACCGGTGTCCTGCACCGCGACGTGAAGCTGTTCCTGTTCTGGCGAAAAGCTCACGATCAGACGAACCGCGCCGGTATCGGTGAACTTGATGGCATTGTTCAGAAGATTCATCAGAATTTGCCGTGCGCGGGTCGGATCGGTGTGGATCGTCAGCGGCAAAGGCGGCATGAAATGCACGCCGAACTCCAGTTTTTTCTCCTCGGCTTGCGCCCGCGCGACTTCCACGACGCCGGCCAACAAATCCGGCAGGGAGGTTTCCAGGTCCTCCACCTCGATCCGTTTCGCCTGAATTTTGGAGAAGTCCAGGATGTCATTCAGGAGCGACTGCAGATGACGGCCGTTGTGGATAATGATATCCACCGCCTGGGCGCGTTCGGCCAACGTCTGACGGCTATCGATCATGGTTTCGGCAAAGCCGATGATCGCCGTGAGCGGCGTGCGGATCTCATGGCTCATATTCGCAAGAAACTGGGCCTTGGCGCGCGCGGCGTCCTCGGCCGCATGCTTGGCGGCCTCCAGTTCCTGTTCCCGCTTCGCCTGACTCTGGTCGCCAAAGACGCCCAGATACCCGAATCCCTCGCCCTGAGCATTCCGAATCGCCCGGATCGTCAGGAGTGCGAGATACTCCTCTCCGTTCTTGCGGCGGTTCCAGATTTCACCATGCCAATGACCATCCTCAATCAGCTTCTGCCACAGACGCCGATAGAAATCCGGCGCATGACGACCGGACTTGAGAAAGTTCGGATTCAGTCCCTTGACGTCGCACTCGGCGTAACCGGTAATCCGGGTAAAAGCTGAATTCACCGCGATAATGCGCGGCGTGACGTCGGTGATGAGAACACCGTCTCTCACCAGATGAAAAAGCTCTCCCGCCGACCGGATCAGGCAGAGTTCGGCGGTATCGTCCAGAGTGTCCGCGGACATTGCTATTTTCCGTGACGCATCAGGTTAGCGGTTGATGGCGCTCGCTCATCGAGAGTGTCAAACATTGAATGAGGAAAGCAACGAATATCAGCAAGAAGCATGGTGTATCATCGCGCCGTCATCGAAAAGAATCCACAACCCCATCCCGTTCTCCCTTGATCGCTCGTTGCCGTTGTATGACTAGCCTTGAGACACAACTGATTGCGCGCCATCCAGTGTTCGCCTTGGACGCCGGCCCTGTCCTCGCCCTCGCCGCATACCCCGGAGACGAAATTTTCGGCTGCGGGGGCGCACTCGCCAGCCATGTCCGTGCCGGCGATCCAGTCATGGTTGTGGTTGCGAGCGAACCAAGTTCGTCACGCGATGCAGCCGCCCCCCTGGATGCGGAAAGCCGTGCCGCAGCCGCCTGTCTCGGCTATCCGCCCCCCCGCTTCTGGCGCAGAACGATGGGGTGCTGCATCTATGACGAATATGCGGTACGTCGAGTCATGCGACTGATCGCAGCGCTTGACGCCGCGTTGCTCTATGCTCCCTCGTCGACAGACCCCGCTCCAGTTCGCGCCAGCCTGGGCTTGATTGCGCGCGAAGCCGTGCGACGCGCGAAGAGCCGTTGCAAACTGGCGGTTTATGAAATCGGCATCCCGCTGGCCCTGACTCCGAACCGACTGCTCGACATTACGGCGAACCTGGAACTGAAACAACTGGCGATGAACTGTTTCCGTTCGCGCATGACCGCGACACCGCTGGACCGGCAGACTCTGGCCTTAAATACGGTGCGCACCTTCGACCTGCCACCCGAGACGGTGGCGGTGGAAGCCTATTGGCTGGCCGCGGCCGGCGACCTCCCCGACCAACTGCCCAATCTGGCGACGCGCGCTGACGCGCGAACCGCACGGAGCGCCACATCACGGCCACTGGTCTCGGTCGTGATTCGCTCGATGGGCCGCCACACGCTGGATGCAGCACTGGACTCTGTCGCCGCGCAGACCTATCGCCATCTTGAGGTGATCCTGGTCGATGCGAAAGGACAACGGGATCTGGGGCGTTCCGACCGGTGCGGCGAATTCCCGCTGCGCACGGTGTCGACCGGTGCCTTACTGGGCCGTTCCGCCGCCGCGAACACGGGGCTGGATGCGGCTTCCGGAGACTATGTCATCTTCCTCGATGACGATGACTGGTTCATGCCAGAGCATGTCGCCGGACTTATGAGCGCAATCGAAACCTCGGACGGCGCGCTGGCTGCCTATGCGGGGATCGAATGCCGGACCCGGATTTCCGAAGGCACCTGGCAAGTCACGCATGTCTTCAATCAACCGCATGATCCGGTGCGCCTGCTGGTGGAAAATTATCTGCCGATCCATGCGGTTCTGTTCAGCCGCCAACTGATTGGACCCGCATTGCGCTTCGACGAATCGTTTGATGTCTACGAAGACTGGGACTTCTGGATTCAGCTCAGCGCACTCACCGATCTGGTGCATGTCGATCATGTCAGTGCGGTCTATCGGATCGCCGGTGACAGCGGGTTCGGGATCCGTCAGGCGGATCCGATGATGAACCGCAGTCTTGCCGCCTTGTTCGGCAAGTGGCGCTCGCGATGGAGTCTGGAGCAAGTATTGGCGATCGCCGACTATGCCAAACACCGCTCCATGTATTTAGAACTGCGTGAGCAAGGCGCCCGGCATGCCAAAGAGATGGCGGAATTACTCGGACATTTCGACCGGGTCAATACCGAGGCGGGAAAGATCCCGGAGTTGCTCAACCAGCTTGACCGACTCCAGACCGAAACCAGCAAATTAGAGGGGCGCTACTCGCGACTCTCCAACGAAAAACGCGACCTGGAGATCAATCTCAGCCTCTTGAACGAGCGTCTCCTGACCTCCGAAGCACGCCAGCGTTTAGCCGATGCGGCGCAGGATACCCTTCGCGAATGGCTGAACCTGCTCGGGATCCAAGCCCTGAACGACGCCGTCCGGTGCCGGGATGATCTCGCGCGATTCCGCTCATTCCATGGACGGATCCTGAATGGGCTCGCTTGGACAGGCCAGACGTTTGGATGCCTGACACGCTGGACATTGGCGCCGGCCTTCAGATTCCTGACCCATACGGCGCATCTGGCCGAGATGCTGAAAGCCTATGGGCCAGCGGTCGTGCTACGAGCATGGAGTTACCGCCTGCGACCGTCGGGCGCCCCCGGCGATCCGAGCCTGGCGGATCTGTGGCAGATCCTGGAGATCGAAGCGCTTGCGTTGCCACCGCCTCCCCGCCCCCTCGTCTCCGTGCTGATTGATCGCTCGCCGACGCTCTCCGCGACGCGACGCCTGCTGACGCAGAATCAACAGGCACCGCCGTTCGAGGTGCTGCTGCGACTCGATCCCAACCAGCGCGCGCTTGGCGCGATCCTCGCCAACCGCCCGCACGGGATCGGGACGATACCGTGCGACGCCGCGCGGGGACTCGCCGAATGGCTTTCCAACGCGCTCGATCAGACCGCCGGAGACTGGCTGCTTTTGCTCTCCAGCGCATCGGTACAACCGCTGGACTGGATGACGTTGCTCCTGAAAACGCCAGGGGACACTCCCGCAACCTGTCCTCCCGTCGGCGCCGTCTGCGCCAAGGCGATCGGAACCGACGGACGACTCGCGAATGCCGGCCTCCTGAATACCCATGACGGACGCTGGCTCAGCATCGGTGCGGGCGACGATCCGCAAGCGCCCGAGTACAACTATCCGCGCCAGGTCGACGCTGGCGCGGATGCCTGTTTGCTCTTGAGCCGACGCGCGGTCCGCGAGACGCTCAATCGGAGCGCCGCCGCGGGTCGGCTGTCAACGGACGATTTCATGCTCGGGGATCTGTGCCGCGAGATGCGTGCGCTTGGCTGGTCGGTCCTGTATCAACCCGAGGTCAGCGCGATCGTCGATGTTCCCAACTCAGAGACGCCCGTGCATCCCTCAAGTCAGGTAAACCATCGGCGCCGGCTGCTCGTGGTGGACGCGGTCATGCTGACTCCGGACCAGGATTCCGGTTCGCTGCGGATGACCGGCTTGCTGGAGATCTTTCTCGACCTGGACTGGCATGTCACCTTTGCCCCCTCGAATCTTGTCTTCAGCGAACCCTATGGGCCACAGCTCCAGCATCGCGGGGTAGAGGTCATTCACGCCTCCCAGACCGGCTCGATTCCAGATTTTCTGGTAAGGCGCGGTGCCAGTTTCGATCTTGTGATCCTCAGCCGGCTCGATGTCGCCAGCGTCTTCCTCGACGCCGTGCGTCGCCACGCCCCACAGGCCTGGGTCTGGTTCGACACCGTCGACCTGCATTTCCTGCGCGAACAGCGCGAGGCCGACCTGCGCGACGATCCGCTCGCGCGCGCGCAAGCGAACCAACGACAACATCAGGAGATCGACCTGATGCGCAGGACCGATCTCACGCTGGTCGTCAGCCCCGTCGAACGCGACCTCCTGACTATGGAGGCGCCAGAGATTCGGATCGAGATCCTGAGCAACATCCACGATGCGCAACCGACCGACACGCATTTCAACGCGCGCGACGCCATTGTCTTCATCGGCGGCTTCAATCACCTTCCCAATGTCGACGCCGTTCTGCACTATGTGAAGGACATCCTGCCGCGCGTCCAGGCCGAACTCGGCAACGTCCCGACCTATATCATCGGTAGCCAGCCTCCCCTGGAGGTGCTCGCGCTCGATGATCCTGATCGCGGTCTGCGCGTCGTCGGTTTCGTCCAGGATGTGACTCCTTACTTTGCGCGGGCACGTCTCTCGATCGCACCGCTACGCTATGGCGCGGGGGTGAAGGGCAAGATCAATATGAGCATGGCCTACGGCGTCCCGGTTGTCGCCACGCCCTGTGCCGCAGAAGGCATGTTTCTGCAAGCGGAACGCGACATCCTGATCGGCGAGAACGATCAATCCTTCGCCGACGCGGTCACCCGTCTGTATCGCCACCAGACGTTGTGGGAGTCTCTCGCCCACAATGGCCTGGCCAACATCGCCACCCATTTTTCCCGCAAAACGGCGCGCGCCACGCTGGAACGCTTGTTGTCGGAACGCTACGCATGAAGATCCTTTTCATCACCCACGGCGAATACCTGGACGACGCGAGGATTGCCTCGGGCAACAGCGTCCGCGCCTACTTTATCGCGCGCGGTTTAGCCGAACACGGGATCGAGGTGGTACACACCTATCCCGAAGCGCTTGGCGCGCCAGCCAATCCAGCGCCCCGCCCCGGCATCCGCGTGTGCGTCTATCAGGATCGCGAGGCCCTCGCCGAACTGATCCGCGCGCAAGCCCCCGACGCCCTGATCCTGGGGTACTGGGAGCTAATCGAAACGCTTCCAGACTGGCTGGACATGCCGATCGTCCTGGACGTGGTCGCGCCAAGGATCCTGGAGGCGATGTATCAGGAACAGCTCGATCTCTCCGACGAGGTGCGACGCACCCTCGCCTGCTACCGCAGGGCCGACCGTTTTCTCGTCGGCAACCAGCGCCAGGCGAGCTTCCTTATCGGCTGGCTGATTCTGGCGGGATTCGACTGCCGCGCGGCGGCGCCCGTGGACGTCTTGCCGATTTCCGTCGAGACCGCTCCACCGGTCCCAGTCGGAATCGAGAGGCAGACGCCTCGCGTCCGTCTCCGGCTGGTCTCGGGCGGCGTCTCTTGGCCCTGGCGCCAGACCGAGCGCTGGTTCGAGCGGCTGGCCCTGGCGCTTCAGCGTCATGGCACGGGCCGGGAGGAACTGGCGCTGTTCTCCGGCGGCTACCTCTACGCGCCAGCACCGGCCGAACCCACCGGCCAGCCCGACGCCATTCCCGCGCCGACCGCTCTGGTCAAACGCTTCGGGCTCCTTCCCTACGGCGAGATGCAACGCTACCTGCGAGACGAATGCCACATTGGCGTGGAACTCGCCGATGAAAACCCCGAACGACGGCATAGTCAGTCATTTCGCGCCATGGAGTTTCTGCGCAACGGTCTGCCGCTGATCTGTAACGGTTATACCGAACTCGCCGAGCAGATCCGCGCCTATGATGCCGGATGGGTGGTCGATCGAATAGAGGATCTCGACGCGGTGATCGAGGCGATCATTGCTCGCCCGGACAGCATCGCCGTGAAATCCGCCAATGCCCTGCGGCTGGTTGAGCAGCGTTTCCAGTACGCCGAGACGATCGCGCCATTGCTTGCATTTTTACGCGCACCACGCAAGGCAACGTCCGGTCCGCCACTGGTCGCGCTAGCCCCTGTCCAACCGCTCCCGGACAGGGACGCCAACCCGGAATCGACAGCGCCCCCGAGCGCCATGGACGACACGCCGGTCGCTCCTCCCGCGCGGCAGCCGGCAGCGGAATCCCTGATCGAATCCCTGCCCCCGCGGAACTGGCCGCGACCGATGCGACTGCTGATGGCCGTCTCGCAACGCCTCGGCCGGTGGCGTCGGACCAACGCAGTGATCCTGGTGTCGCGCTCCGACATCAGACCCGCCAACCACGGCGCGGCGGTCAAGATCGACCGCACCGCCTGGGGCTTGTCCTATGCCGTCAAGTGCGTCTATCTCCTGAGCGAAGATCGCTCCATCTACCACGAGGTGCGCAACGGCGTCTTCCGCGAGCGCCAATTTCCACTCTGGTTACGGTATCTTGGCCCCAATCAGGCGCGCGTTCTGGAGACTCTGATCACCGCCGGCATCCCCGCCAGCGACGCCTTTCTTTACGCGCCGGTCGGCGACTGGAGCTTCATCGTCCGCACGCTTTATCTGGCACTGAAGAGCGGCGCGCGCACCTACCAGGCAGAGTTCCCCGCCTATGGCCGCGCGACGGTCTGGGCGCGCGATCTGCTGGGAGGGCGAGCGCTGCTGGTCGAACATAACGTCGAGTATCAGCGCTTGGCGGAGCAGACGCCCGACCTGCCCGACCATGGATTGCAGCTGCTCAAAACCGTCGAGCTCGCCTGGTGCAACCGCTCGGATGCCGTGATCACGGTCTCCGAGACCGATCGGCAACGTCTGCTCAACGCTGGCGTCGACCCCGAACGACTGCATGTCGTCCCCCACGGAGTGGATCTGGAACAATTCGCGCGCGCCGAGCCGCTCGATCTGCATACCCTCTACCGGATCCCGCGCGAGCGGGCGATTCTGGTCTACCATGGCATCTATCTCTATCCGCCGAATCTGGAGGCCATGGAGGTGATGGCGGCCGAGATCCTGCCGCGACTCGAACGCCTGGGCGTATCGGCAACGGTACTGGCGATCGGCGCTTTTCCGCCAGAGCGCACGCTGCATCCACACCTGATCTTCACCGGCCCCGTCGACTCGGTGGCCCCCTACCTCAAGGGCGCGGATCTCGCCGTGGTTCCGCTGCAGCAAGGAGGCGGGACACGCATGAAAATTCTGGACTATTTCGCCGCGGAGCTGGCAGTCGTCAGCACCCCGAAGGGAGCGGAAGGGATCCCGATCGATCCGGCGATCCATGTGCGCATCGCGGACGATCACGAACAATTCGCGCAGGCCATCGCCGAGCTTCTCGCCGCTCCGGAAACCCGCCGCGACATGGGCGCGGCGGCCCGGGAATTCGTCGCGCCCATGGATTGGCGCAGCATCGCCACGCGTTACCTGGAACTCGTCTGAGCATGCCCGGGTCGCACCCGCAATCTTGCGGATGACTCGCCTTCGCCGCCGTGCCGCAAATCGGCCATCGGACAATGCACGACCGCGTTTCACCGAATTGGCGCTTGCCGTGAGATTCGGTGTAACATCATGGCGCGCCAAGTCTTCGCGACCCCGAGACCCCGAGACCCACAAACCGAGCAATGCCCGAAGGACGCTTTGGCGTTATCTCAACGCCCCTGGCGGACCAACCCGAGACACTGAGGATACAAAGCAATGACGTCATCGTCCGACGCCGTCCAGCAGCGACTGCAAGAATTGGAGTCGCATCTGGAACAGGAGAATCCAGTCCTGCTGAACGCCGTGCAGAGCTTCCGCATGCTCGACCGCATCGCTTACCGTATGGGTCTCCTGGAAACTAATCAGTCATTTGCGACGCAGATCCCCTGGTGGCCGCTGATTTCCATTCTAGGCACGTTTTCGGCTGGCAAGTCCACGTTCATCAACTATTATCTCGGGCACAAATTACAGCGCACGGGCAATCAGGCCGTTGACGATCGTTTCACCGTCATCGTCTATAGTCCGGAGCCGGTCAGTCACTCGCTGCCCGGGGTCTCGCTCGATTCGGATCCGCGCTTCCCCTTCTATCGGATGTCCCACGATATCGAGGAAGTCGCGAACGGCGAAGGCGACCGAATCGACGCTTACCTGCAGCTTAAAACCTGCCGCAGCGACCGCCTGCGCGGCAAGATCCTGATTGATTCGCCCGGATTCGACGCCGACGCCCAACGCACGGCAGTGCTGCGCATCAGCAATCACATGATCGACCTGTCGGATCTGGTTCTGGTGCTGTTCGATGCCCGCCATCCGGAACCTGGCGCGATGCGCGACACCTTGAAGCATCTGGTTGGCGACACCATCAATCGTTCGGATTCTGGAAAATTTCTCTATATTCTCAACCAACTGGACTCGGCAGCCGGCGAGGACAATCCAGAGGATGTGGTGGCGGCCTGGCTGCGCGCGATGGGCGAAGCGGGACTGACCGCAGGACGTTTCTACACCATCTACAGTCCGGATGCGGCGACCCAGATTCCGGACGAGCATCGGCGTCAGCGTTTCGAAAAGAAACGCGACGAAGACCTGGGAGAGATTTATCTACGCATGGAGCGGGTTGAGATCGAACGCGCGTATCGCATCATTGCCGCGCTGCGCAAGAGCGCGATCGACTTAAGCAATAACGCGGTCCCATTATTGCGAACCGCCCTGCGGCGCTGGCGCAGTCGGACGCTGCTTGCGGACTTCATCCTGCTAGTCGCCGTCGTCGCGGGCTTCATGGCCTTGAGCCTGAACGCGGGTCAGTGGCATGGCCTTTCTTACGAGGCGCAATGGTTCGATCTAATCAAGTCCATTCAATGGGGTCTGGAAGGCTTCGAGAGCGCGCTGATCTTTCTCATGATCCTGGGCCATTTTGGCATCCGCCGGCTGGCCGCGCTGAGCGTCATGCCGTCGTTACGCAAAGCCGTCGAAAAGCAGAAGCCGCCAGGGAATGTCATCGCGACCTTCGAACGCAATACTCGATTCTGGAGAACCGTGCTGCTCGGTCGCCCTCTTGGTTGGAACGCCCAGTCCCGCGCCGAGATCGACGAAGTGATCCAGGGCTGCGAAAACTATATCCAGACCCTGAACGAACGCTTCACCAATCCGAGAGGATTGCATGATTTGCTTACGAATCCCGCTGCGGAAACGCGCGCCCCCATGACAGTCGAGTCCGACAAGGCGATATCTGGAGCGCCTGAGATGATTTCCGTGTCGAGTTGAACGACGCTCGCAATCTGGCTGTCAATGGTCCTGGCATATCGAACATAAGCCTGGATCCGCCGAGTCCGCCGGCAGCGAACCGGATGGGCTCATCGACAATACTCAGAGCGGGCGTTTTTCGCGACGCGGAGTGATCTCATGACCAACGCCTCTTCCCGGATTCCGCGGCAACCTCACATCGAAGTGCCGCCGACTCCACACTGGCCGACCTTGAGCGAAGCGGAGAAATCCGCGCTTAAGACCAGGATCCGCGATCTGCTGATCGCCCAGAAAGCTGTCCTGGTCGCGCACTACTATACCGACGAAAACCTCCAGTCACTCGCCGAGGAGACCGGCGGCTATGTCGCGGACTCGCTCGAAATGGCGCGCTTCGGCACCGAAAGCGATGCCGAGACCCTGGTGGTCTGTGGTGTGCGTTTCATGGGCGAGACCGCCAAAATCCTCAATCCCGAGAAGCGCGTGCTGATGCCGGACCTCCGGGCCACCTGCTCGCTCGACGAGGGCTGCCCGGCCACGGCCTTCACCGACTTCTGCGACGCACATCCGGATCGCACAGTCGTGGTCTATGCCAACACCAGCGCTCAGGTGAAGGCACGCTCGGACTGGGTGGTGACCTCAAGCATCGCTTTACCGATCGTTCAGCATCTGGCGTCCCAGGGCCAAAAAATCCTCTGGGCGCCCGACAAACATCTCGGCCACTACATCGAGCGCATGACCGGCGCCGAGATGCTGCTCTGGGATGGCGCCTGCGTCGTTCACGAGGAATTCAAATCCTTTGCACTTGAACGGGTCCGCAAACTCCACCCGGATGCGGCGGTCCTCGTCCACCCGGAAGCGCCGGACGAGGTCGTCGATCAGGCCGACCTGGTCGGTTCGACCACCCAGTTGATCAAGGCGGTCGCGGAACTGCCGAACCAGGAATTCATCGTCGCCACCGATGCGGGCATTTTCTGGAAGATGCGCCAGATCGCCCCGCACAAAACGCTGATTCCCGCCCCCACCGCCGGCGAGGGCGCCACCTGCGAAAGTTGCGCCCATTGCCCCTGGATGGCGATGAATGCACTACAGAATCTGGAGAGAGTGCTGCAAAATGGCGATCAGGAGATCCTGATTGACCCGGAAATACGCCAACGCGCGATGATACCGGTCACAAGGATGCTCGACTTTGCCCGCACGCACGGAATCGGGAGACGGGCGGATCAAAACCATTGATCGTTGACCGCGCCTTTTCCTCAACAAATCGCCAATCGGTGAACCGAGGCCCAAGATGTATCCGGATTTCCTAGGTATCGGCGCACAAAAATCCGGGACGACATGGCTGCATGCCATGCTCTCGCAACACCGGGATATCTGGCTGCCTCATCTCAAGGAACTACATTATTTCGATCGGAAATTCCCCCCCAATGAATCTGATGGATTCCTCAATCCCACGCCTCGACGGGGTGTTGCTGGAAATCACTTGAAACGGACAATCCAGCGATTCAGCCTGGATAAACTGAGGGAACGCCTACAGATTCACCGCCTGAGCGATTTGGGATGGGAATTGAAGTTCATTTTGGGTGCTTGGGATGACGCCTGGTATTCCTCCCTCTTCGAGAACCACACAGAGCGGATGACAGGCGAAATCACCCCCGCCTACTCGTGCCTGGGTCCGGCCGCCATCTCCCATATCTTCAATCTCATGCCGCGCGCCAAACTCATCCTATTATTGCGTGACCCGATCGATAGAGCCTGGTCACACGCAAAGATGGATTTAGCAACCACCAAGCGTCGGAATCCAACAAGCGTGACAGAAGACGACTACATCGCCCATTTCAATAGTCGTGCATCGCGACTCCGCGGCGACTATTTACGAACGATTGACTGCTGGCTCGAGAAATATCCCGAGGATCAATTGTTCATCGGTTTTTTCGACCAGATCGAATCGGAGCCGGAAATCCTCTTGACTCGGATTCTAGACTTCCTGGGGGTAGACTCTTCGGCGGACGCGATTCAAGCCAACCTGCGGTCGGCTGTCAACGCGGGCCAAAAGGCATCGATTCCACAACGGCTGCACCAGCACCTAGCCTCTCTGTATGTCGACAATTTGCAGATCCTCGCCCAGAGCTACGGACACTATCCCACGCGCTGGCTAGACAAGTGCCAGAAGGCTTTATAATCACAACGCGCGGCTCAAGACATCAAACAGACTTCGGTTGCTATAGGGTAACGATAAGCGCTGGCGTACAGATCGACAACACGCCCCAAATCGAAACAACTTGATCGCTCTTTCGCGAGCGTTTGTTTAGCCGATCTAACGATGGGGTTCGTCGCCAGTTCGACCACCTGATACGCAGTCGCCTCGATTGGGATCTTACCATCGGAAATATCGACCAGATATCCCGCGATCATATCCTTTTCGTTGGTTAGCATATCCCTGATCTCGCCAATATCGCTGGCGATCACCGGACGACCCGCCATCAGACACTCGATGATCGTGAGCGGAAAGCTCTCTCCGCCAAAAGTCGTGAGCAACATTCCAACGTCCGCCGCCGCATAGTAATTCACGGCCTCCTTGACGAATCCCAAGAGATGCACGAACGCGGGCACAGCCTCCGCCTTGAGCGTTTCATAAAGGACACCGTCCCCCAGGAGCAGGAGCTGGATATCCACTCCCGAGAGACTGCGCGCTTCACGGATGACCTTGATCGCCTCCCTCCACCCCTTTTCAGGAATTGCCCGGCTCGCAACGCAGACGACAAAAGCATTGTCTTCAATTCCAAACGCGGAGCGCTGCACCGCTTGAATATTAGGCGCACTCATCCCGTTGGGGATATTGATGAACCGCTCTTCCCGATACAGATTTCTCTGCTTGAAGGGAATCAGATTTTTATCCGAAATATAGACCCATCGGGAAACCGCGGGGTAAACATCCTTTAGCGTCCGGTCGAAGATGTCGCGTTGCATGTCGTCGTACATCCCATGCAACGTCACGACCTGCGTGACGTTTGACCGACGCTGCCCCAGTAAAGAAACAGCAAAAAACTGATCGACACTCGCATGATGCGAATGGATGATGTCGATGCCGAATGAATCGATCATGCTGTCGACATCAAGAAAACGGTTCGTCAATTCGATGACCGGAATATCCGGCTTCAGCATCTCGCGCACCAGAAAATTTGTGGGCTCGCCCCGAAAATCGAAAAAAGTGACCGCATAACCTCTTTGAGTCAGAGCGTTGGCGAGACGGATCGGGAAGATCTCTCCCCCTCCCGAGGCAAACGCAAATGATGCCATCATGATATTAGGCAGGCGCTTTCCGGCCGCCTCGCGAATCCGTTCATCATCATAAAGAGCCTCGAATTCGATCCCGAGCGATCTCAGCTCAAACGCATTCTGATCGAAAAACTGCTTGACGAAATACTTGTGCGCCGCAAGGGTCTCGACTGGCACACGATATAAACGCGCAATCTCGATGGCTACGCATTCGTGTTCGCGATAGTAAACGGGTGTCGCATAGGTTTTGACCGAACTGTTATTGGCGTGAAATCTGTAATAGTTATGAACATCCACCGTGTAGGCGATCTTTCCGCCTCGCGCCGCATGCAGATAGAAGATCCAGTCACCGCAGATCTTCATCTCTAACCAATCGCTTTCAGCGAGCAGAAAAGCCGGATCGAATTTTCGAAACACGGCCGAGCTAACATTTGGTATCGTGTTCTTACGCCCAAGAAAGTCCACCACTTCGGCGTGAGCGGCGGCAACATAAGTCTGCCTCCACTTCACCGTCGAAAGTTCTCCGACATAATCCTCGAAACGAAACAGCGCCGGCTTCCCCTGCTCGGTCACAAACACAGAGTGCGAATAAGCAAGTTTTACCGCCTCATCCATGAAAAAAGGCACCAATGTCGTCAGAAAATTCAGATCGCAGTAATCATCGCTTTCGGCGATCCAGATCAACTCGGTCTCAGCGAACTGAATCGCTCTGAGCCATTGCCTAAAAACGCCCCCAGAGTTCTGTTGATTGAAGATCATCGTCGTTCTGTGGCTATACTTCTCGGCATATTCCTCGAGAATGCTTCTGCTATCGTCCGTGGAACAATCATCGAGTAGAAGAACCTGAAAGTTCGGATACGTTTGACCGTAGATGCTGTCCAATCTCTGACGCAAATACGGGGCATGATTATAATTTGGCACTACTACAGTGACTTGCGGAGCAAAAAAACCTGCATCGGATGTAAAACGTACCGATGGCTGAAAGGCCGACTGCTCAGAATCGGACGAAATTACCCGGTAACCACTGGACAGCGTCTTTAACAAAACGTGGCGGATGCGCTGTTTGGTTGCAATCCCCAGGGGTAGTCGACGCCACCCCAATCGCATCAGCTGCGCAAGACTGCCGTGTCTTCTAAATATTCTTTCTATCATGGGATTTATCAATTTCTTTCAATCAATCATGGCAACAGGCATTAAGGCAGTGGACAAACAGATGCATCATCTCATGAACAGGTCGCAACAGGATTGAATGGAGGATGGAACGGGGTTTCTGCATGCAGCCTATAGCGCATTAACCTCAGTCAGATATCAAGACCTGCTTTTATAGTCGGCAACTTTATCAGCAAGCAATTTTTCCGATTGATCGATCAGTTCACGGTACTGCATATTCGTAATTCCCCATAGCGTCGACTCTTGTTCCTCGGAATGGCCAACCAAAAAAGGTACCGTTACAACAACGACAAGCCCGGAGATCCGTTCCAAGTATCGATCAATAGTATTTGTATAGGGATCCTCGTTTTTTTCATTCCATTGCCTAATCAAATCGAGCCCAGCGGTAGCCGTTTAATGTGATATCCAGACATCGGGTCATTCACCAACCAGCGCCAAAAGGGGGCTGGCAATACAAGAATGTCTGGTTGTCAAATAAGATGACTATAGTCGAGTTCCAGTGACCAGACCGAGTTCCCAAACGAGTAGCGTGGTATAGTGTGAAGATTATCAGAAAACAAGGTATCAGTGTCTGCTGAAACGCTTGGCTGCTCCAGGGTTTCATGTATATGCCAGATTCAACACGCTTTTGAATTGCCCGCAAGCACGCCAAGTTGAGAGTTGACATTGCGACGACTGCCATATATTCCTGCGGCAAACATCAATCATTTCCAACCCGACCGCCGCCGCATGACTCATGCTTTTGTATTGGACACCCCTGATGTCTACTGACGCCAAACAATGCGAATCACCTCTTCTGAGCCAATTCCGTCACGGCTTGCGCCGCGAACACATCGACAATGCCCTGCGCGAC
>NZ_CAIPNF010000020.1 GCF_903866365.1 uncultured Thiocystis sp.
CGGGTTTCTCGGGCGCAAGGGCGATGGCGAGCCCGGTTTGAAGACCATCTGGTTGGGCATGCAGCGCATCATGGACTTCGCTGCTGGGGTCAAATATGCCAGGGAGATGCCGGACACGGAAAGTTGTGTGTAATGGGATGGCCCCAGCGCCGTCTCGCCCATGATCTCCGCAGCCTGTTGCGAGAGGTTGGCGGTCATGGAAGCGGTCGCGGTCTGGATCGACTCGCGGAAGATCAGGGTGGCCATCGCGATGATGATGCCCGCCGTGAGGACCAGGATGATCCCGGTCACCAGCAGCAGTTTCAGACGCAGGCTGAGGGTTCGCATGTCGGAGTGATCTCGTCTAAGAATCTCCGTCACGGATCGTCGGCGTGCTGGAGGATCGGTTGGTCGGGTCCGATCAAGCGTCTTTCCCAAGCGGAAATATGGGAGCATACCAACCGATGATGAAGGGGACGTTAATGCGCGATGCGGCGGAGCGGTCAGGCGCTGTCCGGCAGACAGGCTCAGGATCCTGCGCTCGCGGACCGTCCCTTGTTCAGTGGACGTGGCGACCCGATGATGATTGAACCGAACATCCAGCGATTCGGCTAATCGCCCGCGGCAGGCATCGGCCGGCAAGTCCACCTGAAGCATGGACGCCCGGGGATGTGACAAGACCGCATTCAACTACTGACCGAGACCCGCAATGCTCACCATCGAAAACCTGACCAAGCGCTTCGACACCACGTTCGACCGTCCGCTGTTCGAGCAGGTCTCGCTGACCCTGGCGGCGGGCGAGTCGGTTGCCATCATGGGCGAATCCGGGGTCGGCAAGTCCACTCTGCTCAATTGCATCGCGGGTCTGGAGTCGGTCGACGGCGGCCGCATCCGGCTGTGCGAGACGGATCTGACAACCCTCGACGAGGACGGCTTCGCGCGGCTGCGCCGGCGGGATTTCGGATTCGTGTTCCAGGCCTTTCATCTGCTGCCGCACCTGACCCTGGCGCAGAATGTCGCCCTGCCGCTCTGGCTGCTCGACCGGGACGACCGGACCGCCGACGCGCGCGCCCGCGTCATGCTCGAACGGGTCGGACTTGCGCCGCGCGCGGACGATTGGCCGCGTCATCTCTCGGGCGGCGAGATGCAGCGGGTCGCCATCGCCCGCGCGCTGGTGCACGAGCCCGCGCTGGTGCTGTGCGACGAGCCGACCGGCAACCTCGATCCCGGACGCGCCGCCGGGGTGCTCGAACTGCTGTTCGAGCGTATCCAGGCCGCCGGTGCCGTCGCCATTCTGGTGACGCATTCCGTCGTGGCGGCGGGCCATGCCGACCGCATCCTGCACCTGACCCAGGGCGGGCTGATCGCCGCGCCGGTCGCCGCATGAACGCGACCCTGCGCCATGTCTTTCTGGCCAGCCTCTGGCGTCGCCGTCTCGCCACCTCGCTCTCGCTGCTGGCGATCGCGTTGGGCGTGGCGCTGGGGCTGGCGGTGCAACTCATCCATGCGGCCGCGCTCGACGAATTCGGGCGCGGCATCCGGCTACTCAACGGCGCGGCCGATCTCCAGGTGCTGGGTTCGCGCGCCGGTTTCAGCGACGAACTCTATGCGCGGCTGGCCCTCCGCCCGGAGGTCGACCAGGCCAGTCCGCTGCTGGAGGTCGAGACCCGGCTGCCCGCGCGGGACGAGACCCTGCGCATCCTCGGCATCGATCTCTTTCGCATTGGCGCGGTCACGCCCTCGCTGCTGCCGGTGGGCGCCAACCCGGACGAGGCCGCGCCCGCCGCGGGCGACCGGCTCGACGCGCTCCAATCCGACGCGCTCTTTCTGAGCCCGGCCGCGTCGGCGCGTCTCGCGCTGAAGCCGGGCGACCGGCTGCGGGTGCAGGTCGGAACGCGCGAGCGGATTCTACGCATCGCCGGCACGGTGCCGGCCGCCGGGGTCGGTCAGGCGCTGGCGGTGATGGACATCGCCGCCGCCCAGCAGACCTTCGAGCGGATCGGCCAGCTCACCCGCGTCGATCTGCGGCTCGCGCCGGGCGTAACCCGCGCGCTAGCGCAGACGCGACTGGCGGCGCTGCTCCCGCCCGGCGTCTCGGTCCTGACCCCCGACGACGCGGCCTCCGAGGTGCTGGGTCTGTCGCGCGCCTACCGGGTCAACCTCACCATGCTGGCGGCCATCGCCCTCTTGACCGGCGGCTTTCTGGTGTTTTCGACGCAACTGCTCGCGGTCGTGCGCCGGCGTCAGGAATTCGCCTTTCTGCGCGCGCTCGGGCTTGATCGCGGCAGTCTCTGGCGCGGTCTGCTCGCCGAGGGCGCGGTGCTCGGGCTGATCGGCGGATTGCTCGGCGGTCTGCTGGCCTATCTGCTGACCGCGCTCGCCTTTGCCGTGATCGGCGGCGATCTGGGCGCGGGCTTCTTCCGGGGGATCGCGCCCCAGGTTCGTTTCGAGCCGGTCCTGACGCTGATTTATCTGGCGCTGGGGGTGTTCGCCGGGCTGGGCGGCGCCTGGCTGCCAGCGCGCGAGGCGGCGCGGATGGTGCCGGCGCGCGGCTTGCGCGCGGGCGACGAGGCCGAGGTCTATCGGGCGCGGCCACGCTGGGGCATGGCGCTCGGCGCGCTCCTGCTGGCGGCCTTGATCTGTCTGCTGCCGCCCATCGCCGAGGTGCCGGTGTTCGGGTATCTGGCGGTGCTGCTGATCCTGGCCGGCGCCATCCTCAGTCTGCCGGGCGCGACCGTGGCGGCGATGGCCACGCTACGCCCCGGACGCTCGACCCTGTGGCGGCTCGCGCGTACCCGTCTCGCCGCCGCGCCGGGACAGACGGTGGTCGCCGGCGCGGGCGTGGTCGCCAGTGTCGCGCTGGCGGTGTCGATGGCGATCATGGTCGACTCCTTCCGCGGTTCGGTGGACGACTGGCTGACCCGGATGCTGCCGGCCGATCTCTATTTGCGCGCCTCCGACGCGACCGCGAGCGGCTATCTCGATCCCGAGTCGGTGGCGCGGGTGGCCGCGCTGCCGGGCGTCGCGGCGGTGCGTCCGGTCCGGTTCGAGACGTTGCGCCTAGGCGAGACCGGCGGCGCGATCGCGCTGATCGCGCGTCAGGTCGACGCCGGTGGCGGACTGCCGCTGGTCGCCGGGACGCTGCAACCGCCGACGGGGCCAGATCAGCCGCATCCCGCCTGGATCTCGGAGGCCATGGCCGATCATCTGCGGCTCGGCGTCGGCGACCCGCTCTCGCTGCCGCTGGGCGCGCGGAGCCAGCCTTTCCGGGTGGCTGGCATCTGGCGCGACTATGCCCGTCAGCAGGGCTCGGTCGTGATCGAGATCGCCGATTATCGCGCCCTGACCGGCGATCCCCGCACCAATGATCTGGGGCTGACCTTGACCGCCGGAACCGCGCCCGAGCCGGTGATGACGGCGATTCGCGCCACGCTCGGCGAACAACTCAGCGAAATGATCCTGCCCGGCACGCTGCGCGCCATGATTCTGGGCGTCTTCGACCGCACCTTTCTGGTCACCTATCTGATGGAGGCGGTAGCGGTCCTGATCGGTCTGTTCGGCATCGGCACCACCTTCGCCGCGTTGGCGACCAGCCGTCGCAAGGAGTTCGGTATCCTGCGTCATCTCGGTCTGCGCCGCCGCCAGATCGGTGCGCTGCTGGCGACCGAGGCCGCGCTCTCCGCCGCGGTCGGGGTCGTCATCGGATTGCTCGCGGGCGGGGCCATCGCGCTGGTGCTGATCGAGGTCATCAATCGGCAGAGTTTCCACTGGAGCATGGATTTGCAGCTACCGGTCGGACTGCTGCTGATCTTCAGCCTGTCGCTGATCCTGCTGGCGGCACTGGCCGCACGGCTGTCCGGCGCCCAGGCGATGCGTCAGGACGCGGTGCTGGCGGTGCGGGAGGACTGGTAACGATGAACCTGAAAACAGCCGTTGAACCGCAAAGAACACAAAGGACGCGAAGGGTTCCAATGTCTCGCCTCGATGACGACATTCACTCAAGAGGTGACGGTCGTGCGCAGTGCAAGCCCTTCTTTTTCCTGGTGCCCTTTGCGCCTTTGCGGTTCCTGACGCCGAGGATGAAAGGAATGACAGGCGCACCCCGGATCCTGCTCGCCGCGGTCTGCTGGCTCGGTCTGGTCCTGCTCGCGTCCGCCCGCGCGGAGGACTTCGCGCCGGTCCTGGAGGGGCGCCAACTGTTTTTTCCCGCCGATCACGGCGCCCATCCCGAGCAGCGCACCGAATGGTGGTACATCACCGGCTGGCTGACCGACGAGCAGGGTCGGGAACGGGGGGTTCAGGTCACCTTCTTCCGGGTCGGGACCGGCATCGGCGCGGACAACCCGAGTCGCTTCGCGCCGCGTCAGCTCATCCTCGCCCATGCCGCCATCGCCGATCCGGACACCGGGCATCTGCGGCACGCCGAGCAGGTCGAGCGCGCGCTCGATCCGCTCGCCGGCGCGACGGTCGGACAGACCCGCGCCTGGATCGACGACTGGTCGTTGACCCTGGAGGATGGCGCCTACCGAACCCGCATCCGGGCGGATGACTTCGACCTGGATCTGACCCTGACGCCCGATGGCCCCCCGCGGCTCAATGGCCGCGAGGGTTTCAGCCAGAAAACCCCGGATCCGGCCAATGCGAGCTTCTACTACAGCCGTCCGCAACTCGCGGTCAGCGGCCGGCTGCGTCTGGCCAATGCGGATCGAACCGTGACCGGACGGGCCTGGCTGGATCACGAATGGTCGAGCGAAATCCTCCCAGAAGAGGCCCAGGGCTGGGACTGGATCGGCATCAACCTGGACGATGGCGGCTCGCTGATGGCGTTTCGGATGCGCCGGCGCGACGGCTCGACCCTCTGGGCCGGCGGCACGCTGCAACAGGGCGAACAGCCAACGCAAATCCTGTCCCCCGATCAGGTACGCTTCCTGCCGGGGCGGCGCTGGCAATCGCCCCGCACCGGCGCCGACTATCCGGTCGAGTGGCGGATCGAGATCGCGGGTCGGCGGCTGTCGCTGCGTCCGCTGATGGACGACCAGGAACTCGACGGACGCCGGTCCACCGGCGTGGTCTATTGGGAGGGCGCGGCGCGTCTGTTCGAGGCAGGGCGCGAGATCGGGCGCGGTTATCTGGAGATGACCGGATATTGGCGGCGACCGCTGGGGCTTTGATACGCCTTGTTGGCGAACATGCTGAGAATTGCCGGATTGAGCGGCAGGAGATTGACATGCATGAAGACAGATTTGGCCAACCCTCCATTCAGTCGATCCGGCAAGCGGCGCCCTGTCTCGCCGCCGCTTGCGCGCGGAACCTGCAACAGGCGGCGGCGAGATGACCCGGAAAGAACGTCTTAGCGTCGGCGGCATGAGCTGCGCTTCCTGCGTCGCGCGGGTGGAACGCGCTCTCCAGGCACTGCCCGGCGTCATCGAGGCAACGGTCAATCTGACCACCGAATCCGCGACCGTGACCTATCGGCCCGCGACGATCAGCCGTGCGCGCATCGCCCAAGCCATCCGCGCCGCGGGATACGAGCCCCGGGAGTCCAAGGAGACCGCGGAGACGGATCGGGACCGCAAAGAACAGGAGAGCGTCCAGCTCACCCGCGATCTGCGCTTCGCGGCGGCCTTGACCCTGCCGCTGGTGCTGATCGGCATGGGGCCGATGGTGGTGCCGGGATTGGATGGCCTGATGACCCGGCTCGCGCCAAGGATGCTGTGGCACTGGCTCGAACTCGCGCTCGCGACGCCGGTCCTGTTCTGGGCGGGCAGGCGCTTTCTCATACGCGGCCTGACTGAGTTGCGTCATTTCAGCCCCGGCATGGACAGTCTGGTCATGCTGGGCAGCAGCGCGGCCTATCTGTACTCAGTGCTAGCCTTGACCATCCCCGCGCGTTTCCCCGCCGGTACGGCCAACCTCTATTTCGAGGCCGCCGCCGTGATCGTGACCCTGATCTTGTTTGGGCGGTATCTGGAGGCGCTCGCCAAGGGTCGGACCTCACAGGCAATCCAGCGCCTGGTGAAGCTGCAACCCAAAACCGCCCGAATCCTGCGCGCGAACGTCGAAACCGACATGCCGATCGATGCGGTCATGCCCGGCGACCTCATTCGGGTGCGACCGGGCGAACGCATCCCGGTCGACGGTACCCTGATCGAGGGCGCCAGCCATCTCGACGAGTCCATGCTCAGCGGCGAGCCGTTGCCGGTGCGCAAGCGCCCTGGAGACGAGGTCATCGGCGGCACCATCAACCAGACCGGCGCCTTTCTTTATCGCGCAACTCGCGTTGGCGCGGAGACGGTGTTGGCCCGGATCATTCAGATGGTCGAGGATGCCCAGTCCGGCAAGCCACCGATTCAGCGCGTGGCCGACCGCATCGCGGCGGTCTTCGTGCCGCTGGTCATGGCCGCCGCGCTGCTGACCTTCGGGGTCTGGCTATGGCTCGGTCCGACGCCCGCCCTGAGCTATGCCTTTGTGACCGCGGTCAGCGTGTTACTGATCGCCTGTCCCTGCGCCATGGGACTCGCGACCCCAACCGCGATCATGGTCGCCAGCGGACGCGGCGCGGCCATGGGCATCCTGTTCCGCCACGGGGCGGCACTGGAAACCCTGGCGCGGGTCGACACCGTCGTTCTGGACAAGACCGGAACCCTGACCGAAGGCCGTCCCGCACTCACCGAATTGACCGCCTATGGCCTCCCTGAAGCGGAGGCGCTCGCGCTGGCGGCCGCCGTCGAGCGTCACAGCGAACATCCCATCGCGGCGGCCATTGTCGCGGCGGCCCAGGCGCGGAAATTGCCGCTCGCGCACGCCGTCGAGATCGAGGCGGTCCCCGGTTACGGGATCCGGGCGCGGGTCGAAGCGCAGCGGATCGCCGTCGGCGCGCGGCGTTGGATGGATCGTTTGGCGGTGCCACTGGATGGGGCGGCAGAGGTCGCCGAGCGTCTCGACGCGGCTGGCCAGACTCCCATCTATGTCGCGGCCGATGACCGGCTGATTGCCGTGCTGGTAGTGACGGATCCGATCAAGCCTGACAGCCAGGTCGCCATCGCGCAGTTGCGCGCGCTCGGACTTGAGGTGGCGATGCTGACCGGCGACGGCCGACGAACCGCCGCGGCCGTCGCACGACACGTTGGCATTGAGCATGTCCTGGCGGAGGTGCTGCCGGCGGACAAATCGGCCGAGGTCAAACGTCTGCAGGCCGCGGGTCGGCGGGTCGCCTTCGTCGGCGACGGGATCAACGACGCCCCGGCACTCGCCCAAGCCGACGCGGGAATCGCCATCGGTACCGGAACCGACATCGCGGTTGAGGCTGGCGAGGTCATTCTGATGCAGGGCGACCTGCGCGGCGCCGCCAAGGCCATCGCGCTGGCGCGATGCACGCTGCGCACCATCCGGCTCAATTTCTTCTGGGCCTATGGCTACAATGTCGCCCTCATTCCGCTTGCCGCCGGGGTTTTCTATCCGCTAACCGGCTGGCTGCTCAGTCCAATGCTGGCGGCTGGAGCCATGAGCCTGTCGAGCCTCTTTGTGATCACGAACAGTCTGCGCTTACGGCGGTTCAGCAC
>NZ_CAIPNF010000021.1 GCF_903866365.1 uncultured Thiocystis sp.
CGATGCCAGCCGCATCCGCAAGGGCCAGGCCCCCGCCATCATGACCTCGGTGCGCCACCTGAGCATGAACCTGTTCGATCAGGAGGGGTCGGCGATCAGCTTGGCCAAGAAGCGCCGCAAGGCCGCGTGGAATGACGACGATCACGCCAAGGTCGTGTTCGGCTGAGAATTTAAACGCGCTCGCCCTGACTGCTGGCTAATTCGGCATTGAAATGCAAGATCAATGTGGGATAAACTAAAAGCCGTTTTGGCGCTCAACAACAACAGTGGTGAAGGCCTTATTGTGCTCGATCTCTCTGTGTTCAGCGGCACAGACATCTCACAACTAGACCCTGACTCTAAAAACCATTTGATAGAGGTATATACGTTATGGCTAGACCAATCAGCTATGGGACGCACGAGCAGGTTCTCGAAATTTATTGTGGCCTCTGGGGGGCCGCCGCCGATGCCGATGGCGCCGACTACTGGACCGCTAGGATCGACGACGATGGTTGGAGTTACGTCGATCTCACCAACTCGTTTTTTGATGCGCCACTCATCCAGGCTCGCTATAGTAGCGATGGCGTCCCATTGCAGGGCGACGCCTTCCTCACCGCGCTCTATACCAATATCTTTAAGGTCGCTACCCCCGACGCCGCTGGCTTTGCCTACTGGCAAGGGGAAATGGCCCGGCAAAGCGTGACCGATTACAATAGCGCGAACGCCGGCACTTTGGTCATGCAAATGATCGACGGCATGTGGGCCAACCCTGTTAACGAAGAGACCGTCCAGCAGCTCTACATCAATTGGATCGATGCCAGCGACCAATTTTATGATTTCCAGAAGGCCAACAGTGGCTTCGGTTATCTTGATATGACGCAACCAGAGCAGGATGCGTTCCAGGAGATCGCCGCTGACCTGACCGCTGGCATCACGGAGAATTCCACCTCGGCGGCTATCCAAGCCGCCCTCGATACCGCAGAGGTTGCACTTGCCACGCTCATTGGTTACGCGCTGACCGACGGTGTCGACACCATCCTTGGAACCGTTGCGAACGACGTTATTGTCGCGGATCCGACCGCGTCTGGTCTTTCTCATACGCTGACCTCGGCAGATACGATCGACGGTGCCGCTGGCACCGATACCATCAATATCGCCATTGATGGAAATGCAGTGCCGAACTTCATCACACCTAATATGATGAATGTCGAAAACATGGTGATCGTGGCGAATGGCGTTTCAGGCAGCGCCGGCAGCGCGACTCTCAATCTATCTGACACCGCCGGCGTTGAGACGATCAGCATCTCCGGTAGCAGTCATGTGGCTCTGCATGCTGACGCGAGTTTAACTACTGTCGATGCCGCCCTGAATACGGGAGGTGTCAGTGTTTCCATCGCGGGCACGACGGCGGTCACGGTGACCGGCGGCAGCGGAAATGATACGTTGGCTGGAGGAGCCGGCCATGACACCCTCGACGGCGGCGCGGGCAATGATGCCCTCAACGGCGGCGTTGGCAGTGACACCCTCGACGGCGGCGCGGGCAATGATGCCCTCAACGGTGGCGCGGGCAATGATGCCCTCAATGGCGGGGCGAGTAGTGACATGATCGTCGGCGGCGGTGGCGACGACATCATCACGGGTAACACCGGTGATGACATCATCAACCTCGGTTCCATCGGTTTGTCGCCCTATGCCAAGCAGGCGACCGATGGAGGTGCCAACGCCTCGGATTTCGGATCCGACAGGGTCAATTTTGGTCTCGGTTCGATTGGCAAAGACGTCGTTCTGGGCATGGTCTTGGGAGATCCGGTGACGACGGAGGCCGATGTCATCAGCTTCACCAATGTCGGTGGATCGACGGCTGCGAACTTGGCTGCGCAGATCACTGACATTACCCTGGGATGGGATTTCAAGGCGACCGACTTCGGCGTCACTGGCTACCAATACAAGACAGATCTCGACTTCTTCGATATGACTGTCAATCTCATCAATGGTGAAGCCGTCACCTTTATGGACTTCATTCAAGAGAGCGCGACGGGCGCGGCAGATCTCAAGGCGCTTTACGAGGGTAACGGTGGACTCGATGGTAATGCGGTGACCATTACCGGCGCTTCGCTGACGGGCTTGGTTCAGGGCTTGGTGGATGGTGGTAACCTGCTGATTGCCTGATAGCAAGACTCGGTGAGCGAGAGCGAACTCAATCATTCACCTCACCAACGCTTGACCTTGAACGCCCTCGGCATGCCGCGGGCGTTCTTTTTTGAGGCGGTCGGAGCGATTTACTTGGACATGGCGTATCGCGAGAGAACATCGCTTCCAAAGGGCTTGATCATGCAAGCGTTGGTTCCTGGTGCCATGCCATTGGGCGGCATGTGATGATCAACCGTGATGATAGGTTGGCCTTCAGTTGCATCGTTGATCGATCCGCGTGAGTGACGTTCCGTATGCCTGGTGACACTCGATCCAGCGATCCAGCGATCCAGCGATCCAGAGGGAGAGACTATCCGTGCTGTCTGCGTTTGCGGGAAAAAGGGTGCTGTTGCTGCAGGGTCCGATGGGATTGTTTTTCACACGCTTGCGAATAGAGCTGGAGGCGGCGGGCGTCGAGGTTTTTAAGATCAACTTCTGTGCCGGAGATCGTTTCTATTATCCCAAGGGAGCGGTCGACTTTCGCGGGACACTTGAGGAATGGCCAAATTTTCTCGGCAATTTCATTGCTCGACATGATATCGGCGTCGTCTTTCTCTTCGGTGACTGTCGCCACTATCACATCGTCGTTCCGCAGGTCGTGCGCTGGCGTTCCGTCAGGCTCTACGTCTTCGAGGAAGGCTATATTCGCCCCGATTTCATCACCATTGAGCAGGGTGGAGCGAACAACTTTTCATCGCTGTCTCACGATCCCGCTTTCTATCGAGCGTGGAGTCCGCATCCGATCTCGCGAAGCAAGCCACTTTCGGTTACTCATGTCTTCTCGCGGGCGGCGTTCTTCGCTGTGACCTACGCGCTCGCCAACGCGCTCTTTGGCTGGCGCTATCCACATTATCAGCATCACCGCTCGCTCGCACCGCTCAGCCAGTCATTTTACTGGATCCGCTCCGGATGGCGTAAGCTCTGGTTCCGTCATCGCGAGGCGGCAACGGCCCAGCGGCTATTCGGCGCGCTCGCTGGCCAGTTCTTCCTGGTTCCGCTGCAAACGCATAACGATGCACAGATCAGCGTCCACTCCGATTATGCCTCGATCGAGGAATTCATCGAGGGCGTCCTTGCCTCCTTTGCTCGGAGCGCGGCGTCGGCACATTGGCTGGTCTTCAAGCATCATCCGCTTGACCGCGGTTATCGCGACTATAGCCAGTTTCTGAGGCGCATGACGGCGAAATATGGCCTGGAAGAACGGGTCATCTATGTTCACGACGTGCATCTTCCAACCCTGCTCGACAACGCCTTGGGGACTATCGTCATCAACAGCACCGTGGGGCTGTCCTCACTGCTGCACGATACGCCTGTATGTGTGATGGGGGATCCGATCTATCATATGCCGGGTTTGACCTTTCAAGGCAGCCTGGATTCGTTTTGGATAGATCCCGGCCAGATCGATCGAGAGCTTTTCTGGCGGTTTCGTGGCTGGCTGCTTGCTCGGAATCAGGCGAATGGCAATTTCTATCGTCGTCTGAGCGCGTTATCAAACCGGACCGGCGTTGCCTGGCCGCCTGGCCTGGCCTGGGAGGTTGATCCGGTGCCACGCGTCTTGCCCAAGCGGGATCCTATTTTGGTGCAAGGGGGAACTCGTCATGCATACGATGATCTTTGCGTCGCTCAGGCTGGATCGGAGCTCTGAGTGCCTGGTGGGGCACCCTCACCCTCACCCTCATCCGCATCGCGTTCAAGCGGTTCCAAGGTTAATGTAGCTTTTCGACGCTATTGCTCAAGGATGGGACGGTGAGCGTTGGAGGGGATTTCTTTCTACCAATGGTCTGGTCATGCAGTTTTTTCTTGAGCACCAGGTCAACCACATGTTGCTCGCGTTTATTGGCGCGTTGACAATGATTGCGTTGAAACAGATCCGCGAAACGGATTACGATCCGCGCCCAGCGTTTATTTTCGCGTTCGCGCCAGGCGTGCGAAGAGATCGACTCCCAGGAATAACCGTTGAACACGGACGCATTGACGAAATGATCTAGTGCCCGTACCCCCGCGCGTACCCGCCCGATCCGCCCTGAAAAGCCAAAAAAAACTAAGAGGATCAAGCCTAAGAAGGCTAGTGGTAGCAGTATTAGCGATAGAGCGAGGCCAGTTAGAAATTCCTTCATCAATGGATACCGGGGCAAGCCCCTTCAAGCATGGGGCGTGATAATGGATTGGTACGTCATGCACTGGTTTCGCGCGCCGATGATAATCGCGAAGTACCCATTTAGGCGAATCCGGTTATTCGAAAACAACATTCGTTGCTCGAGAGGCGGTCCGGCCACGGGGATTGTGTCATGGCTGTGCGCGTTGAATCAGTCGCCCACGCGACGCGATCCGAGTCGGCGTTGCACGTCATAAGCGGTTTACTCCAGGGCGAGCGCGCTTAAACATTCCGTTTTTCGGGTAGTTGACGGATGCTCGCGAGAAACGACAGTTGGAGTTTCTCATGTCAGCGACCATTCTTGAGCATTTCACGTCCGGAAGACCCTCGGATCGAGCGTAACAAGCGGCATGCCCTGGCCGATCTTGTGCTGTTGACGATTTGCGCGGTCGTCAGTGGGGCGGACGGCTGGGAGGCGATCGAGGATTTCGGACGTGAAAAGCTGGATTGGTTGCGTCAGTTTGCGCCGTTTGACAATGGCGTGCCCTCCGATGACTGTCTTGCCAACGTGATCGCGCGTCTCTCCCCGAAGGGATTTCAGGCGTGTTTGTTGAGTTGGACGCAGTCGGTGGCCGAGGTCACCGACGGGGAAGTCATCGCCGTCGATGGGAAGACGGCTCGCGGCTCGCGTGACCGTCGGCGGGGGCGTCAGCCCTTGCACAGGGTCAGTGCCTGGGCGTGTACCAACCGCCTCGTGTTGAGCCAAGTGGCGACCAGCGAGAAGTCCAATGAGATCACCGCCATCCCCAAGTTGTTGGAATTGCTTGAGTTGAGAGGATGTTTGGTGACCATTGATGCCATGGGCTGCCAAACCGCGATCGCCGCCCAGATCGTCGCCCAAGGCGCCGATGACGTGCTGGGATTGAAGGGCAACCAGAGTGCCCTGCAGGAAGCGGTTGAGGATGACTGGACGGTCGCACAACAGGCTGATTTTGCTCACGTCCAGGCCGACTTCATCGAAAAGTTGGACAAAGATCATGGGCGGATGGAGGTGCGTCGCTACTGGATCACCGAGGATCTGCGCACACTTCCCGATCCCGCCCGGTGGGCCGGCTTGCGCCGCATCGGGATGGTCGAACGCACCGGTGTCAGCGACGGCAAGGAAAGTCTTGAGCGCCGTTACTTTATCAACTCGATTCCCGCCGATGCCGCCCGTTTCGCCCGCGCCGTGCGCGAGCACCGGGGCGTGGAGAACCGTCTGCACTGGCGCCTGGACGTGATCTTCGGTGACGATGCGAGCCGGATCCGCAAGGGTCAGGCCCCCGCCATCCTGACCTCGGTGCGCCACCTGAGTATGAACCGGTTCGATCAGGAGGGGTCGGCGATCCGCTTGGCCAAGAAGCGCCGCAAGGCCGCGTGGAACGACGACGACCGCGCCAAGGTGGTGTTCGGCTGAATATTTATACGCGCTCGCCCTGCGGTTTACTCTCAACCTGGTCCGAGTCATCGTTTGTTGCTACCATGAGCGACTGCATCAGGGTCGGCCTTGGATTTGAGCATTGGTAGTTTAGCGGATCATTTTGAGTGTTTGTTACTAGACAAATTGGTGGCCTGCCTTTGCGCGGGCGGCATCGGTCGTCGTTCCAGCGAGTCGAATGGACCACTCTTGGCCGTCCATCTCCTCGGCGCAAGTGGGGGGCGACGTTCCGCCTGTCCGCGCTGACGTCGATATGAGTGCAACATTGGGCAACAAGACTAGGCCAGGGACTTGGGTCTGGCATCACGGATGCTGGCGTTGTCTTCAATGGCTCGTCGTGATGCCTTGCATCCTGTTCATGGCCGGTTGCGCGGGTTGGCCGAGCACGCCATTCGGCGTAAACGACGGGACCGCTTCCGAGCAGATCGTCGATTTTCAGTTGCTGCTGTCACGCGAGCCCGCGGAAACCCTCATCTGGCTGCCCAAGAGCCCTTGGGGTTCGGATCGACATGTCTTGCTGCACGAAAAATATGCCGCGGCGAGCGGCATCAATTGTCGTCGTCTAACCATTGATCCGGAGGGCCAGGCATTTCCGGCCTTGGCCTGTCAGAGTTCCAAGGGCAAATGGGGGACCGTGCGGTTGCTGCAGGTCGATGGGCGGCCAGTGTTGAGCGCTGGGGCCGTGAGCACGCAGACTTGGGGGTCTCAATGAACTCGCACATCCTGCCATGGCTACTCTGTACCCTCCTGACGGGAGCCATCCTGAGTCCGCTCGTGGCCGCACAAGGGATCAATGCCCGGGTCGATGTCCCCGCGGATCAGGCGGTCAAGGCGACGCTCGATAACCTCGAAAACCCGCCCAGCATGAGCCCGCGTCCCGGAACCTATGGCCCGATTAACCTCGGTTCTTCGCTCATAGCGTCCATAAAGCCCTTTGGCGCCAATCTGTTCGAGGGTGGCTTCCGTGGTGTGCGGGCCGCCGGGCTCAATCCCAGTTACCGTGTCATGCCGGGTGATCAGGTCACGGTGCGTGCCTGGGGGGCGCTGGAAATGGACCGCGCGCTGCCGGTCGACGCCCAGGGCAACATCTTCATTCCACAGGTCGGGCCGGTCCAGGTGCAGGGGATTTCTTCATCCGAATTGAATGCTCGGGTCACCGCGGCGATTGGTGATGTCTTTACGGACAACGTCTCTGTCTACACCAATCTGCAAGGGGTGCAACCGGTCGCCGTCTTTGTCACCGGTTATGTCAATACGCCAGGGCGTTATGCCGGCACCCCGAGCGATTCGGTGCTGAATTTTCTTGACCAGGCTGGCGGGATCAATCTGGAGGCGGGGAGTTTTCGGGACATTCGGGTGCTTCGCAAGGGTCGCTCGATCGCACAGGTCGATCTCTATCCCTTCCTGCTCTCCGGCATCCTGCCGCAGCCGCAATTCGAGGAAGGGGATACCATCGTGGTCGGGCAGCGCGGGGCGATGGTGAATGTCTCCGGCGATGTAGCACAGGCGCATCGCTACGAACTGAGCGGCATCACCCAATCGGTCGACGACGTGCTGCAATGGGTGCTGTTGAAACCAGGGGTTACACGCGCGCTCCTGAGCGGGGTGCGTGATACGGGGCCATTCTCGCAGTACATCACGATGAGCGACCTGCGCCAGCAGCGTCTGACCGACGGCGATGAGCTTCTGTTCGCGGCCGATCAGCGTTACGACACCATCCTGGTCGAACTGGAGGGGAGTTTCGAGGGACCCTCGCGCTTTACCATCCCGCGCGACGCCCGCCTGAACGAGCTGCTCGACAGCGTCCAGGTCAATCCCGAGCTGGCCGATGTCGAGAGTGTCTCGATCCGGCGCCGAGGGGTGGCGCAGCGTCAGCGCGATTCGTTGGAGGACAGTCTCCGTCGGCTCGAAACGGCCTACCTGGGTGCTTCTTCGCAGACCGTGGAGGAGGCCAAGATCCGCGTCTCCGAGGCGACGCTGATCCAGGACTTCGTCAAGCGCGCGCGTCAACTCCAGCCGACCGGGCGACTGGTGGTCGCCGAGGCTGGCGTCGTCCGCAATATCGGGCTTCAGGATGGCGACATCATCACCATTCCAGCCCGTTCCGATTCGATCTTCGTCAGCGGTGAGGTCTTGGTCCCTCAGGCCATGGTCTATCGTCGTGGGCAGACCGTGGAGGATTACATCGACCGTGCTGGTGGTTTCACGGACCGCGCCAATACCAGCATGATTCTGCTGGCACGCCAAAGCGGCGAGGTCGTTGCGGCTAGCGGTACACGCATGCGCCCCGGCGACGAGATTCTGGTCTTGCCGAAAATTCCTTTCAAGAGTCTGGAGTTGGCTAAGACACTGACCGATATCTTGTTCAACCTGGCCGTGACCACGCGGACAGTGCTCTATATCGGTGCCTACACCGCACTGCAATGAGCATGAAAGGCCCGCCAAGCCAAGGTCCGGACCCGGCGGGGTCTGCCTGACATGCGCTCACACTGGCAGGTGACTTGGAGCGTCTGGCACGCGCTCTTCATGCGCGAGGTGCTGGCCCGCACCACCGGCGACCGGCTGGGCTGGTTCTGGATGCTGGGTGAGCCGGTGGCCTTTATCGTCATCATGGTGGGCATTCGCAGCCTGATAGGGCGCACGGGTGGGATCATCGGTGCCGACTACATCCCCTGGTTGATCGTCGGTATCACGGCCTTTTTTTTGTTCCGCGAGAGCGTTATCCGTGCCATAAACGCGATCGAGGCCAACCAGGCGCTCTTTGCCTACCGGCAGGTCAAGCCCATCGATCCGGTGCTGGTTCGTTCCGCGCTGGAAGGCTTGTTGAAAACCACGGTGCTGATGATCTTGATGGCGATGAGCACCTTGCTGGACTACGACATGCTGCCAGCCGATCCGCTGGGAGCCATGCTTGTCTGGCTTTCGATGTGGCTCCTGGGGCTCGGGGGCGGCCTGGTTGTCTCGGTCGGTGCCCGGCTCGTGCCGGATATCGGGCATGTGATCAAGATGCTGATGCTGCCCATGTTCATCATGTCCGGCGCTATCTTCCCGATTCAGAGCATTCCACATGCGTTTCAGCGGTATCTACTCTACAACCCCGTTCTGCACGGCTTGGAGCTACTGCGCGCGGACTTTTTTACCGGTTATACCGCGGTGCAGGGCGTCAGTTTCGAGTATCTGTGGCATTGGAACCTGGCCCTGCTCGCCCTCGGGTTGGCCTTGCATCTGCGGTTCGCAGCGCGTTTGAAAGCGAAATGATTGAAGTCAACAAGGTCTATAAGCGCTACCACACTCACAACCATCAGAGTACTGGGTGGGTCTTGCGTGGAGTGGATTTCCGCCTCCCGAAAGGTCTCAGCCTCGGCTTGATCGGCGGCAACGGCGTGGGTAAATCGACGCTGCTGCGGCTGATTGGTGGTATGGATTATCCGGATCGCGGCAAGATCGTGCGCAACTGTCGCGTCTCCTGGCCCATCGGCCTGGCGGGCGGCTTTCAAGGCACGATGACGGGCCGCCAGAATGTCAAATTCGTCGCCCGCATTCATGGCAACACGCGCCGGATCGACGAGGTTATTGCCTTCGTCCAGGATTTCGCCGAGATCGGCAAGGCCTTCGACGAGCCCATCAAGACCTATTCCAGCGGCATGCGCAGCCGGCTCGCCTTCGGGTTGTCGCTCGCCTTCGATTTCGATCTCTACCTCTCCGACGAGGCCACCGCCACCGGCGATGCGTCCTTCAAGGCCAAGGCCAAGCGCGCCTTCAATGATCGCGTCGGCAAGGCGAGTATCATCATGGTTTCGCACAGCGAAGGGATTCTGCGCGATCTCTGCCAGGCCGGCGTCTGGCTGCGCAATGGCGAGGCAATCTGGTTCGACGACATCGCCGAGGCACTGAAGGCTTATGGCGAGAGCGTCAAGAAGCCACCGCTCAGGAAGGCGGGCTAGATGAAGATTCCGCGCATTGCCCCGACGTGGGGTCTCGTGCTGGCGGCGATTCTGGGCGCTATCCTGTACTGGTCGCTCATCGCCACGGATCGCTATGTCTCGCGTTCCAATGTGGTCCTGCTCAGCGCGCAGATCGCACAATCGCACGCTGGTCTTTCCGCCATCCTCTCGGGGCCGACCGGCAACGACTTGCTGATTCTGCGCGACTTCATGCTGTCAACCGATATGCTCCAGCGGCTCGACGCGGAGCTGGATTTGCGCGCCCACTACGCCAGTTCGTCCATCGACATCCTCTCGCGGCTGACCGCGCCCGATGTGTCTACCGAGGATTTTTATCTCTATTATCTCAAGCGCGTGTCGGTGGAACTCGATGAATATGCACAGGTGTTGCGCATCAGCGCCCAGGCTTACGATCCCGGGACCGCCCGCGGCATCGTGACCCTGTTGATCAAGGCGGGCGAGGAGCACATGAACGCCATGGGTCATCGCCTGGCCGAGGAGCAGGTGCGCTTCATCGAGGCTCAGGTCGAGACACTGCGAGCGCGCATGGTCGAGGCGGGCGAGTCGCTGCTGGACTATCAGAACGCGCATGGGCTGGTCTCGCCCACCGGCACGGTGGAGAGTCTTAACTCGGTGGTGTCCACCCTGGAGGGCGAACTGGCCACGCGCGAGGCTCGCAAGGGGGCGCTCAGTGTTTCGCAGAGCGAACGTTCGCCGGAGATGATGCGCCTGGAAAGCGAAATAAAGGGGTTGCGCGCGCAGATTGCGATCGAGCGGGCGCGACTGGCACGCAACAGCGGCGACGCCCTCAATCGTTTGTCCTCCGAGTATGATCTGCTCAAGCTCCAGGCCGAATTCGCCAGCGAGCTTTACTCCAGCGCGCTAGCCGCGCTGGAAGATACCCGCGTGGAGGCGGCGCGGTCGCTCAAACAGGTGTCCGTTCTGCAAACGCCGACCGAGCCCGAGTATCCCACACGTCCGCGCCGGCTCTACAACATTGTTGTCTTCATCATTTTGGCCGCGCTGGCTGGCATCATCGCACAGTTGCTGGTCGCCATCGTCCGTGATCATCAGGATTGAGGGCTTCAGGCGGTTTCCAAAAAGCGCATATCTCTCCCGGCGGTTCGTCGCGGCTGCAAGCCGCTCCCCTCGTGGCAGCCGCGACGAGCCAGTCAGCGATGGATGCTCTATTCGTTATTGCGCCTGACATGAGATTTTCCCGTCAATCACCCTGCCATCCTTGATCGATACCATCGCGCCATGCGGCACACCAGCCCAGCATTGGCCGCAGCAGCTGGCGCCACCAGGGTAACCTTGCGCCGGCCTCCCGCGCGCGCCAGTCCAGCAACTCATCCAAGGCCCGTTCGGCGGTTGTAAAGCGCCCGGTCGCGCGGCTCACGTAGGTGGGGTAGAGCAGCAGGGCGCCCGCCACCAGCATCTCCAGGGATAGCTTGCGGGTCCGCCGCGTCGGTGGTTCGCGATCGATCGTCAAGCCCCAGCCCGCATAGAAGGGCTGACCGTGACAGACCACGGTCTTGCCGCGCAGTAGGGCCTCGAACCCTGCCAGCGAGGTGAGTACATGGAGCTCATCGACCTGTTCCAGCAGCGCGCCCATGGGCACATCGGTGACCAGCGCGTCGCACCACTCGCGGGTCTCGGCCTCGCCTTCGCCGCGTGATCGCAGTCCGGCCAGCACATCTGGATGCGGTTTATAGATCAGATAGGCTGTCGGGTGTGCCGCACGGGTGGCCTTTAACAGATCCAGATTGCGTCGGATCCCCGGTGCTCCACGGCGGATCGAGGCGTCCATTTCCACTTGGCCCGGCACGAGAATCACGCGATCCACGCCCATCGGCCGCCGCCAGGTGCCCGAGCCGACGTTATATTTGGTCAAGCCCGCCGCCACGATTCGCGCGCGCAAGGTTTGGGCGCGCGCCAACAGTGGGGCGTCGAACACCGCTGTTTGCAGCAAGACCTCTAAATCGGATGCCCGGGTAGCGTCGTAATACATCCCCCGCGTATCCACTACCCAGGACAGGGGCCGGATCAGATCCGCCCCTAACCCGACCGAACGTAGAAAGCCGTCTTCCAGTCGCAGCGTCGGTGTTGCCGGCGGTGTCGCCGCCATGCCCCAGACCGCGAGTGTCTCGTTAGGGGCGTCGTGGCGGTGGGGCGCGAAGCTGACCTGACTGCCCTGTAGAAAAGCGACCACCAGGGGGCGCTTCCATGGCGAAAAACCAGGCGCGCGGATTGGTCCGCTGAAACGCTCGCGCATGCGCCGCTGCAGGGCCATCCAATCGAGCAGTCGCTCCACCTCGCAGCGCTCGCCGGTTTCGGGGTCCAGATAGCGGGGATAAGCCACGAGCGTGGCATGGATCAGCTGCTCCAGATCGACCGCCGAACGGCGCGCGGGCGCGGTGAGTTCATCCTCCGTCAGCCCCCAGCCGGCATAGAAGGGCATCCCAAAGGTCCGTACCCGGCGTCCCCAGAGCAATGCCTCGAATCCCATCTGCGAGGTGACCGTATAGACAGCCGTGACATGCTCCAAGAGCGAAACGGGGTGGACATCCCGTGCCAGCACCCGCACCCGCGTCAGACGGGCCAGCGTTGTCAGGTCAAAATGACCGCGCTTCAGTCCGGCAAAGACATCGGGGTGAATCTTCACGAGCACGGTCGCATCCGGATGCTCGCGGAGGGCGGCGTCGAGCATCCGCTGGAAACTCTCCGGGGCGGCCAGGCCATAGCCAATTGCTGGATCGCCGAAGGTTTGATCCACCACCAGTACGGCTGGGGATGGCAGGGGGGTGCGATCCTCGGGCAGATGGTTGTACTTGGAGACGCGTGCCGCGCGCCAAGCCGATCGCAGCGCCCTTGCACGCGCCAGCCCGGTGGTGGACAGGGTGTTCGGGATCAGCGATTCCAGCCGCGATACTTGGGTTGCGTCGTAATAGATCCCGAGGTCATCGACGATGAGCGAGAGCGGCGGATCCTGTGAACCCAGTCCGACCGAGCGCAGAAAACCGTCTTCCAGCGCGAGATAGGGGAGATGATGGGCTAGGGCATAGCGTCGCGCCCGCTTAGCGGTCGGCTTGTGGCCCCAGCCGGCGATTGCTGTCAGATCCGAGGGGTGCCGGAAAGGAGGCACAGTCACCGGCGGCGCGCCCAATAGGGCCTCCAGATGTGGAATCTTCAGGATGCCTGGCGAGAGAATCCCAATCATATGAACAGCTTCCGTGGGAGCGCCTCCCAATCGCGACTTGCGCCTCGGTGAAAGATAAGACCCTTTGTTGTAATTTCCCTTTAGGTCATTGCTGTCGCGGCTGTAAGCCGCTCCCACGGTTGCGCTGAAAGATTTCGTGTTGAAGTTAATGTCGAATGCCGAGTAATCTGATCGAGTTGATCAGAAACAGGCCGATGCCATCGAGGAAGCGTGCCCAGCCGTCCGCCAGTCTATCTGGTCGAGGAGCGTCCAAATCCCTCGACCGATTATTTCGTCCTGCCCGCGCTGCGCGCCGCCGGACATCGGATTATCCGCTGTGATTTTCACCAGACGCCCAGGCCCGCCGATCTGATCGGTGCCAGCGTCGTTTTGGTGCGCTATGTCTCGCCGCGCTGGGCGAGGCTCATTGCAGACACCCGCTCGCGACTGGTGCAGCTCATCTTCTTCATGGACGACGATGTGCTCGACAGCGTCGCCGCGCGAGGCATGCCCTGGCGCTACCGCTTCAAGCTCGCGCGCCTGGCCACCTGGCGTCGTCAGTGGCTCCAAAATCAGGGGGTCGATCTCTGGGTCTCCATGCCCTATCTGCACGACAAATACGCGACCTGGCAGCCCCGGCTCATTCTGCCCATGCCACTTCCCGCGCCAGAGACCGACGCCATCACCCGCGTTTTTTATCACGGCAGTGCCTCTCACGAGGCCGAAATCCGCTGGCTCTACCCCGTGCTGGAGGCCGCCCTAGACGCCGAGCCCCGACTTACCTTCGAGATCATCGGCGGGCGCGATGTCTATCGTCGCTATCGGCGACTGCCGCGCACCACCGTCGTGCATCCCATGTCGTGGCCGGCCTATCAGTCCTTCACGGCCATGCCAGGGCGCCATCTGGGGCTGGCGCCCTTGCTGGATCGGCCCTTCAATCGCGCCCGATCCTGCACCAAGTTCTTCGATATTACCCGCGCCGGCGCCGTGGGTCTCTATTCGCCAGGCTCGGCTTGTACAGAGATGGTTCGTCACGGTATCGATGGTTGGGTGGTCCCGCTTGCCCCTAAAGCCTGGAGCGATGCGATCCTTGCCCTAGCCCGCGACGGTACCTTGCGACAATCGCTCATCAGCGCGGCCAACCGCAAACTCGCCACGCTTAAATGATTGAGCGGCATGACCATCGCCAGGATCTCAAGGGCACGGGCAAGGGTTGGTGTTTTTTTAGATCACAGGGCGAGCGCGTACCCCTATAAATCAATAAGTTACAGTTCATATGTATTGTGAAGCTCGCATCTTAACTGTTTGATTTTATTGATTTCAGAAAAAATTATACGCGCTCACCCTGTTTTAGATCAGCTTTTGGCACCCAAATGTGACGGATCGCGCTATCATGATGGGCTAACCGTCGTCGGCGCAATAGTGCCACACGGCGTTGCAGAGACTCGATAATTTTGTCGCATGCCCCATCCGCCTCACGGCGCGGAGTGGTGCGCCGCGCAGCATGATGTAATCGATGGATGGGGTAATGTTGCAGCCGCTTTTCAGACGGATTGGTAGGCTAGAGTCTGCGTTAAGTCACATGCGTCATGGACGAAGACGAAGTAGCCCGACCAAGGTGCTTCTGCATGTCGGGATGTCTAAGTGTGGCTCCAGCGCCTTGCAGGTTTTTTTAAGTAGCCCTGCCTTTGAGAAGGCAACCAACGGGCGTTGCGCCTATCTCGCGCTGCACGCGGACGGCAAGCTCTGGCGTGGCGATCCACTGATCGAGCATGCCGCAAGCTCTCCGCGTGGCTATTGTTCGTCACATCTAGGTGATGCGATTTCCGCCTTTACCCCAAATCAAAAACAACAGGTTCGTCGCCTGTTAAACGACCTGAGTCGTAAGTACGATACCTTGATCCTCTCTTGTGAAGGATGGGGGCAGAATCCGCAACGTTTGACCGACGATTGCATCTTTGCCGACGACGCCTTTCACGTCGAAGTGCTGGCTTATGTACGGCCCCAGTTGGAATGGATAAACTCGGCTTGGTGGCAGTGGGGGGCTTGGACCGCACTGCCGGCAGGCCAATGGATCAACCGTCAGCGGCGAATGGCGCAATGGGATGCGCTCGCGCGACAATGGGCCGCTAAACCATGGGTCAAGAAGATTGATGTGCGTCTCATCGACGGCGATGTGGTGCAGGACTTCATGCACTATCTCGGCTTTCAGGTCCCCGCCCAGCCGCGCGTTAACCAAAGTCTGCCCGGAATCCTGCTGCGCGTTTTGCAGCACAATCGCCAATTACGCGCGGGTCCGCATGACTCGGCGATTGATTTCGTGCTGGCGCGCCATCTTCAACTGGACGCTGGGGGCACCCCATGGATCCTGGGCCCTCGCAAAGTGGAGGAGCTTCTAGCGTTTTTTCGTCACGAAAACGAACAGCTAGCGAACCGTCTGTCGTCCGAGCAGCGCGAAACAATGCTGGACGATCCGCGCTGGTGGCAGGCGGAGCCATACCTGCTACGGCCTGTCGCCAAGCCCGTCGTCGAGAGGCTCGATGTCGCGCAATTGGAACAATTGACAGTGGCCACGCTGGAAGCAATCAACCGGCTGGATGCCGAGCTACGCGCGTGTCGTTCTGGCGCCTCCTCTTCCTGAGATCATGCGTCGGTGTTGCCGGGCGAGAATGTTTTAAAGAACCTATGGCTAGAATATTTCTACATATCGGTACCAATAAGACCGGAACCAGTGCGATTCAGTCGTTTTTTAGTCACAATCGTGAACAAGCGAGGGAGCATGGATTTCTCTATCCGGAGACCGCCTGCAGCGGTTCCGCGCATTACGCTTTGAGCGGATTGCTTGGCTTCAATCTCAACAAGCACAAGCGTTGTGCGAAACGCGCGGATGATGCCGAGTGGCGAGCAATTCGCGAATCGCTTGATCGGGAAATTGCTGATACTTCACCATCCGCGATCATGTTCAGCTCGGAGAACTTTGTCATTGGAACTCCGCTCGAACCTGTCCGCGACTTTTTCGGGAAAGACGATGTGCGCATCCTCGCCTATTTACGTCGTCATGATAGTTGGTGGGCCGCCGCCTATAGCCAGGCGGTCAAGGCAGTGAGCTTGCCGCCCTGGGGTCAGGGAATCGAAGGATTTATCCGCTTCCGTAAGAAACGTGCCCCGCAGGGGATCAATTATCGTCATTTGCTTGACAGATGGGCCGCTGTCTTTGGTCGCGAGCATCTCATCGTGCGACCCTACGAGCAGCAGCAAAATGAACCCGATATCGTGGTCGATGTTCTCCGAGCCATTGATCTCGACATGGGTTTGAGCTTGAAGACTAGCGACACGGCCATACTGGATGCTATCTGCTCAAAACGCCGTAACGAATCGCTCTCGCCCCATGCGTTGCACCTGATGGAGATGTTTCAGCGTGCCAGAATTGCGACGGACATGCATGTGCGTCTGATCGGATATGCCAAATCGCTACCTGCATCCGGGTCGCGTCAATCTATCCTTTCGCCCTTGCGCCGCTTGCAGCTCATTGAGGAAAACGCCGCTGATTATGCGTACATCGCCAAGGAATATCTTGGGCGCGAGGATGGCCGATTGTTTTACGATCCACTACCAGATCCGGATGAACCTTGGGAGCCGCTCAAACCTCTCGCTCCGCCGCAAATCGTGGAGGAAACCGTGAGGGCGCTGATTGGCGATTGGCGGGATGCCAAGGTATGAGGGCCTTCCATGAGAAGGCGTCCAGGCCCAATGCCTTGAGTCTGTGGAAAGTAACCGTGACTTTTCTGGAAGCAATCAACAGATTTAATTTCTAGTCGTTACAGGACTTTCCTTCTGGTGCATCCCATTCCTGAGATCCTAAGCTGGATACTGCTAGGTAACGAGTGAGAAATAAGTTATACGTCAAGTCAATCATAAGCCCCTTGAACAGGCGGTTGCGCTCAGGATGATGTGTAACTTGTTAGTGAGCCGTTCCTAGGCAAGCATTTTTTAAAAATTCATATATGGCTAAAGTGTTTTTGCATATTGGTATTAATAAGGCTGGGAGCAGTGCGGTCCAGTATTTTTTTAATCATAATAGAGAAAAGGCAAAGCAATTCCGTTTGCTTTACCCAATAACGGCTTGTGCCAATTCGGCGCATCATTCATTAATGTATTTTTTATGCTCCAAGCCGGGAACTCAAACCAAGAAAAATGATTATTTAGAAAAGTCTCGAAAATTTCGTGAATCCCTCGATCTGGAAATTGAGCTTGCGTCACCGACCGCTATCCTTTTAAGCTCAGAGTATTTGGTCAACCCGAACAACATAGCGCCGGTAAAGGATTTCTTCGATCAGGATGAGGTACGTATCCTCGTTTATCTGCGTCGTCACGATACTTGGTGGGAATCGCTCTATAATCAGACAGCCAAAACAGTGATGTCCCCGCGTTGGGGGAGCGGATTCGATGCCTTTGTTCGATTTAGAAAAAATGAACTCCCAGGATATGGTAACTTTCGCCGTTTGCTTGAGCGATGGTCCGCCGTGTTCGGCCAACGGAATCTCATTGTTCGCCCCTATGAATGGCATCAAAACAAACCCGATATCGTCGTGGACCTATTACATGCGATCGGAGCGGACATGGGTGTGGACACTGTCAAGATACCCTTGATTTCTGCTATCCGTTCGGTACGCCGTAACGAATCGCTTCCGCGTCACGCTTTGCGTCTTATCGAGATATTTCAGAAGGCTAAAATTCCCCAGGATATTCGTGCGCGTCTGATCCACCACGCCCGGTCGTTGCCCGTAACCGAGCCCCGCCAATCCATCCTTTCTCCCGCGCGCCGCCTGCAGCTCATCGAGGAAAACGCCGCCGATTACGAATATATCGCCAGGGAATACCTGGGGCGCGATGACGGTCGGCTGTTTTATGATCCACTGCCTGATCCAAACGAGCCGTGGGAAGCGCCGCAACGGCTAGCGCCGCAACAGATCGTGGAGGAAACTGTCAAGGCGCTGACCGACAGTCGTCAGGACGCCAAGGCGTGAAGATCCTTCTGCGGGACCGTCTCAAGGCGCGGCAGGGCGAGCTGCTGCTGTCGGGACTCTGGCTCTTGGGTTCCATCGCCCCCCCCCTGGGGTTGCGCAAACGCTATCGCGGCATCCTTATCCACCTGATCAAGAAGACGGAGCTGTTTGATCGCACCTATTATCTCGACGACAATCCCGATGTGGCGCAGTCCGCTATCCCGCCGCTGCGCCATTATGTCGCCTATGGCGATCCGGAAGGCCGTTGGCCCATGCCCCTGTTCGACCCCGGCTACTATCGCGCCCGCGTTTCGGGTCGGACCAAAAGCGTCAATGCCTTGCTGCATTATGCCTACGTGGGGCGTTATCGCCTGGTCGCGCCGAGCGCTTGGTTCGATCTGCGCTATTACCTTGCCAACAACAAGGATGTGGCGCGCTCCCATCAAGAGCCGTTGCGTCATTATTTGCGCAGGGGCGGTCTGGAAGGGCGCTCGCCCAATCCGCAATTCGATGGCGCCTACTATCTCCACACCAACCCCGACGTGCGTGAAGGACGGATCAACCCGCTCATTCATTATCTGCAATCGGGGAGGTTCGTCGAGCGCCCCACGCGCCATTTGTCCGAGGCCATCGGGACCGCAACACCTGGCGATGATCCCGCGACATTGGTCGTCGCCGATCCCTGGGCCCTGTTTGCCCCTTCGCCCTTGGATCGGGAGCCGCTCGTCGATGTCATCGTCCCAGCCTATAAGGATCATGAGCTGACACGGCGCTGTCTGCTGAGCTTGCTCTCCGCGCGCAATGCAACCCCTTTCGTCCTGACCGTGATTGAGGACGCCAGCCCCGATCAAGCGCTGGTCGAGGAGTTGGAGCAACTGTCCGCCCGGGGGCTGATCGACTTGCGCCGTCACACCCGTAACCTTGGTTTCGTCGCGACCGCCAACGAGGGGATGGGGCTTCATACGTGGCGGGATGTGGTGCTCATCAATGCCGATACCGAGGTCTACGGCGATTGGCTCGACCGGCTGCGTGCCGTGGCTTATCGGTACCCGCGAGTCGCCACGGTAACGCCGCTGTCCAATAACGCGACGATTTGCAGCTATCCACGTTTTCTGCATGACAACCCTTTTCGGCTTGAAACGGATTACGCCACTCTCGATGCCATGGTGGCGCGCGTGAATGCCGGAGAGTCTGTCGAGACGCCCACGGGGGTCGGATTCTGTCTTTATCTGCGCCGCGATGCCCTGAACGCGCTGGGACACTTCGACGCGGAAGCCTTTGGACGCGGTTATGGCGAGGAAAACGACTATTGTCAGCGCGCCATCCGCGGCGGCTGGCAAAACTTGATCGCAACCGACATCTTTGTGCGCCACATCGGTGGCGCCTCTTTTCAGGGCGAGAAAGGTCGGTTGGTGGCGAATGCCATGAAGTTACTGGCGCGACGCTATCCTCCCTACCATCGGGATGTCGATGCCTTTATTCGTCGCGACCCCTTGGCACGGGCACGCCAGCGGCTCGACTGGGAACGCCTCAAGGCACTGGCGGGTGACGAAAACGTGCTCATCGTCTGCCACAATCGCGGCGGCGGCGCCGAGCGTCATGTCCAGGAAGATACGCGGCAACTGCGTGCGGAAGGCAAGGGAGTTTTCTACCTGCGCCCGGACCGCGCCCGACCGACCCATGTCCGTCTGGGTCATCCGGACTGCCGCCAACTGCTCAATCTGCCAACGCACGCCCTCGCCGATACTGAAGCATTGGCGGGGCTGTTCCGGGCGCTTCGGATTCGCCGTGTCCACAGTCATGGCCTGATCGATTTCACGGCGGATGCGCCACAGCGGATCCTGGCGCTAGCCCATGCGCTGGACGCACCCTTGGATGTCGACATCCATGACTACAAGGTCATCTGCCCGCGCGTCAACCTGGCCGATCGACGGGGGCGCTATTGCGGCGAACCCAGCGAGGAACATTGTGATCGTTGTCTAGCCATCGAAGGCAACGATTTCGGTGCGACCAGCATCCGCGATTGGCGCTCGCTCCATCAGCAGGTGCTGAAGTCATCCAGTCAAATATGGGTTCCGGATGCGGATGTGGCAACCCGTCTTGGGCGTTATTATCCCGATGTGATTTTTAACGTTCTGCCGCACGAGCACATCGCTCCGTCGATCCAGGCCATCCAGGCGCCGAGCCTGGCGGGCGACGAACCGCTGCGCATCCTCGTCATTGGTGCAATCGGCAAGCTCAAGGGCTACGATGTCCTGCTTGCCTGCGCCCGAGATGCACGGCAGCGTTGCCTACCGCTCGATTATCACTTACTGGGCTACAGCATCAAGGATGAAGCCTTGGCGAAGGCCGGGGTGCGGATCACGGGCCGTTATCTGGATCAGGAGGCCGAGGCCAGGCTCGACGCCATCAAGCCGCACGTCGTCTGGTTTCCCTACACCTGGCCGGAGACCTACAGCTATACGCTGTCGCTGGCCTTGCGCGGCGGCTACCCGGTGTTTGCCTTCGATCTCGGCGCCATCGCCCGACGCGCGCGCGCGCTTAATCACCCTGGCGAGCTGTGGCCACTGTCGCTGGCCGATGACCCAGACGGCATCAACGATCGCTTCCGCGCTTATCGGGCCACGGCGATGTACTCCACGCGCGACGGCGGGTTCGAGCCGGTGACGCTCGGGTCGGAGCCGGACGAGGAGGAATCTTGAAGGCGGCAGCGGTTTTTGATAGCGTGACGAAAACGTGACGCGCTCCGGTCACGTTGGGTTACACTGCGTCACGTTGGGGACACGAAAGCGCGGGGCGGATGCACTAACGTGTTGAATAGAAAGTTTCTTTTTATGAATCAACGCATTCGTAATGCGTAGGTCGCCGGTTCGAATCCGGCCATCGGCTCCAAATTTCAATCAGTTACGCTCGATTTCTAGCGCCTTGAAAATCAGCGTGACCAGCTCGTGACGCATGGACATCGAGCATCGCAACCGCTGCCCTGACATTTTCAGGCGAGAGATGTGCGTAAATCTCCGGGCGTCGATCATCGTTTGATCCATGTTAGCCGTTCCTGGGAGCGCGGGCCTTTGGCTCGCGAGGCGGGCGAGACGCCCGCGCTCCCAGGTGGACCAAACGATGATCGAGGCC
>NZ_CAIPNF010000022.1 GCF_903866365.1 uncultured Thiocystis sp.
ACAGCCAACTGATTCAGATGGTCTTCGTAGCGTTCATGATTTTCGCCCACGAAAATCACCCGGCGGTCGGTGAGTCGATCCAGCAGTGCGTCCATGTCGGTGAGCGACGAGAGATCCAGCACCCGGCTCGCGGTGTCCGGCATCCCGGTCGATACCGGAGGCTGAGCGACCGGCCCGGTCGCGGCGGATTGGGCGAGCGCGAGTGCGCAGAACAGAAGCAGCGGCGCGCCGGTCAGGATGGATGGAGACGGATATGACATCGAGTTCCCCCGGTGGTGTGAAATCGCGGTTTGCGCAAGGGCGCTCCAGAGGGGTCAGTCATGCCGCCCTAGGCCCTCTCGTGAATCGGGATAATAATCGTCATCGAGGATTCGCGCCGCCGGGTAAGGACATTCCATCGGAAAGGTCTCCGGCGAAAGACCGGTCTCCTTCGCTCTTGCCCATGTCGCTGAGTTCCTCCAATAAATGTTCCACATCCAATTCAGCGTAGCGCCCGGAGCGCAGCAGTTCGGCGTTGCGTTGCGCCAAGGCGGAGTAATCGGTTCGATAGAGTGTGCTGAGTTCAGTCATCAATAACCTTTCCTGAAGACCATCCCCAACGGGAAGAACAGCGAGCGATGTTACCGCGGCGATCATCCGCGCCGGGTCCAAGGGTGGTTTTCGGAACAACACGGGCGCAATTGAGTCGTGATCGTCGTACCGGCCAACCGACATCGGTTCGCCATCCGGGATCGCCTTTGGAATAAGCGAATCCATCAACCACAGAACATCCTTGGAGTCGATATCCCATGCCTCAGCCGCTCTCCCTCGCCACCGCCTTTGCCATCGCCTTCATGATCCTGACCCCAACCATCACGCTGGCCTCGTCGCCGTTGATCGAGCACACACTGGATGTCCAGATCGATCCCCCGTCAGGCACGCTGAGAGTTCGGGATCAGATGGGGCTTCCAGACGGCGAAAGCGAGTGGCTGTTGCTGCTGCACGCCGGACTTGACCCAAAGGTGATCGAGGGCGATGCCGAACTGAATCCGGCGGGCAATGTCGAGCACCTGACCCGTTATCGTCTGCGCCGTCACACGCCCGGCCCCGTCACCCTGAGCTATGGCGGGCGCATCCGGCACGACCTGGAACGCATCGACGAGGGCATGGGCCGCGCGCGCCAGTGGTCGCTCGGCACCATCGACTCCAACGGCGTCTTTCTCGACGGCAACAGCGGCTGGTATCCGCGCATCCCCGGCCGGCTGCAAACCTTTCGACTCCAGGTACGGCTTCCCGAGGGTTGGACGGCGGTGTCTCAAGGCGCCGGTCCGGGCGCGCCGGAGACCGGACTGTCCACCTGGTCCGAGACCCAGCCCCAGGATGACATCTATCTGATCGCCGCGCCCTTTCGACTCTATCGCGAACCAGCCGAGGGTTTCGAGGCCCAGGTCTATCTGCGTCGTCCCGACGACGCCCTGGCCCGGACCTATCTGGACGCGACCGCCAAGTATGTCGCGCTCTACTCGGACCTCATCGGCCCTTACCCCTTCGCGAAATTCGCCCTGGTCGAGAACTTCTGGGAGACCGGTTACGGCATGCCGTCCTTCACCCTGCTGGGACCGAGCGTGATCCGTCTGCCCTTCATCGTCGATACCTCCTATCCGCACGAGATCCTGCACAACTGGTGGGGCAATGGGGTCTATGTCGATTATGCAAGCGGCAACTGGAGCGAGGGGCTGACCAACTATCTGGCGGATCACTGGATGAAGGAGCGGGTCGGACAGGGCGCCGAGTACCGTCGCGATACGCTCAAAAGCTTCGCGGACACTGTACGCGACGGCAAGGATTATCCGCTGACCGAGTTCCGCGGACGCCATGGATCGGCCTCGCAGGCGATCGGCTACGGCAAGGGTGCGATGTTTTTTCACATGCTCAGGAAGCAGCTCGGCGACGAGATGTTCAACCAGGGTCTGCGCCGCTTTTATGCGGAGAACCGGCTGCGCGCGGCCAATTATGCCGATCTGCAACACGCCTTCGAGGCAGTCAGCGCGCGCGATCTGCGACCCTTTTTCTCGGCCTGGACAACCCGGCCCGGCGCGCCGCGACTCGCACTGACGGATGTTCGGCTCACCCCGAGCGGCGAGGAATACCGGATCACCGGCCAGATCGAGCAAATCCAGTTGGCGGCCCCCTTCCCGCTTCAGGTTCCGGTCGTCATCCACCGGTCCGCGAGCGATCCGATGACGCTGATCGTCGCGAGCCATGAACGATCGACCCCCTTTGAAATTACGCTGGCATCGGCGCCGGAACGGCTTGCCGTCGACCCGGACTTCGATGTCTTCCGCGACCTGCTCCCCGGCGAAACGCCGGTCACGCTCGGCAATCTCTTCGGCGCGGACCGGGGGCTGATCCTGCTGCCGTCCGCCGCGCCAGCGCCGCTCCAGGACGCCTATCGACAACTTGCCGAAAACTGGCGACAGGGTCATCCGGGGTGGCGTCTCCAATTGGATCGCGAGGTCTCCGAACTACCGGATGACCTGCCCGTCTGGTTGCTGGGATGGGAAAATCGTCATCTCGGGAGCTTTGCGACAGAGGCGCCCGATTTCGCGCTCGACATCGCCGCGCGTCATCTTCAACTCGGAGACACCGCCCTGGATGGCTCGGCCAGCCTGGCCCTGACCCGCTGGCGCGGCAATCAACCGCTGGCCTGGCTGGCGAGCAACGATGCCGCCGCCCTACCCGCGCTCGCCCGCAAACTGCCGCATTATGGCAAATACAGCTATCTGACCTTCACCGGCCCCGAGGCGATGAACCAGCTCAAGGGGCAATGGCCCTCGGGCGATTCGGCGCTTGTTCATTGGTTCTTGCGTGAGTAAAGCATCCTCCGTTCAGGGATGAAACGAGGCGCTGCCCAAGCCGGACCAAGTCCAAGCGAGATCCGCAAATCCAGTTGACGTCGCTCCTGGATGTGTTCGCAAAGGTCATACTCAATCGTATCCTCGCACGGTCATGCGTAACTCTTACTAGAACGCCTCCGCCGTGAATTTCACGAACTCTTCCGTCTTCTCCGGACTGCGCGTGATCACCTGCCAGGGTTCCAGACGCGCGATTTCGGTCTGAAGATCCCTGGCGGTCCTGGCGCCGCACCCAAGAATGTCCTGCACCGATCCGGCAGTTGCTGTCGACCTCGGTGTCGGTCGAAAGAATGATCACCTGCTCGCCCGCGTTGGGAAAATAGTTGTTCACGATGTTGTCGCGGTGCGTACTGTCCAGGCGCGAGAGCGGCGTATCGATGATGATCGGCAGCTTCAGCTCGCTGGTTTGCGCCAGCCCCCAGAGGAGCGACACGGCGAAGACCTCCTTTTCCCCCGCCGAGAGGGCGGACTTGCGGATCTCGTGTCCGTTGCGGTCGGTGATCTTGATCTCGTAGGTCTTGTCGTCGATGGTGATGTCCTTGATCAACCCGCTGCGGCTGGAAAGCAGTCGGTACATCTCGAAGGTCTTCTCCTGGAGCAGATGCACCTTGTTCTTGCGCAGACGCACGACGAACTGATTCAGGACGCTGGCAATGTTGTCGCACTCACCGATGAAGTCCGCCTTCTCCTTCGAGACATGGTGCTTTTCATAGAGCTTCTCGATCTCCAGCTCGATGTCGCGGATGCGCTTGTCGAGCCCGAGACTCTCCTCCTCGACCAGCCGGAGATGCTCGGTCTTGCGCCCGATCTGGGTCGAACCGCTTTCCATGGTGCCCTGTAGCTCCTCGAACAGATCCCGCTCGGTCGGTGTCAGAATGCCGACCTGGCTCATGCCTTCAAGCTGCTGGATCTGCGTCTTGAGGCCGCTCGCCTCTTCAAGTAACGGCTTGATCAGGAAGACATCGCTGTTCTCCAGCGACTCCATGCGATTCAGAACCCGTGCTGCCTCGCGATCCGACAGATCCAGGATCTTGACGGCATCCGCCGCCGGATCGCCTTCCTTGAGCAGCCGGTAGATGCGCCGCTCCAGCTCGGCCATGCGTTCGGCGGAAAGCGTTTCAGTGAAGATCGGCTCTGGTTCCTCGACCACCCGCACGATGCGCCCGGCCAAGTCGGCCGCATGCTCGCGGATCGCCTCGCCGCTGGCCGACTCCCGCTCCGTCTCGATTTGACGTCGGATGCCGTCGAACAGCTTGCCCGCGAGACTGAAGGGCAGCGCCTTTTCGGAGAGCGCGCGAATCTCGCTTTCCACCTGCGCCAACCGGTTCGCGGCAAAGACGCGCTTCTTCTCCTGCTCACGCAGCGCCTCGCGCGACTCTGGAGCGATCTGAAAGGCCGCTTCGAAGCGCTTTCTGGCCTCGTCCAACTGCGCCTTGAAGCCGTCCAGCTCCATCTTCAGATCGTCACGCTCCTTGTGCTTGCGCGCCAGCTTGCTCTTCTCGCGCTTCAGCTCGCTCTGTTTGAAATCCAGATCCTCGTCGGAGATCTCGACAAAGCCTTTCCGCTCGTCCTGCTTGATATAGAGGATGTCGCTCGCCAGACGGTTGATGTACTGGATGCCCAGCGCGGCTTCCAGCGAGGTCTTCAGGCGCACCTCGGAATGGTCATCCGCCGCGATCTCCTGGATCTTCTCGCCGTCGAAAAAGAAAAACTGGGTGATGCCCGGCGGGATCGCCGCGCGGATGAAGTCCTGCCACAGCTCCTGATTCTGCACCGACACCCGTTTGCCGTCGCGCACCACCACCAACCGCTCGGTCAGGTCGCGCGGACGCGGCTCGCTGACCGCGCCCGCCGTCCAGGCGCGCTTGACCACCAACTCCGCGCCGTCATCCATCTCCATGACCAGCTCGAAGGCCACGTTGGCATTGCCCTTGGCCTTCTCGCGCCGGTTGATATTGCGATGGATGTCCTCCGCCTTGCCGCCGTAGAGGCAGTAGGTCACCGCCTCCATGATCGAGGTCTTGCCCGCCCCGTTCATCCCGCCGATCAGGAAGATGCTGCGACCATCCCCGCCCACCGGAAACACGATTTCGGTCGGGAACTGGAAGGACTTGTAGTTCTCGATGGTCAGCTTGCGGAATTTCATCGCGCGCCATCCCTGCCATCCGAAGGCTTGCTCTTGAGAATCTCGCGCAGCGCATCGTAAACCCCGGTGCGGCGGTCCTTCAGCTCGTACTCGCGCACGGTCTCCAGCAGCTTGAGCACCTTGTCCAGACTCACACCGTGCTGTTCGCACAGTTCCCGCAACAGTTGCCGGTCGTCATCGGCCAATGTCATGAAGGCTTCTCCCTATTTGCGAGTGGGCTTACCGGCGGGCAGGTGTTCGATCAGCTTGTCGAAGTCATTACCGGCTCGATCTTGCTCGGCGATCCGCCGTTGGCGGAATTTCTCGTACTCGTCTTCCGCCCGATGCTGCGCCATCTGGTGCGAGATCTTGCCGGCATGGGTCAGGATCTCCCGGTCGTTGATGTTCAGAAAGGCGTCGAGCTTGGCGAGCCAGTCGCCCATATGCATGGGAATGCGGCGCATGGCCTGGCCCTCGGCGAAGATCAGATATTGCTCGACCAGGTTGTTCAGTGCCGCCAACTCGTCTTCGGTCAGATAGCTCTTGGCGATGCCCACGTCCTGCTTGCGGACCTTGGCTCCGCGCCAGTTGGTCAGGCCCATGTTGGGCTGGTCGGCATCGGCGCGAGTGTGGACGATCTCGGCGGCGGTCTGGCCGGTGATGGCCCAGTGCATCTTGTTCTGCACCGTCTGGAAAAAGCGGATGCTGATGTCCAGTGTTGGATCGTAATCGATGCTGGTGGCGTAGATGTCGGTGATCTTCTGATAGAAACGCCGCTCCGAGGTGCGAATGTCCTGGATGCGGCGGGTCAGCTCCTCGAAATAGTCGAAGGGCTGGTCCGGGTTCCGCAGCCGTTCGTCGTCCAGCACGAAGCCCTTGATGATGTATTCCTTCAGCAGCTGCGTCGCCCAGATCCGGAAGCGAGTCGCCACATGGCTCTTCACCCGGTAGCCGACCGAGATGATCATGTCGAGGTTGTAGTGGTCGAGGTTGCGCCGGATATCTCGACCGCCTTCCTGCCGAACCAACAAGAATTTCTTGTTGGTTGCCTCCGGGACTAATTCTCCCTCTTCGTAGACGTTGCGGATGTGCTGGCTAATGTTCTGTTGTGTCGTCTGGAACAGATCGGCCATGAGCGGCTGCGTCAACCAGACGGTCTCATCCGCCAACCGCACGTCGATCTTGATGTGCCCGTCCTCGGCCGCGTAGACCAGGAACTGGCCCCTGGCGTCGTCGTCAGGTGGCTGGTCCTTCTTCATCGTGCATCCTCCCAAATCTCGATCAAGAGATGCCGGACGCAGGATTCCACGTCACGCGGCATAGATCAGCTCCCGCGTCCGTTCGATGTCGGCACGCACGTAGGGGTTGCGCACGGCCCGGTATTCCACTGGATCGATGCCACGCCCGAGCAGGCGTTCCAGCTCGGTTTGGACGCTGAACCAGCCGCCCAGATCGGCCTGCGCATCGGGCGCGAACTCCACGAGGAAGTCGGCATCGCTGCGCTCGGGATCGAAATCCGTGCCGCGCGCGGCGGAGCCGAAAACCTCCAGCCGCGCAACCTGGTAGCGTTGGCAGACATCGGCGATGGCGGAGCGGTGGGCAGCGATCACGGGGTGCATCATGAGGTTCCCGGAACCTGAGCGAGTCGCCCATCCCGCACGGCGTCGACCTCTGCGGCGATCTCGGCATCCGTAAGCATCGCGGCTCCCGGCAACGCCTGGGTGTCCTTGAACAGATCCCGGAACCGGGCAGCGAGCGCGGCACCTTCCTCGTCCTCGCAAATCCGCGCCACATCACCCGATGCTGGAATGGCGAGACCGCCTTTATGTCGAAGCATGCTCGTCTCTCGATTCATTCGTCGTTGGCGGATACTCGTACTTGATGACCCCGTCCTCGGAATAGACCACCGGGACGCCATGGCGCCACGCCTTTTCGCGGGCGCGCAGGGCGGCGCGCTGAAGGGCGATTTCGGCATTGACCAGATCGGGATCGCGTTCGCGCGGGACAGCCGGTGTTTGAGGGTCGGTCATGGATTGACTCCTTCTTCGAGCAGTTGCGGTTGGGAGCCCGTGTTGTCGTAGAGCGCCCATTCGTCGACGAGCGGGCGATAGACACCAGTGAAATTGCGCCAACCGGACTCGTAGCGACGACGCACGACCGTATCGGCCACGGCATGTCCGCCCAAGGCGACCCGCTGCTGGACGCGGCTGATCGCCATCTCGGGCGAGTCCAATCGCAGGAAGTAGAGCTTGACCCGGTAGCCCGATGCACGCCACCGGGGGATCTGGCGGGCATAACGCCGACCGCTGAGGGTGGTTTCAAAAGCAAAGCTGTCGCCGCGCCGCACATGGCGGGCGATCTCGGCGAGCATCAGGCGACCCGCCTTGATCGCCGCGAGATCGGGAGCGAAGGGCGAAAGACCCGCCGCGATCAGATCGGCATTGATGAAGGTCGGACAGGCGGCCTCATTGGGCAGGAACTCCTCGGCAAAGGTCGTCTTGCCGGCCCCGTTCGGTCCGGCAATGATCAGGATCTTCCGCTCGGGCCGGTCGGTCATCTCCGCGCGGCCTCTTCGATGAGTTGCTCGACGCGGGATTTGGCTTGTTCGAGGAGTTGCTCTGACTCATTCCGTTTGGAGAGCGAGCTTTTTACCAACTCAGCAATCTGGCCTTCAGTCTCGTTGCTCAGTCGCGGAACCAACACACGAGCAGCGTCTCTTGGCGCCAGATGCCCATTGGTCGAACCGGTAATCCAGCGATTGAATTGCACTTGTCCAATCTTGTGATCGAGCACGAGCAAAAGGTAATGTGGATCGACCGATTCGCTTGTGCGCAGGCAGAGCAAATCCCCTGAGAAAGCCAGCCGCTCATAGCGCTTTACGATGCCGACTTTTCCAATCGTGGCGCCGGTGATTGCGAGCAGAAGGTCGTCCAATCCCGCCATCGGCGTATCGGCTTTGGGAAAACACTTGGATGCATCAACGATTTCCCGAGCGTTGATATGTTTGATGCTGCAATAGTCAGTCGATCCGCAGGCACTATCAGCCTGTTGGCGACCCTTCTCTGTGCTGCACAACAGCTTACCAAGGTGATCGCACTGAGCATGTGTATGAAGCCAGCTTTCGTAGAACAAGGCATCTGGGGCGAAGCATTGGGCATCGACGCGACCGGCCGAGAAGGTTTCCGACCAGCCAACGGTACTGAAGCGTGCTGAGTAACCAATCGGCTTCTGGAATGTCAGCTTGCCCAGGCCGAGTTCTGACTCAAACACCTGTTCGGCATCGGAATAAAAATTAATTGCCTGATTGTTTAGCGATAGTGCGTTACCGATTAATCTTCGAATCAACTGTTGCTCGACTTCCGGCAGGACGGGTACAAGTAACTTGAAAATGTCTTTTAGAATTAAACCGCCCTGTGCAGTGCCCCGAGAATGCCGAGCTATTTGATACTGTCCAAACTTTCCAAGTAGAAACGCGGCTAAAAATAACGGGTCAACCAGCCCCCCGAGTTGTCGCCTGACAATTCCAATTTTGCAACTGCCCGTGCAAGGAATCGTATTTGACGTGACGACAGAAATCGTTCCGGTACTTGCACCGACGATGCAAATCAAAACGTCTTCTGGCAAAAAATGCGATCGATGCATATTTGCTCGATCGTAGATGTTTCTCGGGATTTGAACTGGCGTGGAATTTTCAAGAAAGAAACCATTGAGGTCTTGCCCACGGTAATAAGGTACGGCACCACCCTCGTCAGTAAACCACCGTGATACTTCCAAATGGTTTCCATCAGAGATTTCGAAATGGCGAGCAACCACATTCGTATCAACACACGAAAGCATCGCTTCCGCTTCCAAGAACCCAGGCTGAAAAAATTCGGCATCAGTGCGCCCATGCGCCAGAAGTGATCGGTGGGTAGCCACACTCCAAACTGCCATCACTCGGCTCCCCAAAAGCTGAACTCCTGGTCCTGCGCAAACCGAACAAACGCCTCTGCCACGCAAAGCTGCTCATCCGGAATCTGGCTCGCATCGGTCAGGTCTTCCGCCCGCAAGTCGTAGTTCACCAGATCCTGATTGACGACCAACTGCCCTTCCTGCGGGTGTCCGTCCGGAAAGTCGATCAGGCCGCCGTCCGCGTCGAGCATGTATTCATAATCGCCGGAGTTGTTCTTACCCCCGCGCTCGCTGACGGCCATGAAGATGGGGTAGTCGAGCTGCTTGGAGACCTCGGCGGCGATCCAGCGTTCCTTGAGGGTACCGATCAGGTCGTCGTCGGCCAGGATCAGTTCCAGCCGGCCGCGATTGGTGAGCTGTTTCAGATCGCGCTCGGCCTGGGGGATACGGGTCTCCAATGTCTTGATCTCGGCCTTGATGGGTTTCTGGGCGGCCTTGTGTCGCTCCTTCAGCACCTTCAGGCTCACCTGATAGCCTTGCCTGACCTCCTTCACGCGCGAGCGAAGCTCACCCTTCTCGCCGCTCCAGCTTGAACTGATGGCGTCGATCTCCTGGTCTTTCCGCAGTTCCAATGCCTCGCGGTCGCTCTCCAGATCCATCAACCGCTGTTTGGCCTTCAGCAGCGCGGCCCTGAGGTCGTTCAGCCGCTCCTCGGCGAGCGCGACGCGGTCCTCATCGGCGCTGGCTGTCTCGGCGTCCTCGCTGTCGTCCGCCTCCTCCCCGTTGCCGTTGGTGACTTCATCGGTCTCGGGTTCGCTGAAGGTCTCGGCGATCAGATCCGCCACCGCCTCGGGGATGACGTCCTCCGGCACGTCGGCGGCGGCTGCGTGGGCGGCCAGCAGCATCCTGATGTCGGCCGCGTAATCCGGACAGGCGACCGCGACCTGGTCGTGGACCTGGGCGATTCGGTCGAGCTGGTCCTGGGTGTATTTCTGCACGAAGAGCACCGAGGTCTTGGTGCCGGTGTGTGGCTTGAAGGTGTTGGGGTGCAGCCCGACCACCGCCAGCAGCCGGGCCTTCTTCAGGATCCACTCGCGGATGAAGGCGAGCGAGGAGTTGTTGAATTTGCCCTGCGGCAACACGATGGCCGCGCGTCCGCCGGGCTTGAGCATCTTGAGGATGCGCTCGATGAAGAGGACATCGCGCTCTTCCTTGGGGGCCTTATCGTCTCCCGCACGTTTGAGGGCTGGCTTGGCCAGCTCATAGCGCGTCAGCATCCGGCGATCCTTCATCTCCCCCGCGAAGGGCGGATTGGCGAGGATCAGGTCGAACTTGAGCGCGTCGAAATATTCCCAGGCTTTGTCCTCGTCGGTCAGGGTTTCGTGGTCGGGAATGGGCTTGGCGGTGAGTCTGGCTTGCCGCAGACCCTGCATCAGGGCCTGTCCCGAGGCGTTGTCATACCAGGTCCGTGGATCGAGACTGCTGACATCGGGGCCGAAGATATTGGTGTGACCATCGCCGGCAATCAGCATCAGGGCGCGCGAGGTCTTGGCGGCGCGCTGCTCGAAGTCGATCCCCCAGAGGTATTTGGACGCATAGCGGTGCTTGCGCAGTTCGCGCTGATCGTTGTCATGGGCGGGATAACACCAGTCCATGGCGTGCAGCAGAAATCCCCCGGACCCGCAGGCGGGATCCATCACATACTCGGTGCGCTTCGGGTTGAGCATGCGCACGCACATCTCGACCACATGACGCGGGGTGAAGAACTGGCCCTTCTTCTTCTTAGCCTCGGTGGGAAGCAGGTATTCAAAGGCATCGTCCATGATGCGCAGGTTGGAACCCATGAGGCGCACGCCCTCGATGGGGCCGACGCAGACCTGAAGATGGCGCTTGGCCAGCTCGATGTCCTCGCCCAGCTTGAAGATGCCGGGCCATTCGTCACAGGCTTTGTGAAAGAGGCTGTTGATCCGATCGAAGGTCAGATCGGAATCGACGACCAGCTTCTCCTCCCCGTTGATGATCCGCCGGGCCGTGACCTTGCCGAACTCGACCGTCTTGTCCTTGCGGTGCTCCTGCGCCTCTTTCTCGTCCCAGATCTTGGCGAAGATGAGCTTGAAAATTTCGTTGAATTCGTCCTTGCCGCTGTCCGCCAGGACCAGCTCTTCCAGATCCTGGATGATCTTCTTAAATTTGAAATCCTGCTTGAGCTGCAACAGCGTCTTCTTCGCCGCTACCACATCCGCCGGTGATTGATCCCGCTTGGGAAGATCGAAGAGGGTATCGTCGTAGTCGTTCGGATAAGGCCGATAGAGAATGATGTTGTCAGCCCCATTGGACCAGACGGCGACCGGCGCGCCCTTGGCGTTCATGTAGCTCTTGAGCTGCTCGATGCCGTCCTTCCGCTTGGGCCGCTTGCATTCGATGATGATCTTAGGCGTGGTCTTGGTCGCGTCGGTGTAGACGATGATGTCCGCCGACTTGGTGCCGATCTCGGTGCCGAACTGAACGCTCTTTTCCAGGTCGATCTGGTCCGGTGAATAGCCGTACTGATGGATCAGCTTGTAGACCCAGAGCTGGCGAACGATCTCCTCCGGCGCCGACTTGCCGCCCTCGACATAGACCTGGACCTCCTCGGCCCCGGAGGAAAAGGGGATGAAGCTCTTCAGGAAATACTTGGTTTTCCCCGCATCCTTCCCGGTGGCGACGACCTTCGGATAGATCGCGAGGATCTCGTGAATGGGCTTGCCGAGGCTCTCGAACTCGGTCAACTCGTACTGGATGCCGGGCTCCTTGAAGATCCTGTCGATGATTTCCTTGGTCTGCATGGTGACTTGTCCGTTCATTGGGTGTCGTCCGCCTCAAGGCCCCTGTCTTTCCACGATTCGCGGGTGCTCAGGGTCAATCCAGGGGGTGGTGCCTTTCGATAATGTATCCTAACAGGGCCGAGCACCAAACTGATCGATCTTGTCCCAGAACTGCGTCCAGCGCCCCGTGGATTGCACGAGCGCGCGCAGGCTCAAGACAATCTTGGCGCCCTGGTGTTTCCAG
>NZ_CAIPNF010000023.1 GCF_903866365.1 uncultured Thiocystis sp.
ACAGCCGGCTGGTCGAACCGGCCCAGGCGCCCCAGATCATTCGCGAACAGGGCGTGCAACCGCGCGATCTGGCCGCGCGTTACGGACGGCTCGCGCCCGCCGATCACGCGCATCAGGACGTGCGCCAACAGATCGCGCTACCCGACGACCTGCATCCCGACCTGATCCGCACCGCGCTCTGCATCGAGCCGCGCGAGGGCCGACTCTATTGTTTCATGCCGCCTCTGACCCATCTGGAACACTGGCTGGATCTAGTTCTGTGCATCGAGGACACGGCCGCCGAACTCAAGCTGCCGATCATCATCGAGGGCTATGAGCCGCCGAAGGATTTCCGCTTGCAGAAGCTCGCGGTCACCCCGGACCCCGGCGTCATCGAAGTCAACATCCACCCGGCTGAACGCTGGGACGACATGGTGCGCGACACCGGCATCCTCTACGAAGAGGCGCGGCTCGCCCGGCTCGGCACCGAGAAGTTCATGCTCGACGGGCGTCACACCGGCACCGGCGGTGGCAACCATGTCACGCTCGGCGGCCCCACGCCGGCGGATAGCCCGCTGCTGCGCAAGCCCGATCTGGTGCAGAGTCTGATCGCCTACTGGCAGCATCACCCGAGCCTGTCCTATCTCTTCTCCGGCATGTTCATCGGCCCCACCAGTCAGGCCCCAAGGGTCGACGAGGCACGCGACGACCGGCTCTACGAACTGGATATCGCCTTCCAGCAGATGCCCTCGGGCACGGTACCGCAACCCTGGATCGTCGACCGGGTGCTGCGCAACCTGCTGACCGATGTCACCGGCAACACCCACCGCACCGAGTTCTGCATCGACAAGCTCTACTCGCCCGACAGCGCCGCGGGCCGGCAGGGGCTGGTGGAATTCCGCGGCTTCGAGATGCCGCCGCATTATCGGATGAGCCTGGCGCAACTGCTGCTGCTGCGTACCCTGGTCGCCCGGTTCTGGAAGGAACCCTACGCCCGCAAGCCCATCCGCTGGGGCACCGAACTGCATGACCGCTTCCTCCTGCCCCACTTCGCGCGCCAGGATTTCGAGGACGTGATCTGCGACATGCGCCGCGCCGGCTACCCGATCGACACCACCTGGTTCGATCCCTTCTTCGAGTTCCGTTTCCCGCATTACGGCGATCTCGTCACCGAGAACGGCATCAACATGGAACTGCGCGCCGCCATCGAACCCTGGCATGTGCTGGGCGAGGAAGTCACCGCGCAGGGCACCTCGCGCTTCGTCGACAGCTCGGTGGAACGCATGCAGGTCAAGGTCAACGGACTGGTCGGCGACCGGCATGTGCTGGTCTGCAACGGCCGGCGCGTCCCGCTGCGCCCGACCGGACGCAAGGCCGAATTCGTCGCCGGCATCCGCTTCAAGGCGTGGAGTCCGCCGTCGGGTCTGCACCCGACCATTCCGTCGCACAATCCGCTGGTCTTCGAGATCGTCGATCTCTGGAACCGGCGCAGCCTGGGCGGCTGCACCTACTATGTCGCCCATCCTGGCGGCCGTAGCGAGAGCAGCTTCCCAGTCAACAGCTACGAGGCCGAAAGCCGACGCATCGCCCGCTTCCGGCTGATGGGGCATACGCCTGGAGTGATCGACCCGCCGCCCGAGGAACCGGCCGGCGAGCATCCCTATACGCTGGATCTGCGGTATCGGTCGGGGTGCTGAGTCACCCATCCGTTCTGCGCCGCCAGGGCTTCCAGCCCTGGAGAACCAGGCCAGTCGTCCATACAAAATGAGGCGCTTTATGGCTAGAGTTCACGCCAGTATCCCCGACGACCTCCAACGGCAGATTCAAGCGATCGCTCGGGCGCGCGGCGTTCCCTTGCGGCTCGTGGTTGAGGATGCCCTGCGGTGCATCGTCGCACCTGAGCCGTTCGCAAGCGATGCCGATGCCGATGCAGAGATCGAAAGGCGGCAAGCGGATGTGTTGAAGGACCACCCGTGGGAGACATAAGGCGTGGGGATATCGTGCTCGCGGCGGCAGCGGGCGACGACGGTAAGCCAAGACCCTGGCTGGTCATCCAGGCCGACAAATAGATTGGCGCCGACGGTCCGGACTCTATCCTCGTTTGTCCCTTTACCAGTCACCAAGAGACCCTGCCCTACCGCGTTCCGGTTAGTCTTCCATACGGAGACGCTGTCCGAGCGTCCTGGGCAATGACAGATAAGCTCATGGCCGTGAAACGGGAACGTATTCGAGCGTCCGTCGGCAGGGTGTCGTCTCAGGAATTCGCCGCAATCGAATCCGCGATCGCAGATCTTCTGGGATTGGTCTTAGCGCAGCAGGCCAGTTGAAAATTCAAGTTCACACAGTAGATTGACATCACCCCGTCAGGAACGTTTCCCAGCGGGTGCGGCGGCAACGGTTGGCGGCCGATAAACGTGCGGGGCGGGGTGAATATACCCTGTCCCGCCTCAGACATCGCAAAGGACTCTCATTAGGCCACGCGTCGCAGTGGCTCACTAGACACCAGCAAGCGGGCGTAGTGCAGACAGGCCCGGATGTCGTCACGCTCCAATTCCGGGTGGTCGGCCAAGATCTCATCCCAGCCCATGCCGGCGGACACGATGTCGAGGATCACCTCCACCGGCCAGCGCAGATGGCGGATGCAGGGTTTGCCATGGCAAATGTCCGGTTCGAGAGTAATACGGCTCAAATCAGGCATCACGGGATCTCGGCGGTGTTCATGCTCGGAAGGCTAGTCGCCCGACCAACCCTGTTCAAGCTCTGCGATCCAGGCGCATCGGGTTGGCCGTTGCCAACAGTGTTTCATCGGACACGGAATGACGCGAAACAAAGCGATTGCCTCGCCGGAACCGGGAGGCTCTGCAACCCGCTCGGCTCTCACGCGGAGTTGGGGTTGTGAGCGGCGCGGGAGCGGAACACCGGTCTCGGAGCACATCAGTTAGGCGCTTGACGGACATCTTAATCAATCGCTTTTGGTCGTGACTTTCACTACCCAGTCAGTGGGCGAATACCCCATCGTTTCAATGACTCGGCGGCATAGGCGATGGATGGCCGCCGCTCCCAGGTTGGTTTCGATGTAGTAGTAGCCGTCACCAAGCTCCTTCGGATTTCTGAAACCTTGCGGACTCTTGGCGATGTACTGGGGGACATGTTCGGACAGATGGTCGAACTGACCAGGGTCCAGTTCGGCAAGAGCCGACAGCGTGAATTGCAGCACTTCGCGCCAACTTTTGACCGTGAATGTCCGATCTAAAATAACTAGAGTCTCGGGTTTGGTCCCGACAATGCCATCCGTTCCGGGTTGTTTGAAGAAGCCAGGATCGCCGAAATAGGGCCAGCGGTTCAACGCCTGCTCAACAAGATGTTCCGCACGTTCAAGGATGTCTTCCTGACGCCAGTTCTCGGCGGCTTTGAAGTAGCCGTTCAGCACCAGATGGCTGTTCAGGAATGCCTGACGCTTGGCTGGATAGGGGCTGTTGGATAGCTCGCCGTTATAGCCGGTCAAGGTCAGATTTCCGATGGTGTGCAGGCAAGTGTCGTGCGTCTCGGTCCAATCGTCCCCAAGATGACCTTTCCACCAATCGTTTAGCGTCTGCGGCATGACGTGCTCGATGGTCAGATCCTCGATTTTGACCTGTTCCTTGTGCTTGTAATGGCGTTCTAGCGATTCCAGTAAGAACCTGGTTTTCTTTTCACGGTCGCCCCGTCCGTAGAGTTTTTTCTCGATCAGATCCTTCCGAAACCGATCGTCGTTTGGATAGCCCTTGTTCTGGAGCATGACCTCAAAAGTCTGTACGAAGTCGTCAGTGAGTTGCTGTTGAATCTGGTTGTAGAGCGGGGCGAAAATCTTGTTCAATTCATTGGTGGGCAGGCCGCAGACGAAGCGGCGGACCAGGTAATTTTCGAGCCGCCCAATGCTTTTGGCGAACTGTTCATCCGTCAAGTGATTCTGGCTGTAATCGCGATACAGGTTGAGCAGGAACGGATAGACCGTGGTGATTTCAAGTCGGTTCAGACTCTCCAGCGCGTTGTGGACCAGCTTGCTCGATTCCGTGTCCGGATGGAGCAGCCGTGCATAGTATTCGGCAAAGACGGCAAGTTCCTTGATTGCCTCGAAAACATCGCTAGAGCCAAGACGCTTCTTGAGGGTGATGTAGACCTCGGATTGCTTGACGACCGTGCCGCTGCGCGACAGATAGTGGCGCACGAACTCCGTGAGAGATTCGCCCATGGCGCCTTCCATCGGCTTCCAATACTTCAGGTAGACGCTTTTTTGCTGCTTCTGCGGAATCCGCATGAACAGGTAGTTGCGGATTAGATCGGCTTCAGTGAGCTTGTGGCCTTTGAAATTCAGGCTCTCGAAAACCAGATAAGGGTTTTCATGTGTCTCAAGGGTGATCGTGACCAACGACAGCCGTTGGGCAATGGTCTCGAACAGCGTTCTGAGCGGTGGCGCTTCCGGATTCCTGATGCGTCCCCGGAAAAAGCCGTGGCATTCGCTCAATCGGTGATCGGGCAGGGATGCCTTGCCATCGAGAATGGTTTGAAAGGCGGTGTAGTCGTTGTCCGACAGCAGTAATTTGTAGCAGCCGTCTCCCTCCTCAAAGCGGTTAAAGAGCATTTTTTGCTCGATTTCCTCGGCAAGTTTCGGTTCCTCATGTTCGCGGGCATGATCGCGCACGGCAGCCAGTAGCACCATCAGGGTCGCCATGCGTTGTTGGCCGTCGATGACGATAAATTTGGGCAGGTTCAGGGATAGATTGTCGGCGGGTATCAGGACCAGCGACCCCAGAAAGTGCGAGCGTTGCTGATCCGTATCTTCCGCCAGTTCCTGGATGTCATCCCAGAGCGTGTTCCAATATTGACGATCCCAGACATAGAACCGCTGAAACAGCGGGATCACGAGCTGCATGGTGGTATCGATCAGCGACCGCAGCCGACTTTCTTTTGCTTGCACGTCAATTCATCCTTACGTCTACTTGCTGATTCCTCATGGCGGATCGCCGCATACCTGGCTTTCCGGTTTATGTCGAGAGGCGAAAACGCACTTTTTAAAGAATACCACTGTCAACAATGTTCACGTGTCTGTGTCTGGTGTCTGTACAGGGCGAGCGCGTACCCCTATAAATCAATAAGTTACAGTTCATATGTATTGTGAAGCTCGCATCTTAACTGTTTGATTTTATTGATTTCAGAAAAAATTATACGCGCTCACCCTGGGTGTCTGTAGGGTCAGTTCTCGCATCGTTACCAGGTCAGCCTGTAAAATTGGCCGAGAGGTTCTGCAACCCGTGCGGCTCGGCGCTTATGCGGAGTCGGGGTTGTGAAGCGGCGCGGGAGCGGATCCACGGCCGTATAGGAGCGCTGCATGCTCAAGAGGCCGAGAGCGGCATCGCCCTGACGACCGTTCACACGGACGAAGAGACCGCCTCACGCATCATCGATCTAGCCAAGGCGGCATAGCGCATTGGGCACAGTTCGGCAGGACGGGCGTTGCGAGGGTGCGAACCGAGCCGCCCACAGGGCAATCGCATCAACGTATTAGCGCAGACTGTTAGACAATCCAGTCGGTGGCCCCAATGATCTGAGTCTTCTGACTCTTGGGGAGATATCGCCGATGTGCGACTTGAGTGTGGAGCGATCGATCGCGCACTATTTTGCCACGTTGGACGAACCGCGCAGCGCGATCCAACGCCGGCACCTCTTGAGCGAGATGATCGTGATCGCCATCGCCGCGTCCTTCAGTGGCGCCGACGGTTGGGTGGGTGTCGAGACGTTCGGGCAGGCCAAGGAGGCGTGGCTGCGCACCTTTCTGCAATTGCCCGCGGGCATCCCGTCGCACGACACTTTCGGGCGGGTGTTTGCGCGGATCGATCCCGCACAGTTTGCCGCCTGCTTTCGCCAATGGAGCGCGTCGGTGGCCGAGTTGATTCCCGATGAAATCATTGCCGTGGATGGCAAGACCCTGCGCCGCTCCCATAGCCGCGGCAAGGGCTTGGCGGCGTTGCATCTGGTCAGTGCCTGGGCGACGGCCAATCGGGTGGTGCTCGGGCAGGTCGCCACCGACGCCAAATCCAATGAGATCACGGCGATTCCGCGTTTGCTGGCATGGCTGAAGCTGGAGGGCTGCATCGTCACCATCGATGCCATGGGCTGTCAGACCAAGATTGCCGAGCAGATCATCCACCAAGGCGGTGATTATATGCTGGCCCTCAAAGGCAACCAAGAAACCCTGGCGGCCGAGGTCGAGGAGGCGTTCATCGACGCCGATGCCAGAGGCTATGTTGGCGTCGACTCTGAGTTCATCGAGACCGTCGAGCGGGGGCATGGTCGTCTCGAAACCCGTCGCTACCGCACCCTGGGCGATCTCTCCGGCGTGCCGCGCAGCGCCCTGTGGGAGGCGATGAATATGATCGGCATGGTCGAATCGCGCCGCGAGGTCGCCGGCAAGGTCTCGGTCGAGACCCGCTATTTCATTGGCAGTCTCGGCACCAGCGCCGCGCGCTTCGCCCGCGCGGTACGCGGCCACTGGGGCATCGAAAACGGTCTGCATTGGAATCTCGATATCTCCTTTCGGGAGGATGAGTGCCGTGTCCGCGATCCAGTGGCGCGCGAGAATCTCGCCGTCCTGCGTCACATCGCCCTCTCGCGCCTCAAGAATGACGGCACCAAGCTCGGCATTCAGAACAAACGCTTGAAAGCCGGTTGGGATGAGTCTTACCTGTCGAAATTGCTCTTCGAGTCGCCTCAGAGGCAGGGCGGTCAAGACGCATCAGTAACCGCTAATATTAGCGGTGCTTGATGCGATTGCCCTGAGCCGCCCATCGTCCGTCGATATCGCCTTGATCTTTGATAAAGTCGTATATACAGTGTCAGTGAATGCGGAGACCTCAATTTGTTGGCTGTGGATACCATCCACCGGAATAAATGGGCGTTCCGCATGGGTGTTCGGGGTTTTTTTCTCGAATTTTCAATGGTATAAATACTTCAGGAATAGAACACTAAAGACCTTGGCAATCATATAATACAATACCCATTTAAGCTATTCGGCATAAAAAATATGGATCACACCATTCAC
>NZ_CAIPNF010000024.1 GCF_903866365.1 uncultured Thiocystis sp.
ACGGGGCACCGGACGCAAGGTGGTGGCGCCCAGTCTGATTGTCCGGGGTGCGGTGCGGGTGCTCGCCGCGGTGGTCAGTTGGATCCGACCGCTGACGGTGCTCCAGCTGAGCCAGATCGATGTGGTTGCTTGGCAGGAAGAGCGCCGGCAGTTGAAGCAACTCCGACAGGCACGCGTCCTCCAGCGGCGTTTCCGTCAGCACCCCGAGCCGTACCTGGCCGCGCTGGAGGAGCGCCTCGTCAAGCTCAATTTGCCTCCATAGAAAAAAACGCACGCCCTGGGGCATGCGTTTGCCGGATCTCCCGCCGGGTCGGGTTGCGGTCGTGCGGTCGTGCGGCCGCAGGAGCAACGGCTTCCGTTGATCGCGCTCGCTGGCGTGCGGCGAGACGGTGGACGGCCATGCTTGCGTCTTGTCGACCATCCGCGCGCTATGGCCATCCTCTCTCGCGCGGGCGGGTTAAAATATCAATCTAAATTAAGTTGAAATCCTGCTGATTGGGCGCAGCGGCGGATGGTGTCCATGTGCGCGTGGAGCCGTTCTATCTGGTTGTCGATGTGGTCAATCTCGCAGGTTCCGGGCGGGAGCATCACGACATCCTCGCGCGCCCGCATAAGCGACTCCAGGGCGCGACCGATGCTGTCGTGATGCTGGCGGATGGCGTTCAAGGGTTGTAGGTCGATCATTGCGCTTCAGCCGGTTGAGCATGGCGTTCCTTCAATGTCTGGATGGCGTTTTCGACGATCCGCATCCAGGGCTTACCCGAACTGGTCTCAATGGCATCTTTGAGTGCGTCCGGGTCGAATCGCTCCATGCCGATGTGCGTACCGCAATAGTCAACCCCGCGTTGGTTCAACTCTTTGGCGAGCGCAACCAGCGCGGTGGAGTAGTGACGGTGCGCAACGAACTCGACACCAGTCGCGGATGCCAGTTCGTGGCGCTGCTTCAGGTCGGCCGCGATGGCCTCTGCATACGTGACGGCGGCGGGCTGGAAAGTGTCGACCAGAAACCGCTCGCGGTCGGTGATGGCTTTGTGCAGCGCCTGCATGTGCCGTACCTCGGCGGCGGCTTGCTCGGTGCGCTCGGCCTCGGCAAGTTTCTTGTGCGCGGCGGCAAGCGAGGCTTCCGCTGAGCGCGCTTGTAACTGGTTTTGCGTCAGCGCGTTTTCGGTCGCGGCCAGGCGCTCTTGTGCGCCCTGGTCGCCCATGACGGCATCTAGGGCCAGGCTATCGCGATCGGCCTCCAGGGTCGACTGGTTGACTGCTAGCGCCTCCAGTCCGGATCGCAGCCCCCCGATCACGCCCGACCAATCGGCGGATGACTTGGGTCGACGATTCCCGGCGAAGAGTTTTTCAAACATTGACGGCCTCCAGGTATTCGCGGTGCAGATCGGGGTGCCGGTCGATGACCTCGCGTAACGCGATCCCCCTTGGTGTTCCTGACTTCACGCGCTTGAGCAGCTGTACCTCAAACATGGCCGCGCATGGGTGTTCGGGGTTTTTTTCTCGAATTTTCAATGGTATAAATACTTCAGGAATAGAACACTAAAGACCTTGGCAATCATATAATACAATACCCATTTAAGCTATTCGGCATAAAAAATATGGATCACACCATTCAC
>NZ_CAIPNF010000025.1 GCF_903866365.1 uncultured Thiocystis sp.
CGGTTTCGCAGGGCACGGGCATTCTCGATCATGTCAGTCTGTTGGAGGGATATGCGGCCTAAACGGGTAAACTGTTACTCGGAAATCACCTAAAGCGTTTTTAGATATTCGAGTAATGCCGCTCGTTCAGCGACAGAGAGCCCGTCGGCAAAGGCGTGCCCTTGGTTTCCATACCCTATGAGGCTGGTGTCGTAGATTTGATCGCGCTCGGCCCAGCTCATGGCGCCGACCTTGCCTTGCTTCAGGGTCCGGTAGGCCCAGCCGAGTTGACCCTGATCGTAGACGGGTCTGGCGTCGCCTGCGCGCTCGAACGCCCAATAGGTCGGCCGCGATCGGCTGTCGAGCAGGGCTGCGAGGGTGGGGACAGAGCCATTGTGCAGATAGGGCGCAGTGGCCCAGACGCCGTCGAGTGGCGGAGCGATGTAGCCGAGGGCTGGAGCGGCCTGGGATCCTTGGCCGTAAAAGGAATTCTGGAACCATTTTAGAAAACGATCCGACTCGCCGAATCCCTGACGCGCCAACGCTGGATCCGTCTTGATCCTGCCGAGCGCGATGACGCGATTGGGATAGCGCCCATCCTTTCCGTGGAGACCGTGGCACGCCTTGCACTTGCCCTGGAAGATCCGACCGCCCTGCTCCGCGAGACCCTGGTCGATGGGGAACGGATACTTGGGAGACTTCAGGGTCGCCAGATAGGCACGGACATCGACGAACCAGCCATCGAGGACCGCCGCCTCCTCCACCGAATCGGTACAGAGGATCGCGGCCAGCATCATCTGGCGCGCGTGGTCGCCTCGCCCTTCGGCGTTGTAGAAGAGCGCGTGCTTCTTGCCGAGGTTCCACCAAGGCGGAACGCTGACCGGCAGCGGCCTCTCGGGGGGCGGTTCGATCAGGAGGTCGTCGGACCAGGCGAGCGTTCTGGGATCGCGGTGCGCCATGAGGGCCAGGGTTGGATTGCGCGCGGCGTTCACCCCAACCGTCCCGGTCATCATGTCGTCGGCAATGACCGTGACGCGCGCCGCCCAGCGACGCCATTCGGCGGCCTCCACGCCATCGGCCATGAAGCCGCCGAGTTCTTCGACCGCGCGCAGAGGATCGATCGTCATAGCGAGAAATTCGTTGCCAAGCCCCATGACGAGTTCGCCATTGAAGGTCGCGGCATGACAGCCCAGACAATTGGATGTGACCAGTTCGACACCGGATTGGGCGACATGGGCCGTCAGCATGTAGGGCAATTCCGCATTCCGGCCAGTGCGGCCCGGAAACTGCTGGCCGGGGACCGGCGGGCAGGCGCCGGCGTGTTTTCGATAGACCCGATAGGGCAATCCGCAGGTAATGACCGAGCGGTTGATCAGGGCCTCGTAGCCCTTATCGGGATCGCCCGGTCGCTGGGGCGAAGCGGGAACGCGACCGACCTCCGCCTTGAAGACTCCCTCATGCTCGCGAGGGCTGCGGTCGCAGCCGGTCATGGACGCTGACAATGCAAGCATGCCGAGCACGCCAAACCCTGCCAGGGAACGACGGATCCCTTGACGCCGCCCCATGATCGGATCCTCCCCCTCGCCTGTTGGGGTGGCGACAGACATGAAAACGCCCCTGGAGACGATGCTGATCGTAGTAAACTCCCACCGCAAGACACCAGGTATTTCTGTCATGCGCCTGGAATGCCTGAAATTGTCGAGGAGACCCAGGGCGATGCTTCACATCAAACTCGAATCCATCTGCTACATCATCGCAAAGATCCGCGAATTTCAAGCCAAGGAGGAGGTCGTGCTGCCGGATACGCCGGCCAGTCCCTCCGAGGATTGGGCGCTCCAGGTACTTGCCGATCACAGCGAGGACTCATGGGTGTTCGGGGTTTTTTTCTCGAATTTTCAATGGTATAAATACTTCAGGAATAGAACACTAAAGACCTTGGCAATCATATAATACAATACCCATTTAAGCTATTCGGCATAAAAAATATGGATCACACCATTCAC
>NZ_CAIPNF010000026.1 GCF_903866365.1 uncultured Thiocystis sp.
CATCGCCGCCGCCTGGCGTCCTGGCAAGCGCCCGACCGGTGCCGAAAACGCCATGATCCTGAAACGGGTGTTGCCGCGTCTGCGCGCCGCCTGGCCCGAGACCCACCGCGTGCGGCGCGGCGATGCCCCTTTCGCCCATCCGGAGTCGATGGCGCTGGCACTGGCCGACGGGCACACCGATGTCCTCGTCGGACGGGCCGGCAACCGCGTGCGCTCGCCGCTGGCCAAACCGTTTCTCGAGGCCAACCGCCGACACCAGGCGGTGCGCGAGGAACATGCCCGCCGTCTCCACCGGGCGCCGCCGGCCAGTCCCCGGTCTGACCATGATGTGGAAGACGCCGCCGGAACCTGGCCCCGGGCGTTTCGGGTCATCCTCAAGGCCGAGGCGATGGCCTTCGACGACCATCCCCGCTTCGTGGTGACCTCGCTCGATCTGCCCTCGCCCGAGTGCCTCGATCGCGATCTCGACAGCGCGCGCGGTCAGGACGAAAATTGCATCACGATGCTCAAGAACGACCTGGCCAGCGATCGCACCTCCGACCAGCGCTTTCTGGCCAATCGCCGGCGGCGGTTCTTCGCCGGCGGGGCCGATGTTCTGCATCACGCGCGGCTCATCCACACCGAATTGGCCCAGGCGCAACCGGCGACGGTCATCTTGAAGCGGTTTAAGATCGCCGTGCGCGTGCTGCAGTACCAGGATCGCGCAAGCGGCAACGGCCGTCGAACGGCCCGGCGAAGGCATTGCCGCACCGGGTCACCGAGATCGTGTTCCTGACCCGTCCGCCGGATCCGCTCACCACCCGACCCCTTCGCTCAACCGCCGGCCTTGACCCTCCCGCCCGTTCGGGCAGGATCGCTCGCGCCTGTCCGATGGCCACGCCACCCCTCCGGGACGCTCGGGCGGGCCGGTTCCGACCGTCAAGGGGCAAATCCGCCCGCGTCGCACGCGTCGGCAACCTGTCCGGCCGGCTGCATCGCCCTTGAACCCGATCATGACCGTCGGTTTCTGGGCCTGCCCACAGGTTTATGAAACATCCGGGCTAATAAGTTCAGAAGCATCCCATTACACACAACTTCCCGTGTTCGGCATCTCTCTGGCATATTTGATCCCAGCGGCGAAGTCCATGATGCGCTGCATGCCCAGCCAGATGGTCTTCAAACCGGGCTCGCCATCTCCCTTGCGCCCGAGAAACCCGCCGAGGCGGGCGATGAGGCGCATCACCTCGTTGAGACGCGGCGGTGCCTTGGGAACAGGCTTTTTCGCCAGGATGTACGCCGCCTGCCACTCCTCGGTTTCCAGCAACCACCCCGCGTCCAAATCGGGACGGTGCGCCCCAGGCGCATCAAGCGGGCGATGCGCCAACTCACCACCAGGAACAGCGCCAGGGCGCGTTCGAGACGGGCCAGGTGCAGGGCCTCGACGCGGCAGGCATCCTTGAGAACCAAAAAGAGCCTTTCGATACCCCATCCCTGAAACCGCTGTAGAAGAATTTTTGACAGCCTCTCCAGCGGCACCGATACTTGATTGTAAGGCGTTGTTGGGTCTTGTGACTCACTTTTCGGAGTTCAAAATCGGCGCAAAACTGGCTTTAATCGTTTGTTTATAAAGGATAATGGCCTCAAGAATGGTAAAATGTCAGGTGCTTGAATCATGACAACCACTCAAG
>NZ_CAIPNF010000027.1 GCF_903866365.1 uncultured Thiocystis sp.
CGCGCAGGTCGCCGAATGCGTCGAGATGACCGCCCTCGACACCCTCCAGCGCCACGGCGAGCACTACATCAACCTGCGCGGCGAAGTGCTGCCCTTCATCCGCCTCACCGACCTCTTCCAGAATGCCGGCGAACGCGCCGCGGGCCAGCGCGAAAGTCTGGTCGTCGTGCGCTTCGGCCATCACAAGATGGGGCTGGTGGTCGACACCCTGCTGGGCGAATTGCAGACCGTCATCAAGCCGCTCGGCAAGCTGTTCGAACGGTTGCGCGGGGTGGCCGGCGCGACCATTCTCGGCACCGGGGACATCGCGCTGATTCTCGACGTGGCGGAACTGGCGGCGATCGGACAGGGCGGGCGTCCATCGATTCATCAAAACTCCGATTATGCTGGACGCCCGGACGCAACCCATGTGGACACCTGACCCGCTCATCAAGCCGCGACCGACCCCGGCGGAGTCCGAGCCACTCGTCGAGGCGGTGCCGCTCTCCGAGGAGGACTTCGATCGCTTTCGTCGCTTCATCCATGATCGGGCCGGGATCAGTCTGACGCCGCATAAGCGTCAGATGGTCAGTTCACGGCTGCAGCGTCGGCTGCGGCACCTGGGTCTGCGGAGTTTCAACGCCTATCTCGAACACGTTTCCGATCCGGCTCAGGACCGCGAGCGTCAGCATCTGGTCGATCTGCTGACGACCAACGAGACCTATTTCTACCGCGAACCGGCGCACTTCGAGTTTCTGCTGAAAGACCTCCTGCCCGCCTATCGCGGCCGCCCGATGCGGGTCTGGAGCGCGGCCTGTTCCTCGGGCGAGGAGGTCTATACTCTGGCCATGGTGCTGGCGGAAGGCTTGGGGATGGGCGACTGGCGGATCCTGGGATCGGATATCAGCTCACGGATGGTGGAAGCGGCCCGTCAGGGTCTGTATCCGCTGGAGCGGGCCAAGCGCTTGCCGACGGACTGGCTCGGCAAATACTGTCTCAAGGGCGTGCGTTCGCAGGCGGGCAATCTGCTGATCGATCCGCGTCTGAAGGCGCGGGTCCAACTGGAACAGCGCAATCTCAAGCGTCCCCTTGCCGATGGGGAGCGCTTCGATGTGGTGTTTCTGCGTAACGTCCTTATCTATTTCGACATTCCCACCAAACAGCAGGTCATCGATGGACTGACCCGCGCGATCCAGCCCGGCGGCTATCTGTTCATCAGTCATGTGGAGTCGCTGCATTCGCTCAAGACGAAACTGGAAATGGTCCGGCCTTCGGTGTTTCGTAAGCCGTTTGACTGATCAGGACACCATGGAACACCAGGCTCCACCGACCCTATGCCGCCAAGCGCCGACAACCAGATCCAGAAGCATTTTCTCCATCCGGGAGACCACTATGTCACCCGTGAGCCGATGGTTCTGTCGACCCTCCTGGGTTCCTGCGTCTCGGTCTGTCTGTTCGATCCGGTGGCGCGGGTGATGGGCATGAATCATTTTCTGCTGCCAACGCGCAATCCGGCGGGTCGCGAGCCGGTCCTCGCGTCGGATGCCGGGCGCTATGGTCTCTGGGCCATGGAACTGCTGATCAACGGGCTATTCAATCTGGGCGCCCGGCGCGAGCGTCTGCGCGCCAAGGCCTTTGGCGGCGCGAACGTGCTGAATACGTCGGTCAGGAACCTCCCCGATCGCTTTGTCATCGGCACGTCCAATGTCCAATTCGTGCGGAATTTTTTGGAGAAAGACGGGATTCCGCTGATCGCTCAGGATCTTGGCGGCGACGGTGGACGACAGATCTACTTTCATGGCGCCGATTTTTCGGTCTATCTCCGCCGCATCCCCAGACGCAACGCGGAATCGATCGCGGCGGAGGAGCGCGCCTATTTGCAGCGCGCCCTGCAGGTCCAGCAGCGTCCTGTTCCGGCCGAATTTTTTGTAGAGAAAGGATAACGCGCGATGACGGAAGTCAAAGTCTTTATCGTCGACGACTCGGCGGTTGTCCGCCAGGTGCTTACCGAACAGTTGAATGCGATCACTGGCATTCAGGTCATCGGTTCCGCCCGCGACCCCATCTTTGCTCAGAAGATGATGGAAAAGCAGTGGCCCGATGTCATCGTGCTCGACATCGAGATGCCGCGCATGGATGGGATCACCTTTCTGCGCCAATTGATGAAGGAGCATCCGACGCCCGTCATCATCTGCTCGACGCTCACCGAACGCGGCGCGGAGGTCACCATGCAGGCGATGCACGCCGGCGCGGTCGACATCATCGCCAAGCCCAAGGTCGGGCTGCGCCAGTTTCTGGAAGAGTCCAGAACCCTGCTCGGCGATGCCATCAAGGGCGCGAGTCATGCCCGGATGGACAAGATGGGTTCCGCGCGACGCGCGGCTCCTGCGGCGGCACCGGCGCCCAAGCTGACCGCGGAGGCCGTGGTGGCGGAGCGCGGTTTCAAGCCGCTGGCCGAGACCACCGATCGCGTGGTCGCCATCGGCACCTCCACGGGCGGTACCCAGGCGCTCGAATACGTCCTCACCCGGTTGCCCCGCACCGCGCCGGGCATCGTCGTGGTCCAGCACATGCCGGGGCAGTTCACGGCGGCCTTTGCCGCGCGTCTGAATAGCTTGTGCGAGATCGAGGTGCGCGAGGCACGCAATGGCGATCGGGTGATCGCCGGGCTGGCGCTGATCGCGCCGGGGACCGATCACCTGTTGCTACGGCGCAGCGGCGCCCAGTATCGGGTCGAGGTCAAAAATGGCCCGCTGGTCAGCCGTCACCGTCCCTCGGTGGACGTACTGTTTCGCTCGACCGCGCAATCGGCGGGTCCGAACGCGGTCGGCATCATCATGACCGGCATGGGCGACGACGGCGCGCGCGGGATGCTGGAGATGCACGAGGCCGGTGCCTTTACGGTCGCCCAGGACGAGCTGACCTGCATCGTTTACGGGATGCCCAAGGAGGCAGTGAAGTTGGGCGGAGTCGATGCCGTTGTCGGCTTGCCGCGCATTCCGGAGATTATCGTGCAGGCACCTTCCCGGCAGGGCTACCTTCGGGTTAGCGGGCATTCATAAGTCGGGAAAAATCTCCCGCGAGACCGTCAACGGAAGCCTAAACCGCGCATCTCTGGAAAAAGATAATTCGGCTAAACGTCGAAATATTTTAGCCTTGCAGGCTGTACAACCGGCATGTCTCGACCAAGAGTCTCTCGCAAGGTTTGATGCCGGTTGCACAGCCTACAATGTCAAACCCTGAAATGCCCCACCAACTCCTGGAGTTCCGCCGCCAGTCGTGCCAGTTGTTCGGAGGCGTCGGTGGTCTGACGCGCGCCTTGGGCGTTCCCCTCGGCGGCATCGGAGATGCTGGTGACATTGCGGTTCATCTCCTCGGCGACCGCGCTCTGTTCCTCGGCGGCACTGGCTACCTGAGTATTGACGTCGTTGATGGTGGTGACCGCCGCCGTGATGGCGTCCAGCGAATGCTCCGCCTCGATGGCGCTCTTGCGACTGGACTCGGCGTATTGTTGACTCTCCTCCATCACGTTGACCGCGCGGCGGCTGGCGTTTTGGAGCCGTTCGATCATCGCCTGGATCTCCTGGGTGGAGGTCTGGGTGCGGTTGGCCAGCGAGCGTACCTCGTCGGCGACCACCGCGAAGCCGCGACCCGCCTCGCCGGCACGTGCGGCCTCGATGGCCGCGTTGAGCGCCAGGAGATTGGTCTGCTCGGCGATTCCCCGGATCACGTCCAGCACCTTGCCGATTTCCTGGCTGTCCTTGCCCAGCTCGCGAATCACGTCAGCCGCTTTCTGAACCTCCTGGGCGAGCTGCTCGATCCGTGCCATGGTGCCGGAAACCACATTTTTACCGGCCATGGCCGCCGTGTTCGCGACATTCGTGGCGTCCGCCCCCTGCTGAGCGCTGTGGGCGACCTCCTGGGCGGTGGCGCTCATCTCATGCATGGCCGAGGCGAGTTGATCGACTTCGTTGCGCTGGCGGGAGACGCCGGCGTTGGTCCGCTCGGTCACGTCCGCCAGATCTCCCGCCGCTTGCGCGAGTTGGGTGGTGGAATCCAGGATCCGTCGGATGAGATCGCGGAAGTTGTCCATCATGGAATTGAAAGCGGTGGAAGCGCGTCCGATCTCGTCGCGGCCCGCGATCGGCAGCCGGTGTGTCAGATCGCCGTCGCCGTGGGCGATGCCGTCCAGACCAAGCGTCATCTGCTGCATCGGGCGGGTGACGAAGCGCGAGGTGAAAAAATAGAGAAACAGCAGGACCGGGATGCTGAGAATCGCCGCCAGACCAAAAATTTTCAGGCCGAACAGACGGACATTGGTGTTCACGTCATCCAGGCTGATCTCCATGCTCACGGCCCCCAACACCCCATCGACCGGGGCGAGCGCATGGCAGGAGGTGCAGTCCTTGCCCAGATAATCCTTGCGGGCAAAGGCCGGAGCGACCGCGCGCAGGATGGTGCCATCCTTGGACAGACTCAGGTAGGCTTCGCCGGTCTCCAACACGGCACGCTCGATGTCGTCGCGCGGTTGTTCGTCGTCGGTGCCCGCGCCAAACTGTTTTTTGACGTTCTCGCCGCGCAGTACGCGGAGATCCTTGACGTTTTGCAGCTCAATGATCTGGCTGAGGAAATCGGCCCGCTTGTTGATGGTTCCGTGGAGCATCAGGGTGGTCAGACCGGCCAGGGTCATTTCGTGCAGCGTCCCGGTGAAGGCTTCGGCCTGTTCGATGGCGGTCTGTCGCTGCTCCTGCGCGGCCCAGAGGATCAGCCCGGTCCAGGCCGGCATCAGGATCAGCCACATGGCCCCGACCAAGCGCACCCAGATCGGCAGGTCATTGATACGTCGCATATCGGTTCTCGCGTGTCGTCGCCATTGCGGTCAAAAGGAGCCGATCCAGGCTCTCCAGGACACATCCTGGCGTACCCTGTTGATGGTTGCTTGATGCAGTATTTATTCCACCGGCGTCCGGCCCTGGAACCGCCGGGTTTTCCGCCCGGCTAGTTTGAACTTATTTTAGAGGTCAGCCAAGGCTGCAAGGCGTCTGATTTTACCCATCGATCATAGGTGGCGATTCAGGGCGCTCCCTCGAAGAGCAGGCGATTATCCGCCCCGGCCTCGCCGCGCATCCGGGCGTAGAGATCCTCCGCCTGCGACCAGTCAAGATCGGCGAAACGCCTCCGCGCCTCGGCGATCTTGTCGTGGAGGGCGGCTTCGGATTTTTCCGCGACCAGGGCGGCATGGCGTCCGATCCCTTCCTCGCGGATGAAGAGACAGCCGTCCATCAGGTCGGCGAGCTTCACGATGAACGCCAGCGCCGATCCCTGGAGCGCGGTTTTCAGCTCGGCGATCTCCGGGGCGATCTCCCGCTCGATGCGCGCGAGCGGATCGGCTTCGCCGGCGATCTCGGCGATGCGCCGTTTGAGCGGGGAGGGGAGGTCGCCCATGAGCAACTCGGGGGCATCATGGGTCAAGGCGTATTCGAGGACGCGCAGGCGCGTCTCGGCAGGCAGGCTGTCCCCCAGGATGCGTCGCATCAATTCGCGGGCGATCATGGTGACCAGATAATGATGTTCGGCCAGGGTCTGGTTGCGCGCGCAGCGCACCGAATGCCAGCGTGTGACATGCCCGGAACGGGCAATATCCTGCATGTTGAGGCGCAAATCGTGCATGGTATCGACTCTGAGCAAAGGTGCCGCGGCACGGGGCGAATGGCTTGATGAGCCTGGTCGCGGAGTGTAGCATCAGCCTCCCAACTCTTCCGAAATGCTTGAATCTAATACTGAAATTATGCCTTTGCCTCCTGATTGCCTAGCTCGCCTCAAGCTGCGTCAGCCGCCATTCGATGCGGTTCCCAGCGAGGAGTTTCTCTACAGCGATCCGCTGCTGGAGAGTCTGATCGAAACGGCGGCCAGGGCCTTGATCGCGCCGGGCGCCATCGTCATTCTGGCCGGGGCGAACGGGGCGGGACGCAGTATTCAACTCATGCGCCTGCTCGGCGCCTTGGGGGATAACTTTGAATTCATTGCCTTCCGCGGCCGCGCCGGCATCCCCTTCGCGGCGGTCGACGCCACCATTCGCGGTCATCTGCGCGCGATCGGTCTGGATCATCCCGCCCGGTCGGTGAAGGATTTACTGGCGGAACGTAGTCGCGCCGGGGTGGCGCTGGTGCTGGCCATTGACGATGCGCATCTGCTTGGCATGGAGATCGTCGAGCGGTTGTTGCGGATACGCTCCGAGATTCTCGAATTGAACGGACGGGGATTGCGCCTGATTCTGGTCGGCGATCCCTCCCTGAATCGCGGACGTCTGCCGCTGGGCGATCCGGCGGACGAGAATCAGGTCGTGCGTCTGAATCTGCGTCCGCTCAATCTCGAACAGGCCGGCGCCTATCTGCGTCATCGCTTGCGGGTGGCGGGCATCGAGGATCCGGAGACCTTTCTGACCTCCGGCGATATCGCGGTTCTGCAAACCAGCAGCAAAGGCATCCCCGCGCTCCTGAACGCCAATGCGAATGCCTGGCTGGCCCGCCGCTGCCGCAGCGTGAATGGCTTTAAACAGGCGATCGCCGGCAAGCTCGGTCATCTGGCCGGCCCGTCCGGCACCGCAGCGGCTCGCGTCGAGCCGGGCGGCGCGCGGGAGGCGAAGGACGCGGCCGCAGGCCAGTCCGAGCCAGCCTCGATGAATCCAGAGGGAATCCTGGATCTGTATGACGAAGACGAGCGCTTGACGCCAATGGATACGGAATTGTCCAGGTTTCTTGTCCATGAAGACGCGCGGGAGGAGACCGCCGACTTCGAGCAGGTGCTCCGGCAGATTCGCAGCCATACGCTACGTTCCGACTCCCAGCCGACAGAGGCGCGCCAGCCGACCCCGGAACGCGGGCCGGGTTCTTCGGGGGGGAAGGCCGCGGTGCCGTACTGGAGTCAACGCTGGTTTCTCCCCGCCATCCTCGGCAGCGTGGTCGTGTCGATTCTGGTGCCGGTGGTCTTGCAGCTCGAGGATTCCTCGCTCAGGCTCCCCGTCGAGACGCCGCGGCAAGCCGATTCCGTGGCGGCGGTCGAGCGGGCTTCCGGAGCGGCTGCCGGTTTCGCCATCGCGGCGGATCAGGTCCGGCCGCGGGTTTCCGAGACTGACGCCCCGACGGTGGCACCGGTGGCGGCCGCGGCCGAATCCGCCGCGGGAGAGATCATGACGCCGAATCCGGCGCCGCCGCCGGTCGACGCGCGTCCGGACCTCCCGCGACCGTCGGAGCGGACGCCCGCCTCCGAGCCTGAGCCGACCCCGCTGTTCCAACCGGCGCCGGCGCCGCGATCGGTCGATCCCGAAGCCGATCAGGACTGGCTCCTGCGCCAGGATCGCGGCCGTTTCACCATCCAACTGGTTGCGGCCCGCAGTCTGGCGGTCGCGCAGGGGTTTATCGCTCCGCATGATCTGGAGGGCATTCATTTCATCCAGACGCGCTCCTTCGCGATCGCACTGGCCGGCAGTTATCCGAATCGGGCGGAGGCGGAAAATGCCTTGCCCAAGTTGCCCGCCGGTGTGCGCGCGAATGGCCCCTGGATCCGGACCATCGGTTCCGTGCTGGATTCTCAACGTTGACGGCGTTGACTTTCAGGTGTTTTGTGCGCCATCGCGGACGCATTGGCAGTCTGAAAACGGTTGACAAGCTACACTTGGGTCAGAGCAACGCGAGGTTTGGCTCATGGAGATCCACTCGGCCATCAATTCGATGCCATTCGGCATGCCGCGTCCGGCTGTCTCGACGCCGCCAGCGGCGGCCGAACGCACCGCCGATCTCAAGGGCGATGACCTCGCGGCCGGCGAGGTGTCCACCGCGGAGGAAGATCCGCGTCAGCGCCCGGAAGCGATCGACTCCGCGCTGGAACTCACGACGGAGGAGCAGCAGGATCTGCAACTCCTGAAACAGCGGGATACGGAAGTCCGCGCCCATGAGCAGGCGCATATCGCCGCAGGCGGTCGCTATGTGACCAGTTCCGCTAGCTACGATTATCAGACCGGTCCCGATGGACAGCGTTATGCCATCGGCGGCGAAGTGGGAATCGACACCTCAAGCGTGTCGGGAGATCCCTCGGCCACCTTCGAGAAGGCGCGCGCGGTGCGCCGTGCCGCTCTCGCTCCCGCCGAGCCATCCTCGCAGGATCTGCGGGTGGCGGCTGCGGCGACGACCATGGAGACCAACGCGATTAGCGAACTGCGCGAACTGCGCGAACTGGCGCAGATGCAACGCGAGCAGCCGGTCGAGCGGCCGAAGACCGGCGAGGAGGGGGCATTGCAGAGCGAGGAGGCGAAGGCCGGCGCACCGTTTGACGGGCGTCAGGCCGGCCGAGAGCAAACCGAGCAACCGAACGGCTCGGGTGCCCGCGAACGTCTCGAACAGAGGGTTGCCGGTTTTTTTGCCGACCCGCCGACGGAGATTCTCAGTCAGTTCGCTTGAACAAGCTCGACAGCCGAATCCAGCTCGCCTGGCCTCAGGCCGTGATATTTATGTTGCGTCCGACGTTCTCGGGCAATCCCTGCCCAGGCGTCGCTGCCGGCTCGGTCGGCAACAGGGCGGCGACCGTTTCGGCCTGCATATCGAGCGATTTTTTGAGCACGGAGACGGCGCTGGCGCTGGCCGTTTGGTTGGCGAGCATCGCGTTGGCGGCGCTGGGGATACCCGAGGTTGAAGACACGTCCATCGTTTGGCCTCTTCGGTTGGTCGATGCGGGCGGCTGGATCGCCGTTCCGTCTGAGGGGGAAATCCGCGCCCCGTGCATCCGGTTGGGGGCAGAACAGGCGCGGAAATCGGACCTTGGTTCAAAGTTTAGACGAATTAGCTGTCGCTGAGCGACGAATGTCGCACAATCCTGAAGATCCATTCGCGGACGCTGCCGGACATGACGCGGGATTCAGGCAGGGGCGATGGATCCTGGCGCGCTTTAGTTTCCTGTTGCCGGGCCGTTACGGAAGTTGATCCCGAATGGAGGAACCACCGATGATGCTTAACAGTGGCGTTTCTTTCCCGTCATCCGGCGCGGTTGCGCAGGGCCCGAAATGGCGTCTTTCTCCGGAGTTGGTGGTGGGCTTTCTGCCGGCTTTCCGACATCGGTTGAGTGGTGAGGTGCGGTTGTGTCAATTAACCGACGGCCGCATTGCCCGTGTGCATCTTCTGGACTCCATGCCGGCCCATTGGGTTGCCGAGCGCGATTGGGATGGTCGTCCCTCGGCGTTGGTGGCGGCCGTGGAGCCTGGCTATCTGCGCGGCGATGCCTTCTGGCGCCTGGAGGATCTCGCGCATCCCGGTCTGGATGGTTGATCGGCATGGCCGGCGATCTGGCCATGATGTCTCCCGTGGACACGGGAATTCTCTGTTGGCAGAGGACGAACATGGACTCCGACAAACGTCGACATCGGCGTCTTCCCCTGGAAGTCGAGGTTGAGTTGCATCGCGCCGGCCAACCGATGCGGGTGGTCCAGACCGAGGATCTCAGCGTTGGCGGGGTCTTGTTGCTTCTGGATGACGCCGACCGTCCACCGCTGGGAACGCTGGTTCAGGTCCGGGTGGTCGGAACGCTGGGCGAAGGCGAAACCCCGCCCATGGTCGATGCAAGGGTCGTGCGTCATGCGCCCGCCGGGGTGGCGATTCAATTTTCCGACGACACGTTTTTGTCATCCGCGGACAGCCCTGTCCGTTGCGAGGTGTGATGATGTTGCTTCCATCCGTCGTCAGGTTGCCCCCATCCGCGGCGCCGCGGCCGGTTTCCAGCCCACCCCATGAAATCGCTCGGGCCACTGTTCGCCCGCCCGTCGCGTCCTCCGCGCCGCCCAGTGTGCCGGCGGGGGCCGGCGATCTGGCCGCCCAGATTAAAGCGAGTCTGGAGCAGGATCTTAACTACCAGATTCTGCGTAAATCCTTCCCCTTGGATGCGCAGGATTCGTCCCACCGAGCCTCGGACGGCGGACGTTCGGCGGTGCTGGAGGCGCGGATAGGCGACGGCTCCATCGCGACGGCAAACGCCGAGTTGCAGGTCTCCTGGAGTCAGGTATCGAGCGCCCGCTTTGAACTCAGCGCGAGCAGTCTCGATTCCAGCCTTGCGCTCCAATTCCAGAGTGCTCAGCGCCAGACGTTCCAGATGGACCTGCGCTCAGGAGAAACCGCCGCCGTGCAGATGGGCGATCCGCTGGTGCTGGATCTGTCCGGTCGGGGGATCGCCACCACTGGCGTCGAGGCCGGCGTCCAGTTCGATCTGACCGGCGACGGCCAGGTGGAGCAGGTGAGCTTCGTGACGGGCGATAGCTGGTTCCTGGCTCTGGATCGCAATGGCAACGGTCAAATCGACAACGGCCTGGAGTTGTTCGGCGATCAAGGCGGCGCGGCCCATGGCTTTGCCGAACTGGCCCGCTATGACGGCAATGCCGATGGCGTCATCGACGCTGGCGACGAGGTGTTCTCGCAACTGCGTCTGTTCCAGATCGGGAGCGATGGCGCCCAGACGCTCAAACCCCTGGAGGCGGCCGAGGTCACGGCGATCGAATTGGGCTATCAGAATACCCGCAAGGCGCTGAACGTCTACGACAGCGTGGCCCAGGTCGGTCAGTTCCAGCGTGCCGACGGGAGCACCGGCGAGGCGTCCGACGTGTTGCTGGGATACCGCGCGCTCGCCTGACAGAGTCTGCGTTTCCGCCTGGATACAAGTGACGACAAGGCATCGGTTTGCGCGCCGATGCTGCTAGACTAGGGATGACACCAGATTTGTCCATCCAGGAATCCAGCGATGCAGCAGACATCAGAGGTTCTGTCGCTACTGACGGAAATCGACCTGATTCGGGATCTTTCGGACACCGCCCGAGAGGCATTGTCCAAGCAGTGCAGTGTTGGCGAACTCGCCCCGAAAAAGCGGATTCGTCTGACCGATATCGAGGGCAACCGGCTGTTTCTGGTCGATGGCCATGCGGTGCGGCTGACGAATGGCGTCGGCGAGCGCCTGGAGAGTTATCAGGGTCTCAGCGACCCGATCGATCTCTTCAGCGATGCCAGCGGGGCAGGGGATTTCGTCATCACGGAGACGCCCTGCATCGTGCTCAGGATCCCGGTCTCGGCCATGGAGTCGGCGTTCAACTCCAGCCTCCAAGTCAGCGACATCGAACTCGATCCAGCCGAGGGCGAGTTTCTCGCGGAACTCTATGAACTCATTACGAGCAACCGGCTGGAGCTTCCGGCACGCCCCGAGGTGGCCCTGAAGATTCAGGAACTCACCAATGATCCGGATGCCGGGGCAGCGGAACTCACCGAGGTGATTCAACGCGATGGCACCATCGCCGGCGCGCTGCTCCATGCGACCAACAGTCCGCTGTTTCGCGGCGCGAAAGAGATCCAGTCGGTGCGCGATGCCGTGATGCGCCTGGGCTTTCGCAATACCCGGATGCTGACGACCAACCTGGCCTTGCGACAGGCCTTCAAAGCCCGGAACGAGGTCACCCGAGATGCCATGAAGGCGGTCTGGACCGATGGCGTGCTGTGTTCGGCCTACAGCTACCTTCTGTCCGACACGCTCAAGATTCTCAATCGAGAACGGGCGCTGCTGGCGGGACTGGTGGCGGGGATCGGCGCGGTACCGATCATCCAGTTCATCGAGATGCGGGATCGCCATCCGCAACTGGACCGCATCGAGTCGCTGATTGCCAAGCTGCGCAGTATTACCGGCGTGCTGGTGATCAACTACTGGGGGCTGGGCGAGGATCTGGTGACGGTCGCGGAGCAGTCCGGTACCTGGGAGTATCGAGCCGATGAGCCCGATTACGCGAGCGTGACCACGGTGGCGCGCTGGGCCTTTCTGCAAAGCGAAGGCCGACCGCACCCGGATGCCGCGGACGTTCCGGCGTTCGAGACCCTGGGTCTGCCGGCCCCGCCGCCTGGAGAGCCGATCGCCCAACTGGCGGGTACCGAGAAGACGCTGGCGTCCCTGAAATCGATGTTCGCCATGTGAGTCCGGTGACTCGCCACAACGCCTATCATTCTGGACGCGGTTTAGTCTCGACCCCGTCAGTTTTTCCGGAGCATTCACGCGTGTCATCAATGACCATCGAAGCCCTTGTCAAACGGACCGGCCGGCTGCTGGCCATCCCCAAGGTGGTCGGCGACGTTCTCAAGCTGCTGGACGATCCCAACAGTCGCCAGCCGGTGATCGCCAACGTGTTGGCTCAGGATCCGGCGTTGGTCGTGATCGTGCTGCGCCTGGCCAACAGCCCCGCCTTCGCGCCCGCTCGCACCGTGGACTCCGTGGAGCGCGCGGTCATGCTCCTGGGCCGCGATCATCTCCGTCGACTGGTGATCGCGGGCGCCGTGACGCAAGCGTCGGAACGGTTGCCAGCGCAGACGCTGCTGCCGCTGGAGATGTTTTGGCACCATTCGGCCTATTGTGCGGTCATCGCGCGACTGCTGGCCGAATTGGAGTCGCCCGCCCTGGCGGGAACCGTCTTTCTGGGTGGCTTGCTGCACGATCTGGGACAATTGATTCTCTTCTCCCAGGAGCCGGAGGCCGCTCACCTGGCCTTTTTGCGCAGTCTGGGCGAGCCGGACGCCGTCACGCCACAGGACGCCGAGCGCGCCGAACTGGGTTTCGATCACGCCCAGCTTGGGGGGGCGCTGGCCGAGCACTGGGGATTGCCCGACATCCTGTGCGCCTGCCTGCGGTTTCATCATGACCCGCTGAAGGCGCCCGACGCCTTCAGGCTCCCGGTGATTCTGGTGCATCTGGCCAATACCGCCGCGCATCTCGCCGAACTCGATTCCCGGGACTGGCGCGACGCCCCTCCGGTGGATCCCGGCGTCTGGCCGTTGGTCGGCATCCGCCCCGAGGCCGTCCTGGAACTGCTGGAGAAAGCGCAGTTTCAGGTGCTGGCCGTAGAAGCCCTGCGCAATCCTCGCTTGAACGATGAAGCCTGAACCGCGTCTCGGCTAGTGCTTCACTGCTCAAGTTCCGAGACCGGGGCATCCTCGTTGTCGTTGTCGTTGTCGTTGTCGTTGTCGTGATCGCGGTCTCGACATGGCGAATATTCGATCACGACAACGACCTGAGACGATCTCGGGACTTTCGCACCGTTGCGCTAGCTCGTTAACTCGACCCGTTCGGGGCGGAGGACGGATGGTCCGCTCCCTTCCCGTCCGCTGGCGCCCCTTCCAGCTTGATCGGTTCCAGCAAGCGGGCCTCGAAATCGGTTAGCACACTGAACTCGACCCGCCGTGACGCCCGCGGATCTTCCCGTCCGCTCGCATCCCGCACCGGGCGCGACGAGGAAAGTCCCACCGCCGCGATCCGCTCACGAAACCATTGCTCCTGTTGCAGGCTGTCCAGGCCATAGGCGAAACGCAGTACCGCCTGGGTCCGCTGCTGACTCAGGTCCATGTTGGCGAAATAGGCATCGAGCGGATTGGTGTTGGGGTTCCATTCGCTGGAGGTATGCCCTTCGACGCGGATCTCGCGGATGACCTCGCGGAAGGGGCGCAGTTGGGCGACATAGCGTGGCAGGAAGTCGCGCAGGATGGTGTCGAACTCGGGCTTGATGCGCGCCGAGTTACGATCGAACAGCACGTCCGGCTCGCGAAAGCGCAGGGTCAGCGTGGGCCGGTCGAATTCGGCGTTCCAACGCACCAGATCCTCCCGGAATTCTTCATCGAGCGCCCGGTAAATCGCCTGGCGGGACTCGACCGCGGTCATTCGCACCTCGGTTTCCACCGCATGGGTGCGTGTGACCTGGACCATGTACAGCAGGGCCAGAAACAGGAAGATCATCATCAGTGAGGACATGAGGTCGGACAGGGCGATCCAATGGAAATCGTCTTCCTGATGGGATGTTTTCGCGCTTGAGGTCGATATGCCGTTCATGAGCGCCCCACCACCGAGAGTTCGGGATGCGTCACGTCGTGATGCCGACCGGTGACTCCAACCTGGCCGAGACGCTGCTGCGCGTGCAAGGCCGAGAGAACCGCGTTTTCGATGCTTTCCAGCATGGCTTTCAGACGGGTATCGATGGCGGGGAAGGCGTCCCTGGCGCGGTCGCGCAGGTCGGCGATGCTGCCGAGCAGCGATTCCAGCTCAATGCTTTCGCGCCGCAGACCGGTCATGGTCGCGTCCTGATCCTCGATATAGCTTGAGATCTGCCGCGCCTGCTGAGTCAGTGCCTGGAGGCTCGCCTCGGACTGAGCCACACCTTCGCTGGCGCGATCGAGTTGCTGGCCCAGCGTCTCCATGTGGTCGCGGTATTGATCCTGCCAGCGCACCAGTTTTTCCACCGAGGCATCCAGACGACGGAAGTTTTCGCCGAACTGCTCGCCCAGATTGGCGTTGAAGTCGCGGATCACCGACTCCAGCGCGGCGATCAGTTGGCGCGAGCCCATTTCGCTGAGTTGCTGGGCGAATTCGCCAAATGCCGCGAGTTGTTGCGCGTGCTGCCGCTCCAGGGTCTCGACCAGACGACTGTCCAGTTGTGCGATCCGGTCGACCAGTTGTCGGGTCGCCGCTAGTTGCGCGTCGGCGACCTGAGTCTGGTGCTGGATGAATGTCGTGGGCGTGAGGTTGTCGGTGAGTGTCAGAGCCGTCTGCGACGGTTCCGACTCCCCCGCGGCATCGACGCTCAGAACCAGCACGAGACGCAGACAAACCGCCAGCAGAATACCGCTGATGCTGGTGATGAAGGCGAGCTTGAGTCCATCGAGCAGCATCGGAATGCTCGCTTCGATGTTCGCGACATCGAAATGCAGCAGGCCGGTGGAAATCCCGAGAAAAGTTCCCAGGATACCGAAGGTCGTCAGCAGGGTCGGGACGCTGCGGTAAAAGGCCGGTGCGCGGCGCAGCGCGATCAGGATCAGCGCGCTCGCGAACAAGCCCAACAAGAGAATGCTGAAGACGCCGATTACCAGCATGGCGTCATCCAGATGATTCAGCGTGGCAAGCAGACCGCCTGCAATCGATTCGATCATGACGACAACCTTCCGCTCGTTCGTCTGTCTTGGGATGCCCCAGCGGGTGACTGGAGGCGCTTACGTCAAACGAAAGCAGAATTCAAGCCAAAGTTCTTTTGGCATGACGATTATTTGATGGAACAATGGGTTGCAATCTTTGCCTGGGCTACTGAAGCACGCTTGCAACCAAGGCTGGCGCCGACTCGTCAAGATCCCGACTCTGGCAAGGCCGCTGCCGGAAACCAGGGCGACGGCGCCGATGGGGTCAGGCGAGGCGAAAGCGAGATGCAAGGCATGCGCGGTATGTCAGACGCGGCTTCAGGGGGATGTTGGCTCAACCAATTCCTTGATCGTGGTCGTCTCTTGATGGATTGCCTCATCGGTCTTTTGATTCATGACGATGATGCTGATGCGCCGATTGATGGGGCTATTGGGGGCGGCCTGGTCGAAGGGAACGGTGTCCGCGAATCCCACCACGCGGCCAACCTTTTCCGCCTGCATCCCGCCCGCGACGAGCGCGCGCCGGGCCGTATTCGCGCGTTCCGTGGAAAGCTCCCAATTGCTGAAGTCACCGCGCGCGAGCGGGCGCGCGTCGGTGTGACCGGTGATACTGATCCGATTGGGAACCTGATTGATCATGGTGCCCAGCTCCTTGAGGATGTCATCCGTATAGCTCTTGAGCTGCGCGCTCCCTGAATCGAACATGGAGCGATTTTCCTTGTCGACGATCTGAATGCGCAGACCTTCTGACACGATGTCGATCAGGAGCTGCTCCTTGTAAGGGATCAGCGTTTCGCTTTGCTCCAGGGCTTCCTCCAGCAGCTCCTTCAGCGATTCCAGACGTTCCTGGTCCTGAGCGGCGGCCATCTCCTCGATCCGTTGCTGATCCATGATCTCCGATGGCGACGATTCCGGGGCCATGTCGACGGCGCCTTCAAAGGCGATGATGGACGGCGTGGAGCCGGTTCCCTCGCCCTGCGCCTGGGATGGCGAGGTGCTGACACCCTCGAATGCGGAGGGATTGTTGAAATACTCCGAGATGGCCGCTTTCTGCTCCTTGGTGGTGGAACCCATGAGCCAGAGCAACATGAAGAACGCCATCATCGCGGTGGCGAAATCGGCAAAGGCGATCTTCCAGGCACCACCATGATGGCCGCCCGATTTGAACACCTTTTTGATGATGATGGGTTGTTTGTTGGTGTCAATGGCCATGCAGAGTCACTCTTGTTATTTGCCGCCGCGCAGATGTTTTTCCAGCTCGCTGAAACTGGGTCGAAGGTCGGAAGCCATGGTTTTGCGACCAAACTCCACCGCCACCTGCGGGCTGTAACCCTGAACGTTGGCCAGAATGCAGGCCTTGATGCAGGAGAGGAAGCGCGTCTCATCGGCCGCATATCGGGCCAGCATGGTGGCGATCGGGCCGACGAAACCGTAGGCGATCAAAATACCGCTGAGGGTGCCGACCAGTGCCGCGGCGACCAGGGCGCCAACCTCCGCCATCGGACCGCCCAAGGCACCCATGGTATGCACGATGCCGAGGACAGCCGCCACAATACCGAAGGCGGGCAGGCCGTCGGCGACCTGCTGCACGGCATGCGATGCCTCTTCGGCTTCGTGGTGATGGGTGTTCAGCTCGATGTCCATGAGGTTATCCAGCTCGAACGGGTTCATGTTGCCGCTGACGACGAGCCGCATGTAGTCGGAGATGAATTCCACGGCGTGATGGTCTTTCAGGGTTCGGGGATATTTCTGGAACAGGGCACTGCTGGCTGGCTCCTCGATGTCCGGCTCGATCCCCATGAGACCTTCCTTGCGGGCCTTGGTGAAGAGGTCGTACATGAACCCCAGTGCGTCCAGATAATCGGCCTTCTTGTACTTGGATCCGGTGAACAGGGAAGGGATGGATTTCAGCGACTTCATGACGACGCCCATGGAATTGGCGATGATGAAGCCGCCCAGGGATGCGCCCAGGATAATCACCAGTTCAAAAGGTTGCCAGATGGCCGCGATGTGACCGCCTCCCGCGGCGAATCCGCCAAGGACGGACGCAAAGACGATGATGGAACCAAGGATCAGATTCACGCGGTGGAGTCCTCAAGGGCGTTTTGCGGGGGCTGACTAACCCGCTTGCTTGTGACGAAGGTTATTGGCGGCCAATAATAGCGAAACGGGGCATCTTGTGCTTGACGCCAAGATCGATACCTGGGGATATCCGCTTCGCGACATTGAATTGAATTGAATTGAATTGGGAGGCGCTACTGTGAGTTTAGGCTGGTTGACGGCGGTGACGGCCGATGCTTCGCCGGAGCAACTCCCGGTGTTGGCGTGGACACGACGGGAATTGGCGAGTCTGTTGACGGATGAACTCGTACCGCTGCGAAAACTGTCCGCGGCGATCATGGCCGATCCGGCCATGGCCTTGCGCGTGATGCAACGGGCCAACGCGGTTCCGCACCGGCATTTCAGCGCCGAAGTCGTCATGCTGGAAGATGCGGCGCACATGCTGGGGACTCAGTCGCTTCTGCGTCTGGAATCCGAGGCCAGCGTCGCCGAGGAGGTGCTGGACGCGGAGCGGCTCGCATCCTATCGTCGGAGCGCGGGGCGGGCGGTTCTGGCCGGCTTGCTGGCTCAGGACTGGGCCGAGCTGGATCGCGACCGCTTTCCGTCCGAGGTGAGTCTGGCGGCCTTGCTGAACAATCTGGGCGAGCTGTTTCTGCTCGCGCACGGGGATGCCCGAATCAACCGCTATCTGGAACTGGTGGAGGTCAGTCATGTGCTTCCGCATGAGGCCGAATACGTCTCGCTGGGAGAGAGCCTGGAGGAATTGGGGCACGTCCTGGCCGTCCGATGGAAGCTGCCGGAGATGGTGCGGGAGGCCATGCGCGCCCGCAATGCGCGGTATCTAAGAACGCTGTGCGTGATGCTGGCGACCCAGATTGCCCGCGATGCCTTTTCCGCCTGGCGTCATCCGATGCGCCTGCGTGACCTGCGTCTGGCGGCCGAGTTGCTCAATCTCGACCTGCCGTCTTTGATTCAGCGTATCAACCGCGTGTTGGGCGCCTTCAATCCGACGGCCGCCCGCTATGGACTCGGTTCGCTGGCATTGCTGCCCCTGGAACGCGACGGCCGGCTGTCGGCGACGACGCATGCGCCTTGGACGCCTGCTTTTTGTCTGGCACCGAGAGAGGACGATTATCTAGCCTGTCTGGCGGCGCTGAGCGATCGCTCGCTGTCCGATCGCGAGTCGGTGTTCGCGACGTTGCTGCGTGGCCTGCATCGCGGTCTGGGGCTGAATCGCGCGGTGTTCGCGGTGTATTGTCCCCGTCGGCGGACCTTGATGGCGGAGTTTCTGGTCGGCACGGATTTTGAGCCGACCTTCAATCGTTTCAGTCTGTCGCTCGATTCCGGAGGGCTTTTTGGCGAGTTGCTAGACGCGCCGTCCGCCCTCTGGCTGAACGAGGAAACGCAAGCCGATCTTCTGCCGCGGATCCCGCTGGAAATCGTCGAACTGATCGGCGACACGCGCTTTTTCGTCATGTCGATGTGGGTCAGTGGGCAGCCGGTGGGAGTGGTTTACGCGGATCGCCGCAGCGCGAGCTGCCGTCTGGATGCGCGCAGTTACGCCTCGTTTCTGCGTCTGGTCAGTCAGGCGGGCCTGAGACTGGAGGGCTTGGAACGGGGGTGATCGACCACCGCCCGTGCATCATCCCAGATCCAGGTTACGGACCTTCTGACGCCGGCGCGTGGTCGCGAGCGCGAAGTTGACGGCATCCGACACCTCTTCCAGCAGGTTTCTTTGGTCGGCATCGCTGAGATGCGATGCCAGATCGACCGAATGACGCACATACCGCGGAGGCAGGTAATTCAATGCGACGCAGGCAAGGTCTTCGGCGTACTCGGCATCCAGGGGGTTGCCGTTCTCGTCCAGAGTGTCATGGAGCCGTTCCATGACGAGGCGTTCGAAATAATTGCCGATACTCGATAGCATGTTTCTGACCTTGTCGAGGCGAACTTGAAGGGAAGGTGACGTCAATGCAAGGATGTCGATGCGCGCATTTTAGCAAGTCGGAGCGGCCAGGGTACGAACGGCTTTCCCATCGATCCTGAAGCGGTTAGCATCACGGCAATTCCTAAAGTTAGACAGTATCAGGTGAATCATGGAGATCGATGACTGGCGGGACGTGTTGGGCGATGGCCTCGCGGTGACCCTGGAATTGCCAGTCGTGCCAAGCGACCGGATGCCATCGACCAGCGACGCGGCGGCGCATCTTCTGGAGGCGATCGCCGTGCTTGAGGCTGAAGCGCAGGGTCGCGCGAACGAGGAGCCGCTGCCGCCCGAATTGATCCGCCTGGAACTCAAGATCGATTTGCTCATGGATCTTGTGACCACGCTGCTGGCGGATAAAATACCGAAGCGTTCGAAGGTCAGGATCAGCAGCGATGGACTGGTGCTTCCCGCAGATTTACTGACGCCCGACTGCGACCGCATCGAATTGTACCCCTGCCATTGGCTGGCGCAGCCTCTGGTTCTGGAGTTGGGCAGGATCGAGTGTCGCGATCACGTCTGCGGCGCCACCTGGCGCTCCCCCGATCACGGACTTCGAGAGGTCTTGCGGCGCTGGGTCTTTCGCCTGCATCGCCGCGAGGTCGCGCGTCGACGGCACCAGTCCGGCGAGGCCCGGACAGCGGCCGCGTGGTCTTCCTCCAGCACGCCCATGTACGCCGACAAGACGGTTTGAACAGCGAGTCGAAGGACAGCGTCTACGGTCCCGGACAAGGGGAATCCGCACAGGTGATGAAAATTGGTCTGTCCGGTCAAGCGGAGGTGCGCGCCGAGACGCGCTGTATCCTGGAATTTCTGGGCTGCGAGGTCCGCGATTTCGTCAGCCTGGCGGCCGTGCATGACGACGATTTGAACGCGCTCTGGCTCTGCGAACCGTCCGCGCGTCTCGCCGCTCTGCTCGACGCTTTGCCATCGTCGCGCCGGATACCGGTCGTCTGTCAACCTACGGACGGTGTCATGAGCGCTGTCCCGCCGCGAACCTTGACCGTGTCGTCTCCTCTATCGCCGGGCAAGGTGATTCAGATCCTGCAATGGTTGCGGTGCGAAGCCGAATCCGATCCGGTGCCCGATGTCGATCTGGTCGGACGCCATCCGGCCATGCTGGCGGTCAAACGTCTGATTGGCCAGGTCGCGAAGAGCGATGCGACCGTGCTCATCCTCGGCGAGACCGGCTCCGGCAAGGAGGTGGTCGCGCGCGCCATCCACGATGCATCGAGTCGCCGCGGCAAACCCTTCGTGGCCGTCAACTGTGGCGCGATCCCGGCCGACTTGTTGGAAAGCGAACTCTTCGGTCATGAGAAAGGCGCTTTCACGGGCGCTTTCACGGCCCGCGCCGGGCGTTTCGAACTGGCCGAGGATGGCGTGCTCTTTCTCGACGAGATCGGCGATATGCCGTTGCCCATGCAGGTCAAGCTCTTGCGTGTGTTGCAGGAACGTACCTTCGAGCGGGTGGGCTCGAACAAGCCGCTCCAGACCAAGGCCCGCATCATTTCGGCGACACACCGCAATCTTGAAGAGGCCGTCGCGGTCGGAAACTTCCGGCAGGATCTGTTTTTTCGTCTCAATGTCTTTCCGATCGAGCTGCCCTCTCTGCGGGAACGCCAGAGCGATATTCCACTGCTGATCGCGACCCTCGAAGCGCGTCTGAGAGAGCATGGGGTGGAACCGGCCTATCTGACCCCGGCCGTTCTGACGCATCTGGAGCAACAGGACTGGCCTGGTAATATTCGGGAGTTGGCAAATCTACTCGAACAGCTCTCGATCATGTATCCCGGTCTGCTGGTGGATCTGCCACAATTGCCAACCCGGTTCCGACCGGCGCACCTGGAGTCGCTACCGGTCATGGATGCGCGCGACCGTCGGGTCGCTGAAGCCGATACCGACTTGTTGCATCCGTTGCCCCCGGAAGGTCGCGAATTACGCGAATACCTCAACGAGCTGGAGCGCGGCATGATTGTCGCGGCGCTTGAGCAGAACGATCAGGTCGTCGCGCGGGCCGCCAGGCGTTTGGGGATGCGGCGCACGACCCTGGTCGAGCGCATGCGCAAGTTCGGTCTCGAACGGGATGCGGCCGACACAACATAACGCCAATGCCCTGGTTGACCGATGGGGTATGCCGGCACAAAGCGGCGGCGTCCGAACCACTTATTAGTGGTTGGGGCAGTCACACCGGATCCCGGTCGCGCAGGAGCGTCAAGAAAATGTCGTTTTGCCAGCCGCGCAAGAATGCCGGTTGCCCGTCTATCTGATCCCGTTCCCATGACCGAAATCCCCTCCCGCCTGCACCCATCGGCGTTGCCGCCGACACCGCGCGCCGCCGGTCATTGCCCTGGCTCGACGGCCGTTTGCGATCTCGGGCATTAAAGTTGCAGGAGATCGGCAACCGTCGCCTGCCCGCTCTTGATCGTTCGCATCCATTGCCGGGTCGTCAGGCGCCATGATTTGGATCTCGTGCGGCAAAGCCGGAGTTGATTGGACATGAGCGAAATGCAGATCCAGAGCGTGTTGCAGCAGATGCGCGCGCTCTCCCAGTCGGGGCGGATCGAGGGCGCCAGGCCAGTCGAAACGGTGCAGGCCGCGCGCGGATCCGAGGGACAGGATTTTGCCGCCAAGCTGAAGGAGGCGGTTCGTTCCGTCAACGATGTGCAACAGGAATCCACCGCGATGCAAACCAAATTCGAACTGGGTGACGCCAATACCAGTCTGCCCCAGGTGATGCTGGCCATGAACCGCTCAAGCATTGCTTTCGAGGCGACCAATCAGGTCCGCAATCGCTTGCTGTCGGCCTATCAGGAAGTCATGAGCATGCAGGTCTGAGCCTGACGCACGAGCGGGTAACGGAGAAATTCAGCCATGGCGTCTTCACTGACCGCCGCGCTTTCGACGAGTCTGCAGTCGTTCAACGCGATGCCGGCCGGGCGACAGATCGCCCTGATCGGGATGATCGCCGGCGGTCTTGTCGCCGTGGTCGCCATTCTGTACTGGGCGCTGCGGCCCACCTATGCCCCACTGTTCGCGCAGATCGAGGCCGCCGAGGCTGCCGAGATGATGCAGGCGCTGACCTCGATGGGCGTGCCGTACAAGGTCGACAGCGCCACCGGGCGCATCGAAATTCCCCAGCAACGGATCGCCGAGACCCGCTTGCTGCTGGCCGGCCAGGGATTTCCGAAGTCGACCGATGTTGGCTTCGAGTTGCTGCAGGAAAATGCCGGTTTCGGAAGCAGTCGCTTGATCGAGGGCGCCCGCTTCCAGCGCGCGCTGGAAGGCGAGCTGGGCCGTTCCGTGGCCTCCCTGGAACCGGTCGAGCAGGCGCGGGTGCATATCGCCCAGGCCGAGCGCTCGGTCTTCGTGCGCGAGCGCACGCCGCCGAGCGCCTCGGTGGTCGTCCACCTGCGCGGGAATCGCTCCTTGACCGAGGCCCAGGTTGGGGCCATCGTGCATCTGGTGTCGGCGAGCGTTCCGGATCTGTTGCCGGAGCGCGTGACCGTGGTGGACCAGACCGGGCGACTGCTCACCGTTGACGATGACAAGAACTCGGCGAATCTGTCGCTCGATCATCTGGATTATACGAACCGTGTCGAGGCGGGTTTCGTGGAGCGCGTGCAGTCGCTGCTGATCCCGATTATCGGACGCGATCGGGTGCGGGTGCAGGTCGCGGCCGATCTGGATTTTTCACAGGTCGAGCGAACCGAGGAGTCTTTCGATCCGGACCGCACGGCGGTGCGTTCGGAGCAGAGCAATGAAGAGGAAAAAATCGGCGCCGACCCTGGCGTGGGCGGCATCCCGGGCGCCTTGACCAACCAACCGCCGGCGGGCGGGGCGGGCGGGGCGGTCGGCGGGCCGGCGGCTGGCGCGGCGGCGAATCCCCAACTGCCCAGCAGCCGCAGTCAACAGACGACGCGCAATTATGAAGTGGATCGAACCATCTCCCACGTCCAGGAAACGCCTGGCGGCATTCGCCGTTTGTCCGCGGCGGTGGTTGTCGATTATCAGGACCAAACCAACGATGCCGGCGAGGTCGTGCGTGTCCCGCGCTCGGATGCCGAGCTGGAGAGTATCCGCGCGCTGGTCCGCGGGGCGGTCGGTTTCGATGAGAAGCGCGGCGATTTGATTAACGTAAGTTCGGCCTCTTTCGTCCCGGATACCCGCGTGGAAGATGCGATCCCTTTCTGGTCCGAGATCTGGTTTCTTGAGCTGGTCAAGGTCGTCGGCGGCCTCATCCTGGCCCTGTTGGTTCTGCTGACCGTCGTCAAGCCGGGCCTGCGGCAGCTCATGCCCAAGCCGCCCGAGCCCGAGCCCGAGCCCGAGCTGCCAGCACTGGGCGCCGATGGTGAAGAACTTCGTGCCTTGACCGACGAATCGCAGTCCGACGATGAACTGGTCGCCTTGAGTCATCAAGGTTCGGCGCACCCCTCGCTGACGGGGCCCAAGGGAATCGACCAGCAGCAACTCGATCTGGAGGCCATCCGCGAGATGGTGCGAGAGGATCCCAAGCGGGTCGCGCAAGTCATGAAGTCATGGTTGGCGGAAGATGGCAACTGATCCTACGAGATTCTCCGGCGCCGAGCGTGCAGCCATCTTGATGATGAGCCTGGGCGAGGTCGCGGCGGCTGAAATCCTCCGGCACATGGGGCCCAAAGAGGTTCAGAAGATCGGCACCGCGATGGCCAACCTGGATCGGGTATCGCGGGGCGATATCGATTATGTGGTGCAGGAATTTTCGAGCGTCGTCCACGATCAGACTTCGCTTGGCATCGGCGCCGACGATTATGTCCGCAATGTGCTGCGCTCGGCCCTGGGCGAGGACAAGGCGGCGGGCCTGATCGATCGTATCCTGCTGGGGCGCAACTCCAAGGGGCTGGAGGCGCTGAAGTGGCTCGATCCCCGCGCGATCGCCGAAATGATCCGCAACGAGCATCCGCAGATCGTCGCGATCGTGCTCTCGCATCTGGATCCGGATCAATCGGCCGAGACGCTGTCCTATCTTCCGGAGCGGGTGCAGTCCGATCTGATTTTGCGCATCGCCACGCTCGACGGCGTACAGCCGGCGGCCCTGCAGGAGTTGGACGAGATTCTCGAACGTCAGCTTTCGGGCAAGAACACCGCCAAGTCATCCATGATCGGCGGTGTCAAGACGGCGGCCAGCATTTTGAATTTCATGGAGTCCTCCAAGGAGTCCGTGGTGATGGAGGGCGTCACGCAGGTCGACGAGGATCTGGCTACGCGGATTCAGGAATTGATGTTCGTCTTCGCGAGTCTGATCGATGTCGACGATCGCGGAATCCAGACCCTGCTGCGCGAGATCTCGACCGAGTCGCTGGTGCTGGCGTTAAAGGGGGCAGAGGACGATCTGAGGGACAAGATCTTCAAGAACATGTCCAAGCGTGCCGCCGAGATGCTGCGCGACGATCTCGAAACCAAAGGCCCCGTGCGCGTGAGCGATGTCGAGGGCGCGCAGAAGGAGATTCTCGCCGTGGCGCGCCGTCTCGCGGACAGTGGCGAAATCATCCTGGGCGGTAAAGGCGGGGAGGCCATGCTGTGAACCGGTTTCGGTCAGGGTTGGCGGAACAGACATTTCCGGACGCGCAGCGCTGGATGCCGCCGAATGTGGGTGCTGCACCCTTGCACGGGAGCGAACCCGAACCCGAACCCGAACCCCTCGTCCATCAGCCGACGGCAGTCGAACTCGCGGCCATCGAGGAGGCCGCGCGTGCGGCCGGCGCCGCGGCCGGTTTTCAGGCGGGCTATCAGGAGGGGCTCGAACAGGCGTTGGCACAAGCCGGAGCAGAGCGCGATGCGCGCCTGGCGCGCGAGACGGAACTGCGGGCAATCCAGGACGCGACCTTGCAGGAAACGATCGCGGCGCTGGAGGGGATCGCGGCTGATCTTGCCGATCCACTGGCCCGCTCCGCGGACGACCTGGAGCCAGAATTGCTGATGCTGGTGGAGACGCTGGCCAAACGGGTCATCATGGATGAATTGAGTCAACGTCCCGACCTCATTGCGCGGGTTCTCCGACAGGCGCTGGTGCAGTTGCCGTCGCGCAATCATCCGCTGCGGGTGCATGTGCATCCTGACGACCAGGCCATTCTGGATGCCTATGCCAACTCCATTGGCGAGTCGCTGACCTGGCTTGCGGATCCCGCCATCGAGCGTGGCGGTTGTCTTGTCGAAAGCGGTGCCAGTCGCATCGACGCCAGACTGGAGACGCGGCTGCGGCAGTCCATCGAGGCGATCTGGGGGGAACTGGCGCCGCCGGTGGAATCCGCCCCTACCGAACCGCCGGAAGTTCCGCCAGAAGCCCCGCCGGAAGCGCCGCTGGAGAACGATGTATGACCGATGTCATCCGAGATCTACGCGAGCAGGGTTCGCGTCAATTGGTTCATGGGTTGCGCGAACGCCTTGAGCAATCGCGTCAGCGGATCGAGAAGACGCCCGATCCGCAGCCGGAAGGTCGACTCTCGCGCATGGTGGGCATGACCCTGGAGGCCGAGGGCATTCGCCTGCCGGTGGGCGGACGGGCCGCGATCCATACCGTCAACGGAACCCAACTGGCCGCCGAGGTGGTGGGTTTCCAGGGCGAGCGGACCTTTCTGATGCCCGAGGGCAAGCTGGAAGGTCTGATTCCGGGCGCCCGGATCGAACCGCTGGAGCAGAGCCGCCGCATCCCGGTCGGTCCCGAACTGCTCGGGCGCGTGATCGACGCGCTTGGCCGGCCCCTGGACGGCGGCGGGCCGCTGCGCACTCAGGAGCTGGTGCCGCTCGAAGGTCGCCCGATCAACCCGCTGACCCGCGCGCCGGTCAGACAGCCGCTGGACGTGGGGATTCGCACGCTCAACGGACTGCTCTCGGTCGGTCGCGGTCAGCGGCTCGGACTCTTCGCCGGTAGCGGCGTCGGCAAGAGCGTCCTGCTGGGCATGATGACCAAGCACACCGAGGCGGACGTGATCGTCGTCGGTCTGATCGGCGAGCGCGGTCGCGAGGTCAACGAATTCATTCAGGATATTCTCGACGACGAATCGCGCCGGCGGACCGTGGTGGTGGCGGTGCCCGCCGACCAGTCGCCGCTGCTGCGTCAGCATGGCGCCTGGGTGTCGACCACCGTGGCCGAGTATTTTCGCGACCGCGGGCTCAACGTGCTGCTGTTGATGGACTCGCTGACCCGCTTTGCCCAGGGCGCGCGCGAGATCGCCATGGCGATCGGCGAACCGCCGGCCACCAAGGGCTATTCGGCCTCGGTGTTCGCCCGTCTGCCGCAACTCGTCGAGCGTGCCGGCAACGGGGATCATGGCGGCGGCTCGATCACGGCCTTTTACACCGTGTTGGCCGAGGGCGACGATCAGAACGATCCGATCGTCGATTCGGCGCGCGCCATCCTGGACGGCCATGTGGTGCTGTCGCGCGAGATTGCCGAAAGCGGCCGCTATCCCGCCATCGATGTCAGCGCCTCGGTGTCGCGTGTCATGAGTGCCGTGGTGACCCCCGAGCATCAACGCGCGGCCCATCGTTTTCGGAGTCTGATGTCGACCTATGCGCGTAACCGCGATCTGATCGCCGTCGGCGCCTATCGCAAGGGTTCCGATCCGCAGTTGGACGAGGCGGTCGCGATGAACCCGCGGCTGGAGTCGTATCTTGGACAAAACCGGACCGAGGCGGCCAGCTTTGAACAGTCGCGGCGCGAGTTGTTCGACCTGCTGGGCATGCCGAGCGGATAGAAGCAAAGAGAGAACCCATGAGCGTGAAACGCTTCGAGCGCCTGCGCAAGATCCGCGAGGCGCAGGAAAACGAGGTGGCGGTCGTCCTGGCCAGCCGTCTGGCGGAATTGAGCCGTGCCGAGCAGCAGCGTGACCAGTTGTCCGAGTATCAGAGCCAATATTTTCATTCCGGCTTGCCGAGCGATGCCCGGATGTTGAAGCAGATGGCCCAGATGCAGCAGCAGTTGCGCGAGGCATTGCAACAGCAGGCGTTGCGCGTCGCCGCCGCCGAGTCGCAGGTGGAGCAGGCCCGGTCGATCTGGATGGAAAAGCATCAGGCAACCTTGTCGCTGGCAAAACTCATCGAGCGTCGTCGCCGGACCGAGAGCGTTCTGGATGGCCGCAAGCAACAGCGCGAGCAGGATCTCTGGGCGACCCGACAGGCGTTCCAGAAACACGCGAACGCGGATGCTTGAAAGGGCGTTGTCATGATCATGCACGCGAGGGCTTGAGATGATTCAACTCAATCATTGCACCGACCTCCTGTCTCAAGTGTACGGAGGCGCGGGCGGCGAGACGGGTTCCCTGGAGATGTCGGAAGACGGCGGCTTCATGGGCGCCCTTGGCACCCAATTGCAAGACATCCTGGTCGACTGGGGGGAGGATCCGGCCGAGATCGCGGCGCTTGACGGTCAGGCGCTCCTGGCGCAATTCCTGACGCTCGCGCAAGATCGTCTGCCGCCCGCCGATGGACCGCGAATGGCGGGCGATCAAACCCCGGCGTCGCTCTCCGCGACGGCATCGAGCCCGCTGGAGACGCCTACGGATCTGCTGAATAAATTGCTGGAATCGTCGATTTCCGGTGCCTTGCCGGCGACCGCGCAAGGCACCGACGCGCTGTCGGAGATGCGATCCGAAAACGCCGGCCAGGCCGTGTCGCCGACCGCGATTCCCGCGGACCTGCTCCGGCGGCTGTTGCAGCCGACGTCGGCGGATGGTCTGGAAAGCGCCAATCCGCCGCCCGCCGCCCTCGCGACTCCAGTGGAGTCAGGAGACACCGCGCCGGCGACGGCGATTTCTGCGGACTTGCTCCGGCGGTTGTTGCAGCCGGCACCGGCGGGTGGCGTGGCTCTTCCCCCGACGCCCACCGCCCTCGCGACTCCAGTGGAGTCAGGAGACACCGCGCCGGCGACGGCGATTTCTGCGGACTTGCTCCGGCGGTTGTTGCAGCCGACGTCGGCGGGTGGTCTGGAAAGCGCCGATCCGCCGCCCGCCGCCCTCGCGCATTCCCTGGAGTCAGGAGATGCAGCGCCGCCGACGGCGATTCCCGCAGACCGGCTTCGGCGTTTATTGCAGTCGGTACCAGGGGATGGCGTGGAGAAGGCTAACCCAGCGACCGCCGTTGCGTTGACAAAACCTGGAGAGTTCGGGCCGCCGTCCCTGCCGCAGGCGCTTCCCGCGGAGGCATTAAAGCCGTGGTTGCCGTCGATTCCGGCGGATGACGTTGCGGCCATCCCAACGACCGCCGTCCTGGCGGATTCCGATGAGTCCGATCAGACACTGATCCTGAGAGCAACCGCTCCGAACTGGTTGAGCCAATTTCTGCCGGGACCGACCGATGCTGGAATCGGTGCGATGCAGCCCGGCGGCCCGCTGGCGGGCGAGGGGCAGGGCTTGCCGGCTGTCTTTTCGACCCGGGGCGCCCTGCTCGATCTGGCGCTGAAGGCGACGGACGAAACGCAGCGCCTTGCGGTCCGCGACGCTTCCGACGCAGCGGCCGAGTTGCCCGAGACGGGATTGCCCGCGACGGGCGCGCCCTCGGTCGGCACGCCAATCGGCTCCGGGCCGGCGCGGATATTCGACCTGTCCGATGTGTTCCGGCCCGGTGGCGAGACACGCCTGGCGGAGCAGGTGAAATGGGTCATGCGATCCGGCCTGGGGACGGCCGAGTTCACCCTGCATCCGCGGAGTCTGGGTGCCATGGAGGTGCGGGTGACCATGGAGGCCGATCAGGCGCATGTCCAGTTTCTGTCGCCTCATCCGATCGTGCGCGAGGTGCTAGAAGCGGCCTTGCCGCGGCTGCGGGATGCGCTGGCCCAGGATGGTTTGTCGTTGGGCAACGTGTCGATTTCCGAGCAGGCCCCCGAAAGACGCGGCGAAGCGGATCGGGAGCAGGCTGGAACCGCGCAAGCCCGCCAGAATTTTGACGGCCGTCTCGGGGAGGACGTCGAGTCTCCGGATCTCGCCGGCAGCACCCTGTCCGTCTTGTCCGGGAGACTAGATTATTTTATTTGATTTCAAATGGTTACTTTTGCGATGATCGTCAGCCACCAGAGGCCGGGCGCGCGGTCCGGACGGATCGATGCGTTTTCGGTATCTGGTATGCTGGTCTGCCTACATTCGAGGATGATCCGTTAGGGTGAAACATGGCCGAGAAAGTGACTGAATCGAAACCGAGCAAGGGCTCCAGCAGCAAGCTCAAGCTGATGATCCTGATCCTTATTGTCTTGTTGATTCTCGCCGCGGGAGGTGGTGCCGCCTATTATTTCCTGTTCCGGGATGCCGCCGAGCCGGCCGAGGGCGCGGAAGAGCCGCATGGATCCGCGTCCGAACCTGCTTCAGAACCGGTTACCGAACATGCGCCGGCCAAGCCATCGGAAGAGGCGCCGTTGATCTACCATGCGCTCGAACCGGTGACGGTCAATATCACGGCGCCCGGTCCGGTGCGTTTTCTTCGTCTCAATCTCACCATCGTCACGCGCGATCCGAATGTCGTTGCCGCCGTGGATAAACACCTGCCATTGATCCGCAACGATCTGCTCGCGCATCTCTCGGGACAGAACTATGGCACGGTCAATACACCGGAAGGCAAGGACGCCTTGCGCGGAGACTTGAAGAACATGCTGATCAAGATATTGACCCGAGCCAGGGAGCCCGTGGGAGTCGAGGATATTCTGTTCACCGATCTGGTCATGCAGTAGGAGCGACGCGGTATGGCGCAGCAGACCGACATTCTCAGCCAGGATGAAATTGATGCGCTACTGCATGGCGTCGACGATGGCGATATCGATACCGATACCAATCCCTTTCCGGCGGACGGAAGTGCGCGACCCTTCGACTTCGCCACCCAGGAGCGTATCGTCCGCGGGCGCATGCCCACGCTCGACATGATCAACGAGCGTTTTGCGCGATATCTGCGCATCCATCTCTTCAATCTTCTGCGCCGCTCCTCCGAAATCTCCGTGATCGGCGCCCGGGTCACGAAATTCTCGGAATATCTCCACGGGCTCTATGTCCCGACCAGCCTGAATCTGGTGCGGGTGATTCCGCTACATGGAACCGGACTGTTCGTGTTCGATCCGAAGCTGGTTTTCAGTCTGGTCGACAACTTTTTCGGCGGCGACGGACGTTATTATTCGCGTATCGAGGGACGCGACTTCACGCCCATGGAACTGCGGGTGATCAAGAATCTGCTCGATGCCGCCTTCGAGGACATGCAGAAGGCGTGGGAGCCGGTCATGCATCTGAAATTCGAGTTCATCAACTCGGAAGTCAATCCGCAGTTCGCCAATATCGTCAGTCCGACCGAGATCGTGGTCATCAACGATTTTCATATCGAGCTCGATGGCGGGGGCGGCAATCTGCATGTGACCCTGCCGTATTCGATGATCGAGCCGATTCGCGAGGTCTTGGACACGGGTTTGCAATCCGATCGCTCCGGCGTCGACGAACGCTGGCTGCGCGCGCTTCAGGATGAAATCCCCTCGGCCCAGGTCGAGATCAGCTCGGTCCTCACCGAGGCCACGCTGACGGTCCAACAATTGCTTGATATGCGTCCAGGCGACATCATTCCGATCAACCTGCCCGAATCCGTGATTCTCAACGTCGAGGATATCCCGCTGTTTCGGGGTAAGTTTGGCGTCGCCAACGGCGCCAATGCAATCAAGATCGCTGAATATATCAAGCACTAGCGGATGCTGACATGAGTACCGATACCGACCTCGATCCGAACGACGCCATTGCCGACGACTGGGCCGCGGCGCTGGAAGAACAGAAAGACGCCACGGTGTCGGTGCCCCCGGCGCGGGATGCCGCGCCCAAGCGAGGCACCGAGGAGCGGGCGTCCGCCAACCGCGGCGTTGGCGGGGGATCCATGGACGCGCTGCAGGCGCAGCCGATGAATCCCGAGGATTTCTCCGGCTGGCAGTCACCCGCCCATGAAGACGTCAACCTCAACATGCTGCTGGATGTGCCGGTGACCATTGCGATGGAAATCGGCCGCTCCAGGATCACGATTCGCAATCTTTTGCAGTTGAATCAGGGCTCCGTGGTGGAACTGGATCGGCTCGCCGGCGAACCGCTGGATGTCCTGGTCAATGGAACCCTGATCGCCCATGGCGAGGTGGTGGTGGTCAACGAAAAATTCGGTATTCGCCTGACCGATGTCATCAGTCCCAGCGAACGGGTCCGCAAGCTCCGGTAATCCCATGACGTTCCGTCGGCCTCGTTTCCGTCATTCGGTCGTGCTCGCTCTGGGCGCGTTGATCGCCCTGGCCGCGCCGGCGTTACTGGCGGATCCCGCGGCGGCGTCCGCGCGGGTGGCGTCCGGGTATCTGGCCCAGATGGTGGGCGGTCTGGTGCTCGTCATCCTGATCATTCTGGCGCTGGCCTGGATCCTCCGCCGCCTGCCGGGCATGGCGGGCCAGGGACAGCAAGTCATCGAGATTCTGGCGGTGCGCGCGGTGGGAACGCGCGAACGCCTGATGCTCGTGCAGGTTGGAGAAGAGCAGATTCTGGTCGGGTTGACGCCGACCGGCATGCGCCATCTCCATACCCTGCGCACGCCGGTCGTCGTCGCGCCAGTGGAGCCGCGGGCGGGCGAGTTCGCGAGCCTGTTGCAGCGCGCCAGATCCCAGGGGGCGGGACAATGAAGGGCGCCATGCGCCTGGGGCTGATGCTGGCGTTCGCGCTGGCGCCGGAACTTGTCCTGGCCCAGATCGGGGGGATGAATGCGGTCACCGTCACTAGCGCGCCGGATGGCGGGCAGGTCTACTCGGTGACCCTGCAGATCCTGCTGTTCATGACCCTGCTGACGTTGCTGCCGTCGGCGCTCATCATGCTGACCTCGTTCACGCGCATCATCATCGTGCTGGGCATTCTGCGCCAGGGGTTGGGCACCTCCCAAACGCCCTCGAACCAGATCCTGCTTGGATTGGCGTTGTTTTTGACCCTCTTTGTCATGGCGCCGGTGTTCCAGGAAATTTATGACACGGCCGCCATTCCCTACATGGAGGAAAAACTCGGCACCGAGGAGGCGCTCGGCAAGGCGATCAAGCCGCTGCGCACCTTCATGCTGGCGCAAACCCGGGAAACCGATCTGTCGCTCTTCGCCGAGATCCGGGGGCTCGACGGTTTCGACTCGCCCGACGCCATTCCGCTCAACCTGCTGGTGCCGGCCTTTGTGATCAGCGAATTGAAAACCGCCTTCCAGATCGGCTTCCTGATCCTGATTCCCTTTTTGATCATCGACCTGGTGGTGGCGAGCGTGCTGATGTCCATGGGCATGATGATGCTGTCGCCGATGATCATCTCGCTGCCTTTCAAGATCATGCTGTTCGTGCTGGTCGATGGCTGGTCGCTGGTGATGGGCACCTTGGCCCAGAGTTTCTTTACCTGAGGTGATGCGCGATGACGCCCGAAATGGTGATGGATATTGGCAAAGAGGCCGGTCAGATAATCATCCTGCTGGCGGCGCCGCCCCTGCTGGCCGGATTGACCATCGGTCTGATCGTCAGCATGATCCAGGCCGCGACCCAGATTCAGGAGATGACCCTCAGCTTTATCCCCAAGCTGCTGGGTGTCGGGGCCTCGCTGATCTTCGCGGGCCACTGGATGCTGTCGCTGATCACCGATTACATCACCCGTCTCTATCACAGTATTCCGAACCTGATCGGGTGACCCGAGCGGTCGCCATCCGTCATGAATTTTGCCGCCGAGGAGATCGTGCTCTGGGTCGGCGCGCTGATGTGGCCATTCGTGCGCATCAGCGCCGCGCTGCTGGTCGCGCCGCTCTTCGGTGCCCGCAATGTCAATGTGCGTGCCCGGCTGGCCTTGGGGCTGCTGCTGGCGCTGGTCGTGGCGCCGCAGTTGACCGCTCAACCGACGGTCGATCCGCTTAGTCTGGGCGGGTTGGTGGTGGCCATGCGGCAGATCCTGATCGGGGTCGCCATGGGCTTTATCCTGCAGATGGTCTTTTCGGCCTTGAATCAGGCGGGCGAATACATCGCGCTCTCGATGGGGCTGGGTTTCGCGTCGGCCGTCGATCCGGTCGGCGGGGTCCAGGTGCCGATGATCTCGCAGTTTCTCACGATCCTGGCGACCCTGATCTTTCTGGCCTTGAACGGTCATCTGGTGCTGATCGAGTTGTTGCTCCGCAGCTTCGAGACCTTGCCGGTGGCGGGCGCCGGATTGACCTCCGACGATCTGTGGGCGGTCATCGCCTTTGGCAGCCAGATGTTCTCCGGCGCCGTCCTGATTGCCTTGCCCGCGATGGCCTCGTTGTTGCTGGTCAATCTCGCGATGGGCGTGGTCACGCGGGCGGCGCCCCAGCTGAATATTTTCGCCGTGGGTTTTCCCGTGACCATTCTGGCCGGTTTTCTCATTTTGATCCTGACGCTGCCGGCCTTGTCCGCGCGGATCGGCGAATTGCTCCTGGCCGCGTTCGCGCTGATCCAGCAGATCACGAGGGCATGAGATGGCCGAAAACGAAAATGGTCAGGAACAAACCGAACAGCCGACCGCGAAGCGTCTGCGCGATGCCCGCGAAAAGGGGCAGGTCGCCCGCTCGCGCGAGTTCAATACTCTGGTGATCCTGCTCGCGGGCGGTGCCTTCTTGCTGTTTCTTGGGGGCGATCTGGCCGGGAGTCTGATGGCGCTGTTGACGGATGGGCTGACGCTCGAACGGAGCCTGATTTTCGATCCGGGCCTGCTGCTGCCGTATCTGCGCGATCTGATGACCCGCGCCCTGCTCATTGTCGCGCCGCTCTTGGTGGTCATGATGGCGATTGCGATCCTGGGCCCCATCCTGATCGGCGGGGCGAATTTCTCCGCGAAGGCATTCGCGCCGAAGTTCTCGAAACTCAATCCAATCACGGGGATGAAGCGTCTTTTTTCGGTTCAGGGATTGATGGAACTGGTCAAGTCGCTTGGCAAGTTCATCCTGGTGGGCGTGGTCGCCGGCCTGGCGATCAGCGGCATCTGGGAATCGTTGATGAATCTGGGCGAGCTGCCGGTGGAGGTCGCGATCGCGCGAACGGGAGAGATGGCGGTCAACATTTTTCTGATCGCGTCGGCCGCCTTGATCCTGGTGGCCATCATCGATGTGCCGTTCCAACTCTACAATCACAATAAGCAGTTGAAGATGACGCTCCAGGAGATCAAGGATGAGTTCAAGGAGAGCGAAGGCAAGCCCGAGGTCAAGGGACGGATCCGCCAGATGCAGATGGAAATGTCGCGGCGCCGGATGATGTCCGAGGTGCCCAATGCGGATGTCATCATCACCAATCCCACCCACTATGCCGTGGCCATCGCCTATGAGGCCGCGACCATGCGCGCCCCGCGCATGCTGGCGAAAGGCGCCGATGACGTCGCGGCGGCCATTCGCGAACTGGCCGAGGCGCATGGCATCCCGCGGATCGAGGCGCCCCGGGTGGCGCGCGCGATCTATTTCACCACCGAGATCGGTCAGGAAATCCCCAACGGGCTCTTCGTGGCCGTGGCCCGTCTGCTGGCCTATGTCTACCAGCTCAAACGCGAGGATCCCGAGGTCGAGATGCCCGAGGATCTGCCGGTTCCCGAGGAGTATCTCGATCCGCGGGCCGCGCGCCAGGCGCGGAGAGAATCCCGATGACGACCATGAGTGCACGTCTCGGCGGGATTGGCCGGCTGGGTCTCGGCGTGCCCGTGATTTTGATGGCGTTGCTCGCCATGCTGGTGCTGCCGCTGCCGCCATTTGCGCTCGATCTGCTCTTCACCTTCAATATCGCTTTGTCGCTGATCGTGGTCATGGTGGCGGTTTATACGCCAAAACCCATGGATTTTGCCGCCTTTCCCACGGTCCTGCTGCTGGCCACTCTACTGCGTCTGGCGCTGAACGTAGCCTCGACCCGGGTGATCCTGCTCTACGGCGGCGAGGGGACGGGTGCCGCGGGCCAGGTCATCGAGGCCTTCGGCGAGTTCGTCCTGGGAGGGAATTTCGCCATCGGTCTGGTGGTGTTCGCGATCCTGGTGATCATCAATTTCGTGGTGGTGACCAAGGGCGCGGGGCGGGTATCCGAAGTCAGCGCCCGCTTTACCCTGGACGCCATGCCGGGCAAGCAGATGGCGATCGACGCCGATCTGAATGCCGGTCTGATTTCGCAGGAGGAAGCGCGCACGCGGCGCGTGGACGTGGCCCAGGAGGCGGATTTCTATGGCTCCATGGACGGTGCCAGCAAATTCGTACGGGGCGACGCGGTGGCGGGGATCCTGATCCTCTTCATCAACATCCTGGGTGGCATCATCATCGGGACCACCCAGCACGGCCTGTCGTTCGCCGATGCCGCGAACAACTATATTTTGCTGAGTATCGGCGACGGACTGGTCGCGCAGATTCCGGCGTTGCTGCTGTCGTCCGCCACCGCCATCGTCGTCACCCGCGCTAACACCGCCCAGGACATGGGCCAGCAGCTGACCAAGCAGTTGCTCTCCAATCCCCGCGTGCTCTACGTGACGTCGGGTGTCATCGGTATCCTCGGGGTGATCCCGGGAATGCCGAATCTGGTCTTCCTCGGATTGGCCGCGATGCTGGCCGGTGGCGCCTACCTACAGGGTCGCAAACCGCCCGAATCCAGTCGCGATGAGGTGGAACAACTGCCCCCTGGCATGGAACTCCCCGCGCCGGAGGATCGGGATCTGTCCTGGGACGATGTCCCGCCGGTCGATCTGGTCTCGCTGGAGGTCGGTTATCGCCTGATCCCACTGGTCGATCGCAGCCAGGATGGGCAGCTCATGGGCCGGATCAAGGGCATTCGACGCAAGCTCTCGCAGGAATTCGGATTTCTCATTCAGCCGGTGCATATCCGCGACAATCTGGAGCTGGGCCCCAATCACTATCGTATCGCGCTGCTGGGGGTGAATGCCGCCGAGGCCGAGGTCTTCCCGGATCGGGAACTGGCGATCAACCCCGGACAGGTCTTCGGGACCGTGGCGGGGACGCCGACCAAGGATCCAACCTTCAATCTGGACGCGCTCTGGATCGACCCGGCCGATCGGGAATCCGCGCAGGGCGCCGGTTATACCGTGGTAGATGCCGCGACGGTGATCGCCACCCATCTGTCACAGGTGTTTCGGGATAACGCGCATCGTCTGATCGGTTACGAGGAGGTCCAGCACCTGCTCGACCAGCTGGCGCGCCGCTCGCCCAAGCTGGTCGAGAATCTGATTTCTTCCAAGGCCCTGCCGCTTGGGATTGTTCTGAAGGTGCTGCAGAATCTGCTGGCGGAACAGGTGTCCATCCGGGATTTACGGACCATCGCCGAGATTTTGGCGGAACGCGCGATCAAGAGTCAGGATCCCGCCACCTTGACGGCGGCGGTGCGGGTCGCGCTCTCCCGCTCCATCGTGCAGGATCTCATCGGCCCGGAGGACGAATTGCCGCTGATCGCCTTGGATCCGGCATTGGAGCAGATTTTGCATAAGTCGCTGCAAGGCAGTCAGGGCGAAACCATCGGTATCGAACCTGGGCTGGCGGAGCGGGTCCAACGGTCGGTGACCGATGCCGCGCGACGCCAGGAAACGGAAGGAGCGCCCGCGGTGCTGGTGGTGGCTCCGGAGATTCGTTCCTGGATCGCGAGTTGGCTTCGCGGCGCGGTGCGCAATCTGACAGTCATGGCCTTTACCGAAATCCCGGACAACCGGCGTATCCGGGTCGTCGCCACCGTGGGCAAGGGCGATACCGCGCAGGCGCGGGCATGAGCGAGCGAACAGGAGCAGACAGATGAATGTAAGGCGATATCGGGCACGGGACATGCGGGATGCGATGCGGCAGGTGCGCGAGCAGCAGGGCGCGGACGCGGTCATTCTCTCCAGCCGCCGGGTCGATGGGATGCTGGAAGTGGTGGCCGCGCTGGAACCCGCTCCGGCTGCCAGTGCGACCGGGTCCGATTCAGCCATGCGTTCCGCCCACACCCTCCCAGTCGATCCCGAACTGGCCGCCATGCGCCGGGAATTATCCGATTTGCGCACGCTCCTGATGCAACAGAGCGTCTGGAGCGAGCGCGATCAATGGGCGGTTCGCCATCCCCTGGCCGCCGAGTTTGTCGAGCGTCTGCAGAAATGCGGCTTCAGCGACAAACTGGCGCGCAGCCTCACGGGCAGCATTCATGAAGATTCGACGGCCGAGACCGCCTGGTCGCGTCTGCGCACCCGCCTTTCGGCCTCCATCGCCACGGCCATGCCCACCGTGCTCGAACAGGGTGGTATGCTTGCGCTGGTGGGATCGACCGGCGTTGGCAAGACCACGACCCTGAACCGTCTCGCGCTGCGTCAGATCCGGCGGATGGGTCGCGATTCGGTGATCCTCGTCACACTCGATCGGCAGCGCATCGGCGCGTACAAACAATTACAGGCGTTTGGTCAGATGGCCGGGATCCCCGTCACGCTGTTGGAAAGCGAACGGGATCTGGTCGCCTTGTCGAACCGGGCGGGAGACGGCAAACTGGTGTTGATCGATACCGAGGGACAGGCCGCGCGCGAGGCGGCCGAGCGAAATCTGTTCGCCAAGGTGCGCCACCAGATCCCGCTCGAGACCTGGTTGGTGATCCCGGCAACCCATCAGGCGATGGTGTTGCGGCAAGTGTTGCAATCGTTTCAGGGCAGCGAGCCATCGGCGCTGGTCCTGACGAAAGTTGACGAAGCGGAACAATTGGGCGAAACCTTGTCCGTCCTCCTCGAACAGCGTCTGGGTCTGGTGTTTTACAGCGATGGCCAGCGGATCGACGAGGATTTCCACAAGGCGGATACCACTTATCTCACACGTCTCGCGCTCCAGGAGCCGGCCCGACCCGCGGAGATCGTCTTCGAGGACCACGCCGCTCCCGCCGCGTCCGCGCCGCTGAACCGAGCGCCCTTTGCCTCGCCGCCTCGGAATCCGCGCGAAACCATGGTTTTGGAGTCGGTGTTGCCTTTCAGGAAAACCGTGCATGCAGTCCCCCATTAGGCACCGGCCGCTCTTGAGCATCGCGATTGCCAGCGGGAAGGGCGGCGTTGGCAAGACAAATGTCGCGGTCAATCTGGCCGTGTCGCTGGCCCGGCTGGGGCGGCGGGTGATGCTCTTCGACGCCGATCTCGGTCTGGCCAACGCGGATCTTCTGCTCGGACTGCGCCCCACGAAAAGCTTGCACGATCTGGTGGCGGGGACGGTGGACACCCTTGAAGAGATCCTGGTCGAGGGGCCGGATGGCCTGCTGCTGGTGCCGTCCGCCTCCGGTATCGGCACCATGGCGAATCTCACGCCGGTCGAGCATGCCGGGCTGATCCGCGCATTCAGCACCTATGACAAGCCGCTCGATGTCCTGATCGTCGATACGGCCGCGGGCGTGCAGGATTCGGTCACCAGTTTTTGCAAAGCGGTTCAACATGTGTTCGTGGTGGTCTGCGACGAGCCGGCCTCCTTGACGGATGCCTATGCCTTGATCAAGGTGCTGCGCCAGGAGCATGGCCTGCTGCGCTTTCGGGTGATCTGCAATATGCTGCGCACCCCCGAATCCGGACGGCGCCTGATGCGTAAATTATCCTCCGTGTGCGCGCAATATCTCCCTGACGTGATCTTGGATGCATCGGGTATGATTCCCATGGATGAACACCTGCGGCGCGCCGTGCAGAAACGCGAGCCAGTCGTGACGCTCTATCCCGGGAGTCTGTCGGGACAGGCGCTGATCGAGCTGGCCAGACAAGCCAATCGCTTGACGGTGTCCGAGACCGGCATGGGCGGGATCGGCTTTTTTGTCGAGCGGATGCTGCAACGTGCCTGATGACTGCGAATCGCTCCTTGCCAGGTTATTCGGGTACCGCCGATCATTCGGAACAATTGGTGACGGCAAACCTCGATCTTGTGAGACGCATCGCCCACCATCTGGCGGCGCGTCTTCCCGCGTCGGTCCAAATCGAGGATTTGGTCCAATCCGGCATGATCGGCTTGATCGAGGCATCCCGTCAGTTTCAATGCGGGCAGGGGGCGACCTTTGCCACCTATGCGGGCATCCGCATCCGTGGCGCCATGATCGACGAACTGCGGCGTTCCGATTGGACGCCGCGTTCGGTGCATCGGAACAGCCGCCGGATTGCCGAGGCGATCCGGCAGGTGGAGGCGCGCGTGGGACGGGCGGCAACGGATCGCGAGATTGCCGGCGAACTCGGGGTCGCGATCGACGACTATCATGCGATGCTGCAGGATTCCGCCAGTGCGCAGATTCTTGGATTGGAAGATCTTTTCGGCGAGGATACTGACCCAGATCGCTGGTTGCCGGGCGGCGGTCCGGGACCGGGCGAACACTTCGAGCTGGATCGGTTGCGGACCTCGCTGGCGCAGGCTCTCGCGGGTTTGCCTGAAAAGGAACGCCTGGTGCTTGCCCTGTATTACGACGAGGAACTGAATCTCCGAGAAATCGGCGCCATTCTTGGCGTCACTGAATCGCGTGTGAGCCAGATTCGCAGCCAGGCACTCCACCGTTTGCGCGTCCGCCTGAGCGAGTGGATCCAGGAAGAAACTGGTTCATAATCGTCAACCCGGCTAATGCCATTGGGGGCTCCGTGTGGATAAAGGCATGAAAATTCTCATCGTGGACGACTTTTCCACGATGAGGCGCATTATCAAGAATCTGCTTCGCGAACTGGGGTTTAATAACACCATGGAAGCGGACGATGGCAGTACCGCGCTGCCGATGTTGAAGAATGGCGGTTTCGATTTTCTGGTGACGGACTGGAACATGCCGAATATGGAGGGGATCGATCTGCTGCGAGCGGTTCGCGCCGATCCGGCCCTGAAGACGCTTCCGGTCCTGATGGTGACGGCCGAGGCCAAGCGGGATCAGATCGTCGAGGCGGCGCAGGCCGGCGTCAACGGCTACATTGTCAAGCCGTTTACCGCCGAGACGCTCAAGGAGAAGATCGACAAAATTTTCGAGCGCCTTGAAGCCTAGGGACGCTGATGAGGATCGCGAGCGTGGCGGATGACCGGCCGATTGCGTTGCATCGACCGCAAAATCTGGTACAGACCACCGTCGGTTCCAGCTCTCCCGCGCAAAGTTTCAAGATCCGAACTGTTGGTTATTGCGGCCAATCAAGCATCTATTGATGCCCGGCAAGGAATCATCGATGGACAATGACGAAGAAAGCAAGGCATTCGAATTGAGCCTGGCGAGGCAATTGGTCGAGCATCTGGAAGCGGGCCATGGAGACCAAGCCGCCGAGGTGGTCCGCCAGCTGAGGATTCCCTATGAACGGGAACTCTTCGAGGAACTCGGCAAGCTGACACGCGATTTGCACGAGGCGCTGAACAGCTTTCGTGGCGATTCCCGCTTGGTGGAGCTCACGCGCGACGAGATTCCGGATGCGAAGGAACGCCTCAATTATGTCGTCACCATGACGGAGCAGGCGACCCACCGGACGCTCAACGCGCTCGACGAGGGAATGCCGATCGCGGAATCGCTCCATGCGCGCTCGCTGGAACTCACGGACACCTGGAACCGGTTTCGCCAGCGCGAACTGTCGGTCGACGAATTCCGCGAATTTGCCCGTGCCCTGGATGTCTTTTTTGCCGCGAGCGGCGAAGAGACCGAGCGTTTGCGGTCGTTGATGTCCGAAGTCATGATGGCCCAGGATTTTCAGGATCTCACGGGGCAAATCATCCGCCGCGTCATCCGCCTGGTGCACGAGGTCGAAGAAAATCTGGTCGGACTGATTCGCTTGTCCAGCGCCCGCATGGAGCCTGGCAAGGCGGCGAAGCAGGCGGCGTCGGCGAAGGACGCGGAACCAGCCGGTCCGCAGAGTCACGGTCCCATCGTGCCCAATACTCGGGATACGGCTTCGAATGTCGTCAGTGGGCAGGACGACGTGGATGATTTGCTTTCCAGCCTGGGCTTCTAGCCCGCTGACATCAGGTGATTTTGCATGGCAATCGATCCGCAAGACGAGATTCTTCAGGATTTCCTGGTCGAGGCGGGGGAACTGCTCGAAGCGCTGAATGAGCAGCTGATCGATCTGGAGCAGAACCCCGAGGATCGAGATCTTCTGAACGCGGTCTTTCGCAGCTTCCACACGATCAAGGGTGGCGCGGGTTTTCTGAACCTCAACTCGATGGTGATCATTTGTCACCATGCCGAGGACGTCTTCAATCTTCTGCGCAACAATCAGCGCAAGATCGAGCCCTTCCTGATGGATACCGTCCTGCGTGTCCTCGATGTGCTCAATGTCATGTTCGGCGATCTGAAGTCAGGCAACGAACCGGAACCCGCGCCCGATCAGCTGATCGAGGCCCTGGCGAAACTGGCGGTTCCGGGCGAACAGTCGCGCGCGCCGGCGGAGACGCCCGAGTCCCTGCCGCCATCCCCGGCCAAACGGCCAGAGACGCCCGCGCGCGAAGCGATTCCAGTACCTGCCGCGCCGACGGCGACCTCCGAACGCACTCCCGCCAACGAGGAGGCTGAACGCGCGAATTCGAATGCCTCGGACGACATCACGGAAGCTGAGTTCGAGGCGCTGCTCAACATTATGTCTGGAACCGGCCAATCCGTCGCCGATACGCCTGCCGCGTCAGCGCCCACGCCCGAATCCTCATCCAGCGATCTGATTACAGCCGAGGAGTTCGATGCCCTGCTCGATCAGTTGCAGGGGCAGGGGGCGACGGAATCCAGCACGGCTCCAGCCGCTTCCCAGCCATCCGCGCCAGAGGTTCTGGCGCCGCGTCCGCCCGTTGAGGATCGGTCGGTCAGCGTCGTCGATGCCGCCGCGTTCGGCGAGAAAGAGGATGCCGGGGCATCTTCTTCAGCGAAGAGCCCGCGCGGGACCGCGGCCGGTGCCAGTGCCGAAACCTCGGTGCGGGTCGACACTCAGCGCCTGGACGAGATCATGAACCTGGTGGGCGAGCTGGTGCTGGTGCGCAACCGCATGAGCATGCTGCGCACCCGCACCATGGACGAAGAGTTGGGCAAGGCGATTGGCGCGCTGGCGCTGGTCACGGCCGACCTGCAAACGGCGGTGATGAAGACCCGGATGCAGCCGATCAAGAAGGTCTTCAGCCGTTTCCCGCGCGTCGTGCGCGACCTGGCGCGCAGCCTGGGGAAGGAAATCGATCTGGAGATTTTCGGCGAAGAGACCGACCTGGACAAAAATCTGGTCGAGGCGCTGGCCGATCCGCTGGTCCATCTGATCCGCAATGCCGTCGATCATGGGGTCGAAATGCCCGAGGTGCGCGAGGCGCATGGCAAGTCGCGCAAGGGAACCATCGTGCTGGGCGCCGCCCAGGAAGGCGATCATATTTCACTGATCATCCAGGATGACGGACGTGGTATGGACCCGGTGGTGTTGCGTCGCAAGGCCGTCGAGAAAGGGTTGTTGGAACCCACGATGGCCGAGCGCCTGAGCGATCGGGATTCGTTCAATCTGATTTTTCTGGCAGGACTCTCGACCAAGGACGAGATCTCCGACGTCTCCGGGCGCGGGGTCGGCATGGATGTCGTCAAGACACGCATCGCCCAACTTAACGGCACGGTCGAAATCGACTCGGAAATCGGACGCGGGACCAAGCTGCTGGTCAAGTTGCCCTTGACCCTGGCCATTCTGCCGGCGTTGATGGTGATTCTGGATGGACGCCGGTTCGCGATTCCGCTGGCGTCGGTCTCGGAGATTCTCGATCTCGATCTGACCCGTAGCCATTTTGTCGACGATCAGGAAGCCATCATGGTGCGCAGCCATGCCCTGCCGCTCTATTACATTGGGCGCTGGCTGCATCCCAACCGGCTGATCGAACCCAAGACCGAGGCGCATGTGGTTGTGGTGCATGTCGCGCAGCGCAAGGTCGGATTGGTCGTGGATGGACTGGTCGGTCAGGAGGAAGTAGTGATCAAACCGCTTGGCCGGGGGTTGCAGGGCGTCCCTGGGTTGGCGGGCGCGACCATCACGGGCGATGGCGGAATTGCCTTGATTATCGATGTCCCCGAGCTCCTGCGGCTCATGGGCCGTCCAGGGTATGGCGGACGCGGTTCGCGCGCCGTGCGTCAGATGGCGCAAGCGGGAGCCTGACCGATGGCGCTACGAGTCGTCGTGGTCGATGATTCCGGGTTTTTTCGGAGACGGATCGTCGAGATTCTCAACGCCGACATCGGGATCGAAGTGGTCGGAACCGCCGCCAACGGTCTGGAGGGGATCGAGGTCGTCAAGCGTCTGAATCCGGACGTGGTGACCATGGATATCGAGATGCCCGTGATGGATGGAATTACCGCGGTCCGTCGCATCATGGCGGAATCCCCAAGACCGGTTCTGATGTTCTCGACGCTGACGACCGAAGGCGCCAAGGCCACCCTGGATGCGCTGGACGCGGGCGCGATGGATTTTCTGCCCAAGCGATTCAGCGAAATCGCCAAGGACGAGGATGCCGCCAAGGTGATGCTGCGCCGTCGTGTCCGCGCCTTGGCCCGCACTCGGCATCAGGCGCTCAGCCGCCCCGTGACCCGGGAGCGGCTGTCGACGCAAGAGCCTGAGCCAATGGCTGCCGCGCGGCGGGCGCCGGTCAGCGCCATCCCGCTGCATGCATTGCGCGCCGTGCTCATCGGCACTTCGACCGGTGGCCCGGTCGCCCTTCAGGAAGTGTTGAAGGTACTGCCGAAAAGCTTTCCGTTGCCGATCATCCTGGTCCAGCACATGCCCGCGAGCTTCACCCCGGCCTTTGCGGAGCGTCTGAACAATCTCTGCCAGATCGAGGTTCGCGAGGCGGTCTCGGGCGATGTGCTGAAGCCCGGCTGCGCGCTTCTGGCGCCCGGCGGTCAGCAGATGGTGCTGGAAGGGGGGGCGCAGACCCGTGTCAGGATCCAGGATAATCCGCCGGGCACCATTTACAAGCCGAGCGTCGATATCACCTTCCACTCGGCGGTCGCGGCATTGAAATCCCAGGTGCTCGCCGTGGTGCTGACCGGCATGGGGGCCGATGGCCGCGAAGGGACACGGGCACTGCAAGGGCAGGGCGCCCATGTCTGGGCACAGGATGCGGCCAGTTCGGTCGTGTTCGGCATGCCGGCGGCGGTGATCGAGGCCGGTCTCGCGGACCATGTTCTGGCGCTGAAGGATGTGGGGCCGGCACTGGTAAAGGGTTTCTGCTGAATGGATATCCTGAGCATGGCCGGGATCCTGCTGGGTCTCGTCGCCATCCTGGGGGGCGCGGTCGCGAAAGGTAGCAGTCTGGGGGCGCTCTGGAATCTGGCCGCCTTTGTCATTGTGATCATCGGCACCCTGGGCGCCACGCTGGTGCAGACGCGTGCCCCGATCTTTTTGCATGCCTTCAAGATCGTGCCCTGGGTGTTCATGCCGCCCAGTCTCAACCCGCGATCCATGATCGTGCGTATCGTCGAATGGTCCCATCTGTCGCGCAAGGAAGGTCTGCTGGGCCTGGAGGATCAGTCGGAAGTGGAAACCGATCCCTTTGTTCGCAAGGGACTTCAACTGCTGGTTGACGGGACCGAGCCGCTGGCGTTGCGGCAAATTCTGGAAGCGGATCTGGACAACCGCGAAGCCTTCGATCTGCAGGGCGCCAAGGTGTTCGAGAGCATGGGAATCTATTCGCCGACGCTGGGGATCATTGGCGCCGTTATGGGACTGATGGCGGTCATGCAGAATCTGGCCGATCCCAGCAAGCTTGGACATGGCATCGCGGCGGCTTTCGTCGCGACCATCTACGGCGTTGGCCTGGCCAATTTGCTTTTTCTACCCATGTACAACAAACTCAAGGGAATCGTTCAGGCACGGACAAATTATCAGACGATGCTGCTTGAAGGCTTGATTGCGATTGCCGAGGGTGAAAATCCGCGTCATATCGAAAACAAGCTGAACGGCTTTATCCAGGGCTGACAACCGGTCATGGCGAGGCGAAAAAAGCAGGAAGAGCACGGGAACCATGAGGCATGGGCGATCCCTTATGGCGATCTGGTCACCCTCCTGATGGCCTTTTTTGTCGTGATGTACGCCGTGTCCGTGGTCGACGCCGGCAAATACCGTGTCTTGTCCAACTCGCTGGTCGAGGCCTTCGGCTCGCAGGTGCCGGTGGATCCTATCCAGATCGGGGAACCGAGTCTTGCACTGAATCTAATGAGCGACGATGTGCATCGTTCGCTTGTACCGATCGAGATTGAGAGCGGCGCTACGTCCCGGCAAGGCGAGATGACCATCCAGGATCTGTTATCGCCGTCGGATGTCGCCATCGAAAACACACTTGAGTTGCTCGAAGGCGAGGAACGCGCTCGCATTCTCAACGAAATCGGAGAACTGTCCGAGGAGATCGAGTCATCGCTCGGATCGCTGATCCAGGATGACGAGATCCAGGTGACGCGCAAACCCTACTGGCTTGAGATTGCGATCAACTCCAACCTCCTGTTTTCGAGCGGATCCGCGACGCTGGAACCAGTTGCGCGTCCCGTGCTTGAGAACGTGGCCGCGATCCTTGCCAAGCGGGACGCGCGGATCCATGTCGAGGGCCACACCGATAATTTACCGATCAGCAATTCGACCTATCCGTCCAATTGGGAGCTGTCGTCCGGTCGCGCCGCGACGGTCGTCAACCTCTTCGCTCAGAATGGGGTCGATCCGGAGCGGATGGTCGCGATCGGATATGCCGAATTTCAGCCACTGGCCAGCAACGCGGCGGATAAAGGGCGGGCGCGGAATCGTCGTGTCGCGGTGATCGTGCTGCCGGGCCCGCCGCCGCGTTCGGGTAAGGCCATCGAGCCCGAGCGGCTGCGCAGCGACTACGAAGCCGAGATCGGGCGAATTCAATAATGATGGGTTTTGCAATGAACCGCGCGAGGATGTAATGACTGCAGAAGACACGAGCGTGAATGCCAGGGGAACTTCTTCGTCGTATGTGACGTTCAGTCTGGAGGACGAGACTTACGCCATCGATGTATTACAGGTTCAGGAAGTCCTGAAACTCACCGAAATCGCACCGGTTCCCGGTGTGCCCGATTACATTCTCGGCATCATCAATCTGCGTGGCGATGTGGTCACCGTCATCGATGCCCGCCGGCGCATGCTGCTTCCCGAGCGCGTGCCCGACGATGCCTCCCGGATCGTGATCATCGATGTCGATAATCAGAATGTCGGCATCCTGGTCGATTCGGTTGCGGAGGTCGTGCGGATACCGCCGGATGCGGTCGATCCCGCGCCCGCGGTCGGTAACGATCAGACGAGCCGCTTTATCCTGGGCGTCAGCAGTACCGAGGAGGGACTAACGATCCTGATCGATCTCAATAAATTGTTGTCCGACGATGAATGGGCGGCGATTCGCGAACGTTAGCCGTCCCTCCGCGGCAGTTGCACTGGCGTCATCGTTGTGTTGTCCGCCCCGGCGATGCGGAACGCTCAGGAGATTTCCATGCGCGATTTGATCGAGCCGATTCAGCCAGTCCAGCCGCAAACCCCCTCGCGGCCATTGGGCGACGAGCAGGATCGGCGTTTTGCGCGGCAGAATACCGTGGCTCGCCCGCGAAAGGATCGGGGCGACCTGCGCGATCGACTGCGTCGTTCGGGCGAACGCCGTCAATTCGAGCGTCGCGCGGGCAAGCGTCGTGCGGACGAGCGCCGTCTGGACTCGCGTCTCTCGGACGAACGGCGCCTGCAAGAGCGGCGCTCGGACGAACGGCGGGCCGGAGAGCGACGCGCGGCGGAGCGGCGTTCGCTCAAGGGCCGAGTGGGTCGCGGCAATGGAAAAGGGGAAGCCGGGTCGCCATCCTCGCCGACTGGAAGACGCCGAGGCTTGATCGATGACTATGCCTGAACGAACGCGCGTTGAATGAACGAAACTCTGCTGTTTGGTGTGGCCCTGGCGCTGTTTGTCCTGACCCTCCTCGTCATGCTGCTGGCTGGCGTTGCCCTGAAATCCATCTCGACTCTGCGGCGTCAGATCCGGGAGATCCGGCAGGATCATCAACGTCAAAATACCTCCCTTCTCGCATTGCATGGGGCCATGAAGATGATCTCCGAGGACGTGATCAGTCACGGTCAGGCGCAGTCTTCGGTCAGGCGAACCCTCGAACATCTGGCCGATCGGCAGAACGAGATGCGTCTGCGCGATGTCGACGATGGACTCTACCCCCAGGCCATCCAGTTGATCCAAGCGGGCCGCGCCCGCGAAGAGGTCCGTAAACTCTGTGGCTTGACGGACTCCGAGGTGGATCTATTGTTCAGTCTGCATGGTCGGGGGCTCGGTGTCGGAGCGAGTTCGGTGGCTTCGACGCGACCCTGAGCGGTGCCTCAATCCTGTTGCGCCGGTTCGCGATCAAGAAGTGTCGGTTTTCGCGGGTCAATCCCTTCCAGCATGAAGATAAAGGCGAGGACTTCGGCAACCGCGACGTAGAGGTTTCTGGGGATCTCGTCGCCGATCGGAATTTGCGCCAGTGCTTCGACCAGCATCGGATCGGATTGCAAGGGAATCCCCTGTTCCCCGGCGATGCGCAGTATTTCCTCGGCGGTGAGTCCCTTGCCCGCGGCGGTGATTCGAGGTGCGTTGAGACGATCCCACTGGAGCGCAATGGCCTGTGGGACAGCATCTTGCCGCCGGTGTTTCGTCATGCCCGCTCGCTCACCATGGGCGGGCGCCGCGCGGGTTGCGCGCTGCCGCCGGGCCGATGGCTTGCGTGCAGGCTGGCGACCTCGATTTTTCGGTCCACCAATTGTTGGCGCAAGGTCTCCAGATGCTGTCGCAGAATGTTGGCGCCGGTCTCGTTCTCTGCCTGAAGACCCGCATTCAGCCGATCCGACCGGAGGCTCAGATTGATCGACAAGGGACCTAAGCGGGGTAAATTCAGCCTGATCCGCATGCTCCAACGGTCATCCTCGGATGGGTCACCGCGGTTCTCTCGTCGAATATCGGCTTCCAGGGCCATTAATCCCGACGGGGTCTTGAAGGGTAACTCCAGGATCCATTGCGGCTGATCGGTGCCCGCTTCCAGACTTCGCAACTGCTGAGTCACCACATGTTTAATCATGCCGTCGACCTCCTTGGCCAGGACGTCGGGCGCGGACGGGCGCGCGTGAGGCGTCTCGCCGTGAGGGCGATGCGAGGCTGAATGCGGCTCCGGCGCGACGGACCGGGCTTGAGGGGGATCGGGCTCTGGAAGCCGCTGCGGATGGTTCGCACGGTCTGGCTCCGTCGATGCTGGCGGTAGGGCGTGCGGCGAGGTTCTCGCTGGAGCGACGGTCTGCGCCTGTGGCGTCGGTCCCGCGGGCGACGGCGACGGCGACGGATCGGCGGTGCGGATCTGCTCGGCGAGGCGTAGCAATTGCGCCTTGAGATCGAGCGAGCGATCGCAGGCGCGGGCGGGGTTCGATGCTATCTGCGCCATCAGTGCTTCAAGCCAGATACCGGATTGCGCGATGGCGGAGGACAGGCGCTCCGGGTCGACCAGATCCTTCGTCGTGGTCAACCTGCCTACGAGTGTTTCGATCATGCGTTGGGTTGTGCCAATCGTGGTGGTTGGCTCGACCGTTCGCTGGGTTGCGCCAATCGTGGTGGTTGGCTCGACCGTTCGCTGGGTTGTGCCAATCGTGGTGGTTGGCTCGACCGTTCGCTGGGTTGTGCCAATCGTTGGAGACGCCTCCGCCGACGATGGGGCGGGGCAGCCATCGGGACCCTTCTGTCGGGTGATCCAACTCTGAAGCGTGGTCGTGAGCGACCGGGATTGAGGAAGGTTTTGGCGGAGCTGAACGCCCAGCCATTCGCGCAAACCAGCGGCAGGGGATGCAACCTTTGAAGCTGTGGCCTGTTCGGTTCGCGGTGTGATGCGCAGGGTCAGCGTTGGGCTGATGGAGAGAACCTCCGCCTTCGCGCGGAAGGCGTCGACGGACATCGAGCGCGTTTCGGTCAGCGATACCGCTTGGCGCGCTGACAGATCCGGCAAGGGTGCGGTCAACTGGACACGCATGGTCGCCGACCAAGTCGCGTTGCCTTCCAGTGGACGCAGGCGGGCCTCGATGAGCGTTGAGGAAAGTCTTTGCGCCAGTTGGAGTTCAAGCTGCATTCCAACCTTGAGCGCGAGCGGGGTGCTGGATGCTCTGGTCTCGGCAACGCCCGCGCCGCCGGTCGGGCCAGAACCGTTGATCAGTCGAGACAATGCCAGCGGGATAGACTCGCTCATGGACCTCTGCCGCTGTTGCGAAGCGAGGAAAATTGATCCAACAAAACGAGGCGGTTTTATGCCCTCAGTCTTCTCGCTTCGCGCTGATAGTAGAGTGATGCGCGCATCAGGGACTGCTCGGTTTGAGGGTCGAGATTGGCGATGGCAAAGCCAGCGGAGAGCGCGCCGGGCCTTGCTGATGGCCGCAGGTTGACCAGTACCGCTTCGCCGGACAGAGTTATTCTGCGATCGGGCAACTCCATTCCGCTGTACTCGAATCGTGATCCAAGTTGCTCTTGATCGATATCGGCTTCGTTTAATTCCAGGCAAAATCCCTTGACCGAGAGGTCGACGATTTGGGCGCTGAACTCGGTATTCGATTCCTTGCGCTGAAGTCTGACGTGGCGTCGTTGCGAGAGCGGCAGATGGACACGGAAGACGTCGCGTCGCCTCAGGTCACTGATTTCAGATGGATATCGGACGAGATAAAGGCGGGATTCAGCGTCGAGCAGAACCTCGTCGACGCTCGTCGAAAAGCGAATCGCATGGCCGCGCAGATTGGCATACACGCCGATTTTCTGGCCAGGGCAAAGTTTTGCGCGATCCTCGTCCGGAGTCAGTCGGTCCAGATAGAGTCGTTTTTGGATTGCGTCGAGACGCGCTAGCAGGGAATTGTACAGGGCCCCGTCAGGCTCCAGGCGCACTCCTAGCGGAACCAAGTGACGATGAATGTCGGCGAGCGTTGCTGAAATACGCGCGGGCGATGTCACCCGTTCTTCGTCGGCCAGAAGCGTATCTTCAACCTTGATGTCCTGACCCGCTCGCGTTTTCTTCAAGATACCCCATCCTGTCGTCTGTCTTATGCCTGGCTGAAGGTGCGGCTGCGTGGACTCGCCGATTCGGTGCGTCCGCGTGGAGTATAGGTCGCCGAGGTGCCATCGTCACCGCTCAGAATGCGCAGCGACGTGGCGATGCGTTTGCGGTTGCGCTCGATCAGGCGCGCATTGGAGCGATTCATGCGATCGCAGCGGGTACTGGATTCCCGCAGAATCGACCACAGACCGAGCAACTGACCGTCGTCGCTCACTCCGGCGAAGAACTTCATCATACCGGCCGGCGTGAAGGGATGCCGAGCGAGTGCAACCCATTGCTTTTGCCGGAGCGTCTCTTCTTCGAGTTGCGCGACCAAGTCCTTTTTGCTGGCGAGAATCCTTAGCAGCGAATCGGTATCCCGCGTCTCGATCGCGTGGGTTTCCTCCAGCATCGCCGTTTCCAGGTCACCCATCAGTTGAATCGACAGCTTCAGCGATTGGGCAAACTGGGCCGAGGGATTGGGGGGCGTAAGGCTGGGGCTTTTACGATCCATTTCATGCAATCTCTAAGTAATAGCGACGGTCGATCGGAAACGCCCGGCGCATCGATGTCACGCCAGCAGGCGTTCGAATCCGAGCATTCGATCCGCCAGCCGCTGATTGTCGATAGGATAGCGCCCCTCGGCAATGGCGAACTTGATTTCCGCGACCTTTGCTTCGTTGAAAGGAACATTGCCTGCGTTATCGCGCGCGGCGCTCATGGTTCGGGCGGTTTGCGTGAGTGTCACGGATTCGCCAATCGCGTCGGGCGTATTCGGGGTGGACGGCCTGTCGGCGGTTGCCGCCGCACGCGGTTTGACCCCCGAGGGCGTGCCTTCGGTGCGGAGGTTGCCGCCAGTCAGGTTTTTAATGTCCATGAGCTTGATCCAGGTCGGTTCGGGTTTGCCTTGTTTAACGGCTGGATGAAAGAGAACTGTAGAGGCATTCCCGCGGCGGATCAAATGTCCCGCACCGAAAATCACCTAAAAAGCGGTTCTGATCGCTCCCGAGGGTTCCACATAGCCTTCCACGATGCGCTTGGAGGAGCTGTTGCGCACCCGAATGCGCTGCCCAACCGTCCCGCCTTCCAGCGCCTCGCCTTTCATTCTGACCGTCAGTCCGGGTCTGGCCGAAAACAGGGTGACTTGTTGGCCACGCTCGATCAATGTCCGCTGGCTCACATGGGCGCCAATCAGCACCTGCTCCGGAACCAGCGCGCGTCGCGCCTCCAGGCCAATGACTGGGGCCAGTTCCTGGAAATACCCTTTCGCGAGTTGCGAGGTCTCCAGGCGCGTCAGTCGCACGTCGGCGGGTTGAATGACCTGTTGGCGGGAGAGCGGTCGCGCGACGGTCACCACCTCCGTATAGCGCTCCACGCGAAACGGCACAAAGATGGACCAGCCGACAGGTTCCGTGCAACGGACATTGACCGTGCCGTTTCCTCCCGCGCGGGCGCCAGGCGCAAGCTCGGCGGTTGGCGCGCGGGCGCAGCGCGCCAGGCGGAGCCGGCTATCCAACTGACCGATCTCGATGCTCGTCTCGACGCCGGCAGCCGTTTTCAGTGAATCGGCCAGAAACGAACGCGCCGTCTCCAGGATACGCTCCAGCGGTTCGATCGGCTCTTCTGCCGCGCGGATGGCGCCGGTCGTCAGTGTCGCCAAGAGAATGACGGTCAAAGAAAGCCGCTGGCGCAAGGCATGATTGATCTGCGGCGATCGGGCGTGAGACATGGCAAGTATCCTGCGTGATGTGTTTGAGAATCGACAAGCAGGAAATGCGCCTTGCCTTGAGGAAGCCTGGATTCATGACTGATACAATCCAGTCCACCCGCTAAGCGATCATGCTGTTAGACTTAAACCTCGTCTAGCATGAAATGCGCTGTTTTCGAGTTGGATCGGCCTTGCATGAGCCAACCGGCGCTGCGGCGGACGCGGTTTACGTGATGGTCAATTTCGATCTGGAGACGTTGGATGAGTCAGTTTATTGACGATATCGATCAGCGCACCCGCATGGTCGGGCAGAATCGTATGGAATTGCTGCTGTTTCATCTGGGCAGCAAGCAGATGTTCGGCATCAATGTCTTCAAGGTTCGAGAGGTGATCGCCAAACCCACGCTGCGACACCTTCCCGGCTCCAGCCCGACGGTTCGCGGCGTGGCGAACATTCGCGGCCGGACGGTCTCCGTGATCGATCTGGCGCTGGCGATCGGCTTTGCCGCGCAACCGATCGACGATGACTGCGACGCTAAGGTCATCGTCACCGAGTTCAACCGTTCGGTCCAGGGTTTCTGGGTGTCCGCAGTGGATCGTATCGTCAATGTGAATTGGGAAACGGTCAAGCCGCCGCCACACGGAACCGAGCGTGAAAGTTATCTGGTCGCGGTCACCGAGGTGGACGGCCGGCTGGTCGAAATCATCGACGTCGAGCGCGTGTTTGCGCAGATCAATCCGCTCAAGTCCGATGTCTCCGAGGCGGTGCAGAAACAGGCCGCCATCCTGCCCCATGATCGTCGGATCCTGATCGTCGACGATTCGCTGGTCGCGCGCAAGCAGATTGAACGCGCCATCCTGGAACTGGGCTTTCGCACCGAAACCCGATCCGATGGCCGAGCGGCGCTTGATTATCTGGAAGAGCTTGCCGCCGCGGACATGGTGGAGTCGTCGATCGAAATGGTCATCGCGGACATTGAGATGCCGCGCATGGACGGGTACACCCTGACTCGCAAGATTCGCGAACATGGCAAGCTGAAGGCTCTGCGGGTGATCCTGCACTCGTCCTTGAGCGGTCAGTTTAATCACGACATGGTTAAGCGGGCTGGCGCCGACGATTTTCTGGCGAAGTTCGACCCGGACGAGTTGGCGACGACGGTGCTCAAGTATGCGAAGCAATCCTGATGGACGCAGGCTGTCGCAATCAACCTCGATTTCCAGATCATTCCTAAGGTTTAGCCGTGATTGATGCGCAGGATTACGCCGAGTTTTCCCGATTTCTCTCTGACTGTTGTGGCCTGGTGCTCGGCGAGAACCGCCAATATCTCGTCTCCAGCCGCCTGTCGCGCCTGCTCGATGAATTTTCGTTCGCGAAAGTCGAGGATCTGCTGAAGGCACTGCGTCGTTCCGCCGATCCCACGCTGAAATCGCGCGTGATCGATGCGATGACGACGAACGAAACGTCCTGGTTTCGCGATAACTATCCCTTCGAAATTCTCCGCCAAGTTGTGTTGCCGGAGCTGGTGGCCAAGCAAAAGCCGATCAGGATCTGGTCGGCGGCCTGCTCAAGCGGCCAAGAGCCCTACAGTATTTCAATGGTCGTCGCGGAATGGGAGGGAGCGTATCCGCCCAAGACCGCGAGCGTCAGTATTTTGGCGACGGATCTTTCGGAAAGCGTGCTGGCCGATGCCCGCGCCGGCTTCTATGACGGACTGAGCATCGTCCGTGGACTCAGCCCCGAGCGCCGGCAGCGTTTTTTCGAGTCGGTCGAGAACGGCCATCGGATCAAGCCGGAGATTCAGCGCCGGGTGCGTTTTCAGAAGCTCAATCTGATGGAATCCTACGCGACGCTCGGCAAATTCGACATCGTCTTCTGTCGCAACGTCCTCATCTATTTTTCGGCCGAAACCAAGCGTCGGATTTTTGACGGAATCGCCCGTCAGATGGATTCCGGCGGCTATCTTTTCGTTGGCGCGTCCGAAGCGGTTGGCTCCTACACCGAAGCCTTCGAAATTCTGCGCACGCCGCAAGGCTCCATGCTGCGTCGGCGGTAATCATCGTAACCGCAAAGGCGCCAAGGACGCGAAGGAAGATATTTGATTGATATCCTTCGCGTTCTTCGCGCCTTTGCGGTTCAAACGCATTCTCTCGTCCACCCTCTCCCTGGCAACTGGCGCATAGCTTGCATCATCTCCCGCAAAGAGATTGACGGGTTTTTGCAACCCATGAGCCGCATCCATGAGCCTTTCACTCGATAAAGCCTTTGGCATTCTGCCTGCGTCGGTCAAGCTCCAGGATCGGCGCAGCGAATTGCTGGCCTCCAATCTGGCCAATGCCGATACCCCGAACTACAAATCACGCGATTACGATTTCAGGGGCGCCCTGGCGGCGATCGAAGGCCGGGGCAAGGGTTTGGCATTGGCCCAGACGCAATCCAATCACCTGCCGCTGCCCGGTCAGCCGGACGCCAATACCGTACCCGATATGCTCTATCGCATTCCCGCGCAGCCAGCGCTCGACGGCAATACCGTCGACCCGCAATTGGAGCGGGCGGCCTTTGCCGAAAATGCCCTGCACTATCAGAGCACCCTTGAATTCCTCAATCGACGCGTGTCGGGTATCCGCGCCGCCCTGCGAAAAGAGTAACGCCATGAGCAATCTGTTCAGCATTTTCAATACCTCGGCCTCGGCGCTCACGGCGCAATCGATCCGGCTCAATACCGTGGCCTCCAATCTGGCTAACGCCAGTACCGCCGCTAAGACGCCGGAAGAGACCTACAAGTCGAAACAGGTTCTGTTCCAGACGGTTCTGGACCGAGAGGATCCCGATCGGGCCGCCATGCCGGTGCGGGTTGCGGACATCGTCGATTCTCCGGCGCTCCCCATCCCGACCTATGAACCGAACCATCCACAGGCCAATGAGGATGGCTATGTCTTTCGGCCCGCGATCAGCGTGGTCGAGGAAATGGCCAACATGATGTCGGCCTCGCGCAGTTACGAGGCCAATGTGGAGGTCATGAATACCACGCGACAATTATTGGAACGCACGCTGCGGGTCGGCCAGAGTTAAACCGCGTGCAGCGTGAATCAACCGCGACGTGCGTCGGGCGATGCCGGACGACCGTCAATGCGCAAATAGCACGCGCCTATTGGATACAGTGTCGGAGAACAGACCATGGCAGAAATATCCTCGGATGTCTTGAACGGACTTGGGCTGACCAGCTATGGCGCTCAATCCACCAAAGAGAATCGTGACAAGCTCGGACAGTCGGATTTTCTCAAACTGATGACCACGCAACTGGCCACTCAGGATCCGATGAAGCCGATGGAAAACGGCGACTTTCTCGGGCAGATGGCGCAGTTCTCGACCGTCACCGGCATCGAGGCGCTGACCGAGAAATTCGGCGCTTTGTCGCTGTCGCTCAATCAGGGGCAGGCGTTACAGGCGGCCGCGCTGGTGGGTAAAAATGTTCTCGCGCCGGGGACCACGGCGCAACTGGATGCGGGGCAGGGCATGACCGGGGCGATCGGATTAACGGCGCCAGCGGATCAGTTAACGGTTGGTGTCTACGATTCCAACGGTCAACTGATGCAAACCCTGGATCTGGGCGCCAAGGGATCGGGCATGGCCGATTTCACCTGGGATGGGCTCATGTCCGATGGCCAACCGGCACCGGAAGGCGTCTATGAGTTTCGCGCCAACGCTTCAAGTGGAGGCGCTTCACAGGCGGTCGAGACCCTGCTTAGCGGCCAGGTTCAAAGCGTGACGGCTGACAATACGGGCGGCGGCCTGATCCTCAATGTACGGGGTCTGGGCGAGGTCACATTCGGCGATGTCGCCCGGATTGGCTGAGGCCGGAGATCCTCGCGTGGCGCTCCGGCGCCCATTGAGCATCAACCACCCAATACTCACGAAGGAGCACCCTCATGGCGTTTAACATCGGATTAAGCGGATTGAACGCGGCGGCGGCCGATCTCAAGGTGACCGGCAACAATATCGCGAATGTCGGTACCAATGGCTTCAAGCAGTCGCGCGCCGAATTCGGCGATATCTTCACCCGTTCTTATGGCACCATCAGTAAGACCAATATCGGCGCTGGAGTGCGACTGATTGCATCCGCTCAGCAGTTCACCCAGGGGACGCTCGAATTCACCGGCAACAGTCTCGATCTGTCTATCACCGGACGCGGGTTTTTTGTCCTGAACAGCGAAGGGAACGATGATAATACCTATACCCGCGCCGGTGCCTTTCAGGTGGATGACGAGGGATACATCGTCAACAACGGTTCGCCGCCGCTGCGTCTTCAAGGGTTTCCGCCGACCGATCCGACCGATCCGAAAAGCCCCTTTCGTACCGGACTGCGGTCCGACATGCAGATCAATCTGGGCGACTCGCCGCCGAATGCGACGGCCGACATTGCCGCGCAGATCAATCTGCGTTCGGATGCGACGACACCGGTCGATGGGACGGTGCCAGCTACGGACCCCCCCACACTCATCAATCCAACGACCATCGGGCCGGGTGGATTCGAAATCGATAATCCTGACACCTACAATTTTTCGACCTCGACCACGGTTTACGATTCGCTTGGTACGCCACGTCCAGTCACCATGTATTTCATTAAGGACGACGCCACGGGTCCCGGTGCATGGCAAGTCCATGTGCAGATGGATGGCGCGATCGATCCCACCATCTTTCCCGCTGGATCGCCGATCGCCCTTGAATTCGATACGAACGGTGTCCTGGACACTACGGCTACCCCTGCGATCAACAATCTTGATTTCTCGACCGTCATGGCAAACTATAATCCGGTGAATGGCGCAACGCTGGGTGTGGACGATCCGACCCAACCGATCCCCAGCACACCCGGCGATGGCATAATCCACCTCGATCTCACCGGCACGACCCAGTATGGGCAGTCCTTTGCGGTGACCAGCCTTGAACAGGACGGCTACACCACAGGCCGCATCACGGGCGTCGATGCCGACGAGGCGGGTGTGCTCTTCGTCCGCTATTCCAACGGTCGGGCATTGCCGCTCGGTCAGGTGGCACTGGCCGATTTCGACAATCCGCAGGGACTGCAACAGATCGGCAATAATTCCTGGGCCGAAACCACGTCCTCCGGCGGTCCGGTGATCTTCTCGCCCGGCACCGGTAGCCTGGGCACCATCCAGGGCGGCGCGCTGGAGACCTCGAACGTGGATCTGGCGACCGAACTGGTCAACCTGATCACCGCCCAGCGCAACTATCAGGCGAATTCGCAGACCATCAGCGCGGCCAACACCATCACCCAGACGATTCTGAACATCCAGTAACGTCAATGCGCGCCGGACGCCGCGGGCGCGTCCGGTGCGCCAGAACCGCCCGCGCCGGCCTGACCGCCAGGAGTCAATCGTGGATCGCTTTCTCTATCTCGCGATGTCCGGCGCCAAGGAAAATCTCTATGCGCAGGCCATCAACAATCACAACCTGGCGAACGCCAACACCCACGGCTTTCGTCAGGCGCTGGGAGATGCCTACACCGCGCCGGTGCGCGGTCCGGTCTACGATTCGCGCGATTACGTCCAGACTCGGGACGAGGCTATCGACTTCACCCACGGCGCGTTGCAAAGCACGGGGCGCGATCTGGATATCGCTATCGAGGGCGAGGGCTTTATCGCCGTCCAGGCGCCCGATGGTGGCGAGGCCTATACCCGCGCCGGCAATCTGCACATCGATGCGCTGGGCGTGCTGCGCAACGAGCGCGGTCTGCCGGTACTCGGGGATGGCGGCCCGATCGCTATCCCGCCCAACGAGACGCTGCTGATCGGCACCGATGGAACCATCACCGTGCGGCCAGTGGGATCGGCGCCGAACGCGCTGGCGGCGGTCGAACGTATCCGTCTGGTGAATCCGGATGTCAAAAGCCTAAAACGCACCGAGGATGGCCTGATTCGTGCTGGAGATGGTCAAGCCCCGCCTGCGGACGCCAACGTGCGGGTGGTGACCGGGATGCTGGAGACCAGCAACGTGAACACAGTGGCGGCGCTGACCAAGATGATCGAACTCTCCCGCCATTTCGAGATGCAGGTGAAGATGATGGAAAGCGCCAACAATGTGGAACAGAACCACAATCGCCTGCTGGCGATCGGTTAAACCGCGTTCAGCATGACATGCCTGGTGGCGAGTGAGCTTCGTCTAGCGGACACTTGCGGCGCTCGGCGGGACGCGGTTTAAAGCTTAAAAATTCAATATTTAAACTGCGTCAGCTCCGGCTTTTGCAGGTTCCGACGAGACCGAATCGAGCGACGAATCATCGTTGCCGTGCCGGACGCAGTTTAACGGAGACAGACCATGAACCAATCGCTCTGGGTCGCCAAGACCGGGCTCGACGCGCAACAGACCCGCATGACCGTGGTCGCCAACAATCTGGCCAACGTCAACACCAATGGCTTCAAGAAGGGGCGGGCGGTGTTCGAGGATCTGATCTATCAGACCATCCGTCAGCCGGGCGCTCAGGCCACCCAGGAGGCGCAACTGCCCTCCGGACTCACGCTCGGGATGGGCGTGCGCACGGTCGCGACCGAAAAGCTGTTCGGGCAGGGCGGGTTCGTGCAGACCGAAAACTCGCTGGACATGGCCATCGAGGGCCGGGGTTTCTTCCAGATCCTCATGCCCAATGGCGACATGGGCTACACCCGCGACGGTACCTTCCAGCTCAATGCCGACGGCGAGGTGGTCATGTCCAATGGCTATGCCTTGCAGCCGGGCATCGTGGTGCCCGAAAACGCCCTCTCGGTCTCCATCGGCAAGGACGGCACCGTGTCGGCGCAACTGCCCGGCGAAGCCGCGCCACAGGAATTGGGCAACATTCAGCTCGCCGACTTCGTCAATCCCGCCGGGCTTCAGGCGATGGGCGAGAACCTCTATCTGGAGAGCGGCGCATCCGGCGCGGCGCAGATCTCCGCCCCTGGAGAGAATGGCGTCGGCACCGTGATGCAGGGCGCCCTGGAGACCAGCAACGTCAACATGGCGGAAGAATTGGTCAACATGATCGAAACCCAGCGCGCCTATGAAGTCAACTCCAAAGCCGTGTCGGCGGCGGACCAGATGTTGCAGTTTGTCAACAACAACCTCGCACGCTAAGCGCCAGACGCGAACGCCATGAAGATCATCCTTGCTTTTCGTCGTCTGGTTCTGCTGCTGGCGGCGGTGGGACTCACGGCTTGCAGTACGCTCAATCCGCCGAAACCGGGCGATTCGCCGGAGTATCGTCCCACGCCGCCGATCCTGCCGCTCGCCCCGACCGACAATCACGGCGCGATCTTTCAAGCCACGCAGGGCCAGGGGCTGTTTGAGGACTACAAGGCGCGTCGGGTCGGCGATCTGGTCATGGTCGAGTTGGCGGAGCAGACCAACGCCAAAAAGTCGGCGGGAACCACGACCGCCAAGAATTCCGAGCTATCAATGGATGCGGGCAGTCTGAGCGTTGCCGGGCGTGACATCCTTCCCGGCGGGCTGTCGCTTTTTAAAGCATCCGGTACCGGCGACCGCACCTTTGACGGGTCCGGCGACTCCAGCCAGAGCAACCAGCTTAGCGGCGAGATTACCGTCACCGTCGCCGAGGTGCTGCCGAACGGGAATCTGGTGGTGCAGGGCGAGAAGTGGCTGGGCATCAATCAGGGCAATGAATTCGTGCGTCTGCGCGGCATCATCCGTCCGGTGGACATCAGTGCGGCCAATACCGTGAAATCGACTCAGGTCGCCAACGCCCAGCTCTATTACGGGGGCACGGGGGCGATCCCTGACAGCAACGCGCAAGGTTGGCTCTCGCGCTTTTTCAACAGCCCGATCTGGCCCATCTGAGCCGGGTTCGGGATGACACCGAATCACCGAGGTTTGTCATGAACAGGATCAGATTCGTCACAATTATCGCGCTGCTGGCAGGGATTTGTCTGGGATCGATCGATCTCCTGGCCGGGAACGAATCGGCCTATGACGGTACCGACGACGGCAATTCCATGGGAAGCGAGCGCATCAAGGATCTGGCCAATATCGCCGGCGTGCGCGATAACCAATTGGTCGGCTATGGCCTGGTGGTCGGTCTCAATGGCACCGGCGACCAAACCACCCAGGCGCCTTTTACCGTCCAGAGTCTCAAGAACATGCTGGGTCAGCTTGGCGTGACCATTCCGCCCAATGTCAATCCACAGCTCAAGAACGTGGCAGCGGTCATGATCACCGCCGATCTCGCGCCCTTCGCCAAGCCTGGGCAGCGCTTGGATATCACTGTCTCCTCGCTCGGGAACGCCAAGAGTCTGCGCGGCGGGACGCTTCTGATGACGCCGATGAAAGGCGCCGATGGTCAGGTCTACGCCATGGCTCAGGGCAATCTGACCGTGGGCGGTTTCGGTGCGGGAGGCGACGATGGCAGCAGCATTACCGTGAATGTGCCGAGTGTCGGTCGCATTCCCAACGGCGCCACGGTGGAGCGCGAGGTGCCCAGTAGCTTCGGTCAGGGCGATTCGCTGGTCCTCAATCTCAAGCGTGCGGATTTCACCACCGCCAACCGGATGTCGGAGGTCATTAACGAACGGTTCGGCGGGGATGTCGCGCAACCGCTCGACGGTTCCTCGGTGCAGGTTCGCGCGCCGACCGATCGGGGGCAGCGCGTCGCCTTCGTCTCGATGCTTGAAAACCTGTCGGTGGCGACCGGCGATCCTCCGGCGCGCGTCGTTATCAATGCGCGAACCGGCACGGTGGTCATTGGTGCCGGCGTCAAGGTGACACCGGCCGCGGTCTCCCATGGCAATCTCACGGTCACCATCAGCGAACAACCGTTGGTCTCGCAGCCACAACCCTTCGCCGGTGGTCAGACTGCTGTCGTGCCAAGCAGCAATATCGAAGTGAAACAGGATGAAAGCCGCATGTTCCTGTTTGCCCCAGGGACTTCGTTGGGCGAGATCGTCCAGGCCGTGAACGATGTCGGTGCCGCGCCTGGCGACCTGGTCGCCATCCTGGAAGCTCTGCGCGAGGCCGGCGCCCTGCGCGCCGATCTGGTCGTCATCTGATCCGTCATGCTGCCCGCCAACACCTCGACCGCGCTTGGAACCAGCGTCAGTACGGGCGGCGGGACCACTCTGTCGGCTCCGACCGGTTTAGTCAGCGATCCGGCCAGTTTTGGCGCGCTGGCCAAATCCGCCCGCACGGGCGACCGCTCCGGACTGGAGGCTGCCTCGCGGGCCTTCGAGGCGTTGCTGACCGGTCAGATGCTCAAGCAGATGCGATCGGCATCCACGGGCGGCGGGCTGTTCGATTCCGAGCAGACCAAACTCTACCAGGATCTCCACGACCAGCAAGTGACGAGCCTGCTGAGCGAAGGCGAGGGATTGGGTATTCGCAAGGCGCTGATGCGGCAACTGGCGCCCGAGTTGACCAACGACTCCGCCGATTCCGTCGCGCGTGACCCCGCGGAGCTGCGCATCCCCGAACGCAATCGCTGGCTGAGACGCCAACGGTGCCGGGAAATTGACGCTGAGTCCGCAGACACCGCCGGGAATGCGGCGGGGACGGTGTCGTCCACCGCCAACACCGGTCAAACGGCCAGAGCCGCCACCGCCCCTCAGGGCAAGTGGCCGCCGAGCAGTCCCGAGGAATTCCTCGCCTATCTGAAGCCCTACGCCGATCAAGCGGCGGAGACGCTCGGGATGGATACCGATGTCCTGTTGGCGCAAAGCGCGCTGGAAACCGGTTGGGGCAGGCATGTCCCGCGCCGCGCGGACGGCGGTTCGAGTTTCAACCTGTTCGGCATCAAGGCCGACCGGAGCTGGGAGGGCGATAAGGTCGCGGTCGGCACGCTGGAATATCGTAACGGTGTGGCCCAGCGCGAGCAGGCGAAGTTTCGCGCCTATGCCAGCCCGGCGGATTCGTTCGTCGATTATGTTGCCTTTCTGCGTCGTAACCCACGCTATCGGAGCGCCCTGGCCAGCACCAACGGCGAGGATTTCATCCGCGGTCTGCAAAAGGCCGGCTATGCGACCGACCCGCGTTACGCCGCCAAGATTCTGGGGATCCGTGACCGACTCGAACGCCTGAGCGCCAATCTCGACACTCAAGTCTTTGCCGGCCAAGCCGATAACACCACGAAGAGTTGAGCGATGAGCGCGCGAAGGCGAGAGGCGTCCGGATTGGCGGCAGGGCTTCGTGAATTGTCGACGAACAGGTTGATGCAATGAGCATATTAGGCACCGGCGTTTCAGGCTTGCTGGCCTTCCAGCGGGCCTTGGCGACGACCAGTCACAACATCGCCAATGCGGCGACCGAGGGCTATAGCCGCCAGCGGGTCGACTTGTCGGCGCGCGCCCCGCAGTACCTGGGCGGCAGCTATCTCGGTACCGGGGTGCAGGTCTCCAGCGTCCGGCGGATGCAGGACGATCTGGTGAGCGCCCAACTGCGTGGCAGCCTGACCAACAACGCCAATAGCGAGGTGCGCGCCGCCTTCGCCGAGCGGGTGGACCGTCTGCTCGCGGATGAGAGCACTGGCCTGACACCGAGCCTGCAGAACTATTTTGCCGCGGTCCAGGACGTGGCCGACGATCCGACCGCGATCCCCGGCCGCACCGTGTTCTTGAAGGAGGCCGAGACATTGGCGGCGCGCTTCGGCGCGGTCAACGGTCAGCTTGAGGAACAGCGCTCGCTGGTCAACGGGCAGATCAAGGCCACCGTCGAGGAGATCAACCAATACGCGCAATCCCTGGCCGATCTCAATCGCAAGATCGTTTCGGGGTCCACCAGCGGGTCGCCAGCCAACGATCTGCTCGATCAGCGCGACAATCTGCTGAACAAGCTGGCTGAAAAGATCGACCTCAGCACCAGTAAACAGGATGACGGCGCCATCAATGTGTTCATTGGCAATGGTCAGGCGCTGGTGATGGGTGGGGGCACCCGCCAATTGACAACCGGTTATCTGTCGGGCGACCCGAGCAATCTGGACATTGGCTTCACGTCCAGCAGCGGCCAACCCGTCGACGTCACCCGCTTTATGAGCGGGGGCGAGATCGGCGGCTTGTTGGAGACCCGCGCCAGCGTACTCGATACCGCCCAGAACGAGCTGGGGCTGATCGGGTTAACCCTGGCGACCAGCTTTAACGAGCAGAACCGGCTTGGTCTGGACCTGAATGGCGAATTGGGCGGGGATCTTTTCGAGCTACCAGCCGTGGATGTCTATGCGAGGTCGGGTAATACGGCGACCGCATCGCCGGGGGTCACGATCGATAATGTCAGCCAACTCACTCCGAGCGATTATCGCCTGAGTTATAGCAGCGCGGGATTTCAATTAACGCGCCAGCCCGACAACCAATCCGTCACCCTCGTGCCCGATGCAACGGATCCCAATATCCTTGTCGGCGATGGTCTTCGCATCGACACCAACAGCCTGTCGACTGCCGCGTCAGGCGATAGCTGGCTGATCCAGCCAACTCGTTCCGTTGCCAACGATATCAAGGTCGCGATCACGGATCCGGCCGGGATTGCCGCGGCGTCCGGCGCCCTGGCGGAGGCGGCCAACACGGGCGATGCCCGCCCGACCGGACTGCGTGTCACTGCCGATCCACCCACGCCCGATACCTATCTGCCAGCTGCGGTGGTGGTCAACGACGCAGGCGATGAATTTAATCTATTGAGTCCTCGCCATGGCGCGGATGCGGGCAGCGCGACCGTGGAGGCGTTCCGCGTTCTCGATCCTAAAAACAGCAATCTGCTCGTTCCTGCATCCGTGACGTTCGATGCGACAAAAAATCAATTTGATGTGGATGGCGAGCGTTTTTCGCTCGATCCTTCCGGTACCACCACGATCACGGCGAATGGTTGGGAGCTAAAGGTCAAGGGAGCTCCTGACGATGGGGCCGCCTTCGAGATTGACGTTGCCTCCTTCCCGCTGGAGACGCCTCAACCCGCGACCACGACGATCGACTCGGTCAATGGTTGGGAACTGGATATCCGTGGAACGCCTGGGCCTTACGATACCTTCACGGTCGATCTCGGCAAGGGCCGCGAAGGCGACAACCGCAATATGCTCGCCATGACCGACTTGCAGGATGCCCGCATCGTGGAAGGGCACACCACCTTTCAGGGCGGTTACAACAGCATCCTGTCCGACGTGGGCACCGAGACGCGCCAGGTGCAGATTGCGCGCGATTCCAGCGCCGTTCTGCTCGCGGACGCCCAGGCCCAGCGCGAGTCGATCTCGGGCGTGAACCTGGATGAAGAGGCGGCTAACCTGATCCGTTTTCAGCAAGCCTACCAAGCCGCCGCGCAGGTGATCGCCGTCAGTAGCACCCTGTTCGACACCTTGTTGAGCGCCGTCCGGCGTTAAATTGGACAACACGATGCGCATCTCCACGTCACAGATTTTCCAATCCGGTCTTTCGGCCATGCAGAATGCGCAGGCCAAGCTCAATCACACCAGTCTACAGATGTCCACTGGCCGACGTATTCTGACGCCTTCCGACGATCCCAGCGGGGCGGCCCAGTCCGTCCAGTTGGACGCCGCCATCAAGGCGACCGAGCAATATCAGCGCAATGGCGACTATGCCCAGCCCCGGCTCGAACAGGAGGAGGCGCAGATCGATGCTGTCCAGAACGCACTGCAACGGGTACGGGAGTTGGTGATCGCCGGCAGCAACGACACCTATAACCAGAGCAACCGCAACATTATCGCCAGCGAAATCCGCCAGCTCCGCGACGATATTTTCGACATCGCCAATACCCAGGATGCCAATGGCGAATATCTCTTTGCCGGCACACGCTCGCAAACCTCGCCCTTTGTGATGGCTGATGACGGGCGGGTGTCTTATGTTGGCGCCGAGGGCGATGGCGCGGTGCGCGAGTTGGCGATTACCAGCACCCGGCGGATTGCGGTTGGCGATACGGGCGCGACGGTCTTGATGGAAATTCCGGAACGCAGCGGTTTGTTGACCGAGGCAGTGCCAAAGTCAACCAATACCGGGACGGTGGATGTGGTGAAGGTCGAAGCGGGGAATCTTGACGACGCGCTGAATAGTGCTGGCCAAAACTTGCGGATTCGTTTCAAGTTTCCGACCGTCAACCCTGGTTCCGTGGAGTATCAAATACTCGATCCCGACGGCAATTCCGTCCAGGATTCCAGCGGACAACTGATCGGCGGCGTTTATGGATCGACTGATGGTGCTGGCGTTTTTGTACCGCCTACACCAAACACGCCAATTGAATTCGCCGGTCGCCGCGTCACCCTCGATCCTCTCACCGCACCCGCCGATGGTGACGAGATCCTCTCGCGCCCCGTGCCCCAGGTCAGTCTGTTCCAAACGCTCGACAGCATCGCCACCGCGCTTGAAACGCCACAGAGCGATGAGACGGCCCAGGATCTTTTTGCCAAGGCATCCAGCATGGCGTTGCGTAACATCGATTCCGGCATGGATCGGCTCAACGAGGTCCGCACCGCAGTCGGTCTACGCCTTTCCACGCTGGAAATTCAGACCGATCTGAACGCAGAGCGGCAGTTGAATCTGGAATCCACCCTCTCCGATGTCCGCGACCTCGACTACGCCGACGCCATCAGCCGCTACAAGCTGCAGGAAACCGTCCTGCAGGCCGCCCAGCAGACCTATGTGCAGACCAGCAAGCTCTCGCTGTTCGATTTCCTGTGATGCCTTGGATTGACCGCTGCTCGTCCTACGGGCGCTTGATGCCGGGTGCGCCATAGGCTTTCTGCATTCGGCTTTGCTTTCCCGCGCGCGTGCCGCTTTGCGTATCGGCCAGCGCCTGTCCCAGCGCCTGATGGCGGGCGCCCGCCCGTGCGATAATCGTCGCTTCCTGTTCGCGCACGGCGTTCAATTCATTGGTTTCCTGCTCGGTCAGCGTCGCGGTCTCGGCGTACTCGACAATCCGCTCGATCAGCAGCGCGCGGCGTTTTTGGATTTTTTCGGCCAACGCCCAATCGTCCGCCAGCGCCGCCTGTTTCATCTGCCCCGTTGCCGTGGTCAGGTCGTGGATCAGTTCCGTGACGTTGAACATAAAGTGACCCGTTGCCCGTCTAGTTTCAGAGATGACGATACTTTCCGATGATGGCGCGAACCAATCAAGCCCCGCCGCAAGCGATGCCCGACCAACGGCCCCTGGCCATCCTGTTGATGGGACCGACCGCCTCTGGCAAGACGGATCTGGCCGTCGATTTGGTGCGACGCCTGCCGTGCGACATCGTCAGCGTCGATTCGGCCATGGTCTATCGCGGCATGAATATCGGGACCGCCAAACCCGGTGCCGAGATTCTGGCCGAGGCGCCGCATCGACTGATCGACATTCTGGACCCGAGCGATGCCTATTCGACCGCGCGTTTTCGCGCCGATGCCCTGACGGCGATGGCCGAGATCGTCGCGCAGGGTCGCATTCCGCTGCTGGTCGGCGGAACCATGCTGTATTTTCGCGCTCTACAGCAAGGCTTGGCATGGCTGCCGAGCGCCGATCCCGAGGTCCGTCGCGCGCTCCTGGACGAGGCCGTCTTGCTTGGTTGGCCGGCCATGCATGACCGTTTAGCCATCGTCGATCCCGATTCCGCGCGCCAGATCCATCCGAACGATCCGCAACGCATCCAGCGCGCGCTGGAGGTTCATGCGCTCGCCGGCCGTTCCATGAGCGAACTGATCCGATCCGCCGGGGTATCTCAGCAACTTCCATACCGATTACTGAAACTGATCCGCGCGCCCCTGGAGCGCAGTGTCTTGCACGCGCGGATCGAACGGCGCTTTCGTACCATGCTCGATCAGGGGCTGGTAGAAGAGGTGGCGGGTCTGCTGGAGCGTGGCGACCTGACCGAGGATCTGCCGTCGATGCGTTGCGTGGGGTATCGGCAGGTCTTGAAATATTTGCGGAAAGAATGCAATTGGGATCAAATGCTGCATTGCGGTATCGTGGCATCGAGACAACTCGCCAAACGTCAATTGACCTGGCTCCGTCCGGAATCCGATGGTCATTGGCTGGCCGACGATCCGGCCCCGTTAGAGCAGGCGTTGGCGTTGATTGAGCAGGCCACGGCAAGCTCAAGGTGATGTTCGAGGAATTTCAACTTCAATTAACCACTGCTGCTGCCCCGTTTTTCGTTGGGCGTGCTCGTCCCGGCTGCAACCCAACGGACTGTTTCGTGGACCCAAACTGGGATCCACGGATTTTTAAGCCGGGCATTCGTGCCAAGCAACAATAAGAAGGAGACAACCATGTCCAAGGGCCAAAGCCTGCAAGACCCCTTTCTCAACGCACTCCGGAAGGAGCGCATCCCCGTGTCGATCTTTTTGGTCAATGGCATCAAATTGCAGGGCCAGATCGAATCCTTCGATCAATTCGTGGTCTTGCTGAAGAACAATGTCAGCCAGATGATCTATAAACATGCGATTTCGACCGTGGTGCCCGCCCGTAACGTCAAATTGCCACTCGCCGACGACGCACTGCCTGAGCCAGACCTGCTAGAGCCGGGTAATCGTTGAAAGCGACCACAAGCGTTTCAGCCGGGCGCGAAACGCCCGCTTCGTCCGTGAACTCGCTCGTGTTCGAGCGCCCCAAGCTTGGCGAGCGGGCGGTGCTGGTGCATCTGGACATGGGTTCGACCGCCCTGCCGGACGAGCGCGAGGAGTTCGCGCTTCTGGCGACGGCGGCCGGCGCCGAAGTCGTTGGCACCCTGGGCGGTTCGCGCGCGGTCCCCGATCCGCGACTCTTCGTCGGGACCGGCAAGGCCGAGGAACTGAAATCGATGGTCGCGGCGCTCGATGCCGATCTGGCGATCTTCAACCATCCCTTGTCGCCGGCCCAGGAACGCAATCTGGAGCGTCTGCTGCAATGCCGGGTGGTGGATCGCTCCGGCCTGATCCTAGATATCTTCGCGCAGCGCGCGCGCTCGTTCGAGGGCAAACTCCAGGTCGAACTGGCGCAACTCAAGCATCTGTCGACCCGTCTGGTGCGCGGCTGGACCCATCTGGAGCGCCAGAAGGGCGGGATCGGACTGCGCGGCCCCGGCGAAACCCAGCTTGAAACCGATCGGCGTCTGCTCTCCAAACGGGTGGACACGCTCGACCGGCGTCTGGATCGCATCGAGGTTCAGCGCGCCCAGGGCCGCAAGGCGCGGGCCAGGGCCGAGCTGCCGGTGATCTCGCTCGTCGGCTATACCAACGCCGGCAAGTCGACCCTGTTCAACCAATTGACCGCGGCGGGCGTCTTCGAGGCCGACCAGTTGTTCGCCACCCTGGATCCGACCCTGCGGCGTCTCGCGCTGCCAAGCGGCGGGCGCGTGCTGGTGGCCGATACCGTCGGGTTCGTCAGTCGCCTGCCGCATGAATTGGTCGCCGCCTTTCGCTCGACCCTGGAGGAAGCTCGCAACGCCAATCTGCTGTTGCATGTCGTGGATGCGGCGGCTGCCCAGCGCGCGCGCCAGATCGACGATGTGGAAAAAGTCCTGGCCGAGATCGGCTGCGACGCATTGCCACGCCTGGAGGTCTTCAACAAACTCGATCTGCTCGATGACGCCTTGCCGCGCATCGAGCGCGACGCGAACGGCGTGCCGACCCGCGTCTGGCTGTCGGCCCACACGGGCGCGGGCATCGACGGCCTGCTGCGGGCGCTGGGCGAACTGACCGGCGGCAGCCAAGTGCGCAAGCGTTTTCGTCTGGAGCCAAGCGACGGCAAACTCCGTGCCTGGCTCTTCGAGCATGCGCAGGTGCTGTCGGACCAGCCAGTCGAGACGGGCGGCTGGACCATCGAGTTCGTCGTCGGAATCGCTCGGCTCGAACGGCTGCTAGCCACCGACGAGTCGCTGCGACGGCGACTGCATGCGCTCTCCCGCTAACGGCTCATTTGCCGTTATCCGGTCGGTCACATACAATCGGACCCTTATTCGGTTCTCGTCGCGAGCCTTGACGCTGCCCGAGCTTGATATCGAGCGCCAGCGTCGGCACCTATATTTTTAAGCCAAAGACGGGCAAGATCATCAATGTCTTTCGCAACCGTGTTTGATACGCCATTCGAGCGATGGCCATCCCAGACACCTCCCATACCTAACACACATGAACAGACGGAGTAGCTATGGCCTGGAATGAGCCAGGTGGCGGTAACCAAGACCCCTGGAGCGGCAAGAGCGGCGGCGATCAAGGTCCACCCGACCTCGATGAAGTCGTGCGCAAGCTTCAGGAGCGACTCGGCGGATTATTCGGCGGCAACAAGCC